>NZ_JHQR01000241.1 GCF_014843825.1 Mesorhizobium silamurunense
GCCGACCTCGCGGCCCATGCGGGTCGAGCCGGTGGCCGAAACCAGCGGCACCTTCGGATGGTCGACCAGCACCTCGCCGACGGCGCGGTCGCCGATCAGCACCTGGAGCAGGCCTTCCGGCGCGTCGGCGCCAAAACGCTCGACGGCGCGCTTGAAGATCGCCTCGCAGGCAAGCGCCGTCAGCGGCGTCTTTTCCGACGGTTTCCACACCACGGCGTCGCCGCAGACCAAGGCGAGCGCGGCGTTCCACGACCACACCGCAACGGGGAAGTTGAAGGCCGAGATCACGCCGACGACGCCGAGCGGATGCCAGGTTTCCATCATGCGGTGGCCGGGGCGCTCGGTGGCGATGGTCAGGCCGTAGAGCTGGCGGGAAAGGCCGACGGCGAAATCGCAGATGTCGATCATCTCCTGCACTTCGCCAAGGCCCTCCGACGGGATCTTGCCGACCTCGATCGACACCAGCCGGCCGAGTTCCGCCTTATGCGCGCGCAGTTCCTCGCCGAGCAGGCGCACCAGCTCGCCGCGCTTCGGTCCCGGCACCAGCCGCCAGGCCTGAAACGCCTTGTGGGCGGTATCGATGGCCTTGGCCGCATCGGCCGGCGAGTTCGTCTTCAGCGCCGCGATCTCTTCGCCCGTCACCGGGCTGTGCACGATGAGGTCGCCGCCGGAAAGCGCACCCTTGGCGACGCCCAGTTTCTCCAGAAGTGAGGCCGTTTCCTTGGCTATCGTCATTTTTATCCCTTTCAGATCCCGCCGTTGATATGGCGCGGGTGGAAGCCCTGCGCCATGCCTTTGGCCGTGCCATACGGCACGTCCAGGCGCTTTTGATGGCGTGGCATTACTCGTTTCAGGAAAAAACCGCCACCCCGGCATGGTCCAAGCCCTGCACGCAAAATTGGGCCAGGCAGTGGACCGGGGCGTGTTGAGATTCAGGTCAGGCCGAGCCGGAGTCGAAGACGGGCGCGAAGCGACCAAACCGGGCGGGTCCAAGAATCGGAGCGGAGCGTACTTAAAGTACGCGAGCACCGGCCTACGCCGGCCGTAGCTTTAACTGCCACGACCATTCATGAGTGCTTCGGCCGGCGAAGGCCGGAAGCGCAGGAAGCCGCCATTTGTAGTCGCAGCATAACCCGTTAGGCGTTGGGTCCCTTGTTAGACTAGACGACACCTTTTAGATTGGGCGCATGGCGCTCAAACGGATGGACAACATAGGAATCGTCGTCGACGACCTCGCAGGGACGATCGATTTCTTTCGCGAGCTTGGCCTCGAGCTCGAAGAGCGGGCCACGATCGAAGGAGAATAGGCCGGACGCGTCACCGGACTGGGCGATCAGCGCGTCGAGATTGCCATGATGCGCACGCCGGACGGTCACGGCCGGCTCGAGCTCTCCCGCTTCCTCACGCCGCCCGTCGTCGAGGATCACCGCAACGCCCCGGTGAACGCTCTAGGCTACCTCCGCGTCATGTTCACTTTGGACGACATCGACGAGACGCTTGAAAGGCTCCGCCAGCGCGGCGCGCAGCTCGTAGGCGAAGTAGTCCAGTATAAAGACGCATATCGGCTCTGCTACATCCGCGGGCCTGAAGGGCATCTCATCGGACTCGCCCAGGAACTCGGCTGAACGCAATACGAAGACAATGACGAGGAGCGACCAGTGTCGGCGAGCGCGTCTCGCAAAGGGTAACTTTGCATCAGGCGGCGCGGGCTTCATCGAGCGGACGCGCGCCGGAGCCGGCATCACCTGAATCCTCAGCGTGCTTTCTGAATCGACGACGTCCCGGCGCTCTCCTTGATCAGCCGATCGATATGCATGCGGATATGGGCTGCCTCGGCGGCGGTGTTGGCAAGGGCGATCGCGCGGTCGAAGGCCACGCGCGCCTCCTCGCCACGACCAAGCTGCATCAGCAGGCCGCCCTTCAGGCCGAAGAAGTGGAAATAGCCCGCCAGCCGTTCTTCCAGCGGCTCGACCATGGCGAGCGCCGCCTCCGCGCCGCGCACCTTGCTCACCGCGACGGCGCGGTTCAGCGTCACCACTGGCGACGGCTGCATCTGTTCGAGCAGGCCGTAGAGCAGATCGATCTCGGTCCAGTCCGTATCCTCGGGCGTCGCCGCCCGCGCATGCAGCGCCGCGATTGCCGCCTGCACCTGGTAGGGGCCGGGCTTGCGATGGCGCAGCGCCTTGTCGACCAAGGCCAGCCCCTCGTCGATCATCTTGCGGCTCCAGAGCGACCGGTCCTGGTCCTCGAGCAGCACGATTTCGCCACTCTCGTCGAAGCGTGCCGGCGCGCGCGCATGCTGCAATAGAAGCAGCGCGGTCAGCCCCATGATCTCGGGTTCCTGCTGAAACAGCCGGAGCAGCAGCCTGGCGAGCCGGATCGCTTCCTCGCAAAGCGGGGCGCGGGCCGGCGCCTCGCCGCCATTGGTCGAGTAGCCCTCGTTGAAGATGAGATAGATCATCGCCGCGACCGCCGCGAGCCGCTCCGAGCGCTCGACCGCACCCGGTGTCTCGAACGGCACGCCCGCGTCGGCGATGCGCGCCTTGGCGCGGGTGATGCGCTGCTCCATGGCGCTTTCGCCGACGAGGAAGGCGCGCGCGATCTGCTTGACGGTGAGGCCGGAAACGATGCGCAGCGCCACCGCGATCTGCTGCGTCGCCGGCAGGTCGGGATGGCAGCAGATGAACAAGAGCCGCAGGATGTCGTCACGGTAGTGCGCGCCGTCCAGCCGCTCGGCCATATCGCCTTCGGCATCCTCGAGATCGGAAATCTGGTCCTCTTCCGGCATCGGCGCCTGCTTGGCGCGCTTGCGCACCGCGTCGATGCCGCTGTTGCGGCCGACGAAGATCAGCCAGGCCGCCGGATCGCGTGGCGGCCCGTTCTTCGGCCAGTTCTTCAGTGCCCTGAGACATGCATCCTGGAAAGCTTCTTCCGCGGCGTCGAGGTCGCGGAAATAGCGCAGCAGCGCGCCCATCGCCTGCGGACGGGCGGTGCTGATCGCGTTGCTGATCCAGGCAAGATCGGTCATGCGGGTACCTTGGTCGGATTGAAGACGGAGATCGGCCTGATCTCGTAGGAGCCGCCGCTCGGATTGACCTCGGAGAGCTCGCGGGCGAACTCGACGGCCTCGTCAAGGTCGCGGCATTCGAGCGTGTAGAAGCCGAGAAACTGCTCCTTGGTCTCGGCGAACGGGCCGTCGAGCACGATCGATTCGCCCTTGACCTTTCTCAAGGTCGTCGCGGCGGTGGTCGGCAAGAGACGCGCCACAGGTCCTAGCCGGCCTGCTTTGGCGTATTTGTCCTGGACATTGAGGAGCTTTGCCATGACCTCATCATCCTGTTCCTTGCTCCAGGAGCAGACGACGTCTTCGGAGGCGTAGCAGAGGATGGCGTAGAGCATGGTGCGTCCTTTCCATATCAAAGGACGAGACAGTAGGACCCTTCCCGACACAAGGTCGATAAAAAAATTGTAGGGCGATCACAGGCTTATCCGGTTCCCTTGCCGCTCATCGGAGCCATGCGCCTTGAGCCACCTCAACACTAGCGTCTCTTCCTCGTCGAGGCCTGTTATAAGACGCTTTCGCTCGTTGGCTTTCGCCATTTCACTGAGCAGCTTCCCCTCGCCCCACGCCTCGAAGACGAGTGGGTGGATATAGCACCGGCGGCAGACGGCTCGCGTGTTGCCGAGCCGTTCAGCAACCTTGTCGACGATACCGTTCATCACCCGCTTTCGCTGGGCAGCACTTTCGGGCAACTCCGTCTGCGCAAACAGCGATGCCGCATGAATGGTGCCGCCCCAGGTGCGGAAATGCTTTGAGCTGAACTCCGGGCCGGACGCCTCGCGAATGTAGCGGTTGATGTCCTCGGAGCGCACCGGCCGGCGATCACCGCCTTCATCGAGATACTGGAACAGCGTCTGGCCCGGCAGGCCCTGCGCGCCGCGCACGACCTTGGCTATGCGGCGGTCGACGAGCTTCAGCTTCCATTCCTTGCCGGACTTGCCCTTGAAGGCGAAGCGCAGCCTCGATCCCTCGATATCGACATGGCGGTCGCGCAACGTGGTCAGCCCGAAACTCTTGTTGTCCCGGGCATAGGCGGCATTGCCGACACGGATCATGGTGTTGTCGAGCAGCCGGACGATCGCGGCGACCACGCGTTCCATCGGCAGGCCGTGCCGGCGCAGGTCGGCATCGATCTGGCTCCGGAGATCGGGCAATGCCTCGGCAAAGGCAACAAGACTGGAATATTTGACGCCGTCCCGCTCCTCGGTCCATTGCGGATGATAGCAGTACTGCTTGCGCCCGCGCTGATCCCGGCCCGTCGCCTGGATATGGCCGTTCGGGTGGGGCGAGATCCATACATCGGTCCACGCCGGCGGAATGACGATCGCCTTGATGCGGTCCAGCGTCGCTGCGCTGACCGCGTTCCCGTTCGGACCGACGTAGCAAAATCCCTTGCCTTTTCTCAGGCGCCGGATGCCCGGATCGCCGTCGCTGACATAGCTTAGCGAGGCGCGCTCGGCCGAACTTTGCGCGCCGTTTCCTTGCATTTCCTCACCACCGGCCAGGCGGTCGGAGGACGATTGTGCTCGTTGCAGCATGACGGCTCCACGGAACTGGTCCGTAGATAAGCCGCGCGATAGGCGGCTGGTTCCACCGTCCCAACAGCGCGCCCTTCAACCTTGCCGGTCGGCGGACACGTCGGCCATCCAGAGTCCACCATCGTCGGTGTGGGCGGGAAAATAGTCCCGCCCGGCCGGAATTGCCTCCAGAACCGCCCCCGACTCATCCGCCAGATAATCGTAGCCGAGCTGCTGCAGCAGGCTACCGGGATCGAGATGATTGTAGAGGTCGCGACGTGCCGCGCGCCGGATCGCAATTTGAGAAGCAGCCCGCGCGACCGATCGTACGCCTTCAGGCAGCGACCGGGATGACGTCGACCGCCTGCTCGCCGACCTGGCCGCCGGTGGTCTTCAGGACGCCGACGATCGGCGCCACGTCGGAATAGTCGCGGCCGTATCCGACCGTGATGTGGTCGTTGCTCGCGCGCATGCCGTTGGTCGGGTCGAATTCCTGCCAGCCGGCATCGCGCCCGCACCAGGCTTTCACCCAGGCATGCATGGCGTCGGCGCCTTCGAGCCTCGGCTTGCCCATGGGCGGGATGGTGCGCAGGAAGCCGCTGAGATAGCCGGCGGGGATGCCAAGCCCACGTAGCCCGGCGATCATGATATGGGAAAAATCCTGGCAGACCCCGCGTTTCAGCGCGAAGGCATCGCTGGCGCGCGTCTGCACGGTGGTTGCCTTGCCGTCATAGGTGAAATCGCGGTGGATGCGGTTGCAGAGATCGACCGCCGTGGCGGCCGCCGAACCGGCGAGGCTTTCCCGCGCATAGGCGGTGATCGCCGTATCGATGCCGGCGTAATCGCTGGCGGCGAGGAAATGATGCGGCGCGTTGGGCGACAGCGAACGAACCGCGTCGAGTTCCGCCCTCAAGCCGTGGATGTCGGGCGAGACGTCGAGGCCGGGTTCCGGCCGCGACACCGACACCCGTGCGCTCATCCTGATGTCGAGCTCCTCATGCGCGTCGCGAAAGGCGATCGCGGTGACTTTGTTGCCGAAGAAATCGGAAAAATCCGCCCGCTCGGCCGGCATCGGCTCGAACGACAGCGAGGCGGCGATAACCCGCTGCAGGCCGGGAATCGTCTGCGGCAGCACGCGCACCTGATGCCGGCCGCCGCCGGCAGCGGCGGCGTAGTCGTAGTGCAGGTGGAGCCTGATGTCGTAAAGCATCTAACCGAAATAGGCCCTGGCGAGGCTGTTGTAGAGATCGCCGATCTGGTTGGCGAGATCGTCGAGCACCTTCGCGGTCATGTCGTGGGGCTCCATCACGGCAATCGCCGTGTTGAGCTGCAGGATTTCCTTCGCCGCGGGCGACATATGTCCCTCGCCGCCGACCGAAGGCAGCATGCCGATCTCGGCCTTGAGCCGCTCGAGCTGGAACAGAATCGAGCGCGGGTTGAGCGGATCGAGCGCGAGCAGGTCGATCACCGTGCGCCGGCCGGCCTGCACCGGATATTGCCGGCGGTGGGTCATCACGCTGTCGCCGATTTCCAGCATCATGTCGAGCGCGCCGTCCGGAGCGCCGTTTCCGGTCAGCCGCGCCAGCGTGCGGGCTATCTGGATGCCGCGCTCCAGCCGTCGCCCGATCTCCAGGAAACGCCAGCCGGTGAAGCGGTACATGTTCTCGTGCAGCAGGCCTGAGAAGCCGGCAAGCTTGCGCAGCATGACCGTCATTGCCCGCGTCGCGTCGTCGCCGGGAGCCACGGTGCCGGCGAATTTATGGATGGTTTTCGACAGGTCCTTCAGCGCCAGCCAGCCGTCCGGCGAGAAGCGGTCGCGGATCTGGCCGGCGCTGTAGACGGCGCTGTCCAGCATGCCGATCAGCCCCAGAGGGATCGCCGTCTCGACCTCGATGCCGAACGGTTCGAGATAGTCCCTGATGTCGGCGAGCAGCGGCATCTCGGGGTCGGATGTCTCCGCCAGCCTGACGTGATAGGCGCGCAGCACGCGCACCGTGTCTTCAGAGCGCTCGATATAGCGGCCGAGCCATGTCAGGTTCTCCGCCGCGCGGCTTGGCAGGCTGCCCGGCATGGTGCGGGTGAAGCTGTCATGCTCCTGCGGCAGCAGCGTCTCGCGCTCGACCGGCCGGTCGCTGACCACCCAGACATCTGCCGCCTGGCCGCCGCGCTGCATGGCGATCGCGGTCGGATCGAGCGAGAAGCCGACGCGTGCAAAGCCGCCGGGCATTACGGTCCAGCCTTCTTGTGTTCGCGCCAGATAGACACGCAGGCTGGCGGGCCGCGGCTCAAGCCGGCCACCGAAAAAGACCGGCGTTGTCGAAAGCGTCACCGCTTCCTGGCCGACAAAGGCGTCGCCATCGGCTTCGATCCGCGCGACCAGCTCCGCCCGCTCCCCTGCCGACAGCGCCGAGCCGAGCCTGGTCGCGCCATCGTCCTCGAAGGCGAGCCGCGTAGACAGCGCCGGACCGACCACCATGCGGTCGACATTGGCCAGTACATGGTCGCGTTCGGTCTGCTGTCCGCACCACCAGGTGGCGATGTTCGGCAGCTTGAGCTCCTCGCCGCGCAACTCGCGCGCAATCCGCGGCAGGAAGGAAAGCAGCGCCCGCGTTTCCGCCAAGCCCGAACCGAGCGCGTTGACCGCTGAGACAGTGCCGCGTCGGATCGCCTCGACCAGTCCCGGCGTGCCGATCTGCGAGTCCGGCTTGAGTTCGAGCGGATCGGCAAAGGCCGCATCGAGCCGCCGCCACAAAACGCCGATCGGCATCAAGCCCGAAACGGTGCGCACCATCAAGCGGCCGCCGGAAACGGTCAGGTCCTCGCCTTCGAGCAGCATGATACCGAGATAACGCGCGATATAGGCATGCTCGTAATAGGTCTCGTTGAGCGGTCCGGGCGTGAGGATGGCGACGCGGCCGCCCGAGTCCTTCGCCATGCCGTTCAACGCATCGCGGAAACGGCGGAAGAAGCCGGCAAGACGGTGCACATGCATCTCGCCATAGATGTCGGAAAGCGCACGCGTGGTCGCGACCCGGTTCTCCAGCGCGAAGCCGGCGCCCGACGGCGCCTGCGTGCGATCGCCCAGCACCCACCAGCGGCCGTCCGGGCCGCGGCCGAGTTCGAAGGCGACCATATGCAGGAAATGACCGCTTGCCGGCCCGATCCCGACGACCGGGCGCAGATATTCCGGACTGGCTGCGATCAGCCCGGCCGGCAGGATGCCGGTCTCGATCAGCCGGTTCGGCCCGTAGATGTCGGCGAGGATCGCCTCGAACAGGTCGACGCGCTGGACAAGGCCGACGCTGATCTCGGCCCATTCCTTTTCGTCGATCAGCAGCGGGACATGCGCCAGCGGCCACTCGCGTTCGTTGGCGCCGGCCTTGTCGTAAACGCGGTAATAGACGCCGGCGTCGCGCAGATACTGGTCGGCGCGGGCAAAGCGCTGTCCGAGCGTTTCAGCCCCCAATTCGTCCAGAGCTTCGATGAAGGACCGCCAGGCCGGGCGCGGATTGCCTGTGGCGTCGACCATCTCGTCGACGACGCCGTCGATCGGCCGATAGTGCTCCAGCAGGCCCTGCGCCCGCGGCCTGCCGCCCGCCCGTCTTTGATTCCCCTTTGCCATGGTCGATCAGAGTCTCGCCGGCCGCCTGAGGTCAAGGGTCATCGGGAAGTCTTCAGAGCCTTCTTCGTCGCGCAGCACATAGCCGCCCGGCGTATGACCGCGCGGCTCGAAGCGGGCGAGCCGCCGCGCCTCGGCCTCGTTGCCGTTGACCGGGAAGGTGTCGTAATTGCGGCCGCCCGGATGTGCGACATGGTAGACGCAGCCGCCGATCGAGCGGCCCGACCAGCGGTCGTAGATGTCGAAGATCAGCGGCGTGTTGACGGGCAGCGCCGGATGCAGGCCCGACGCCGGCTGCCAGGCCTTGAAGCGCACGCCCGCCACCGCGACCTCTCTGCTGTCGGTCACCTTCATCGGCACGATGCGGCCATTGCAGACGATGGCATGGCGCTCCGGATTGAGGCCTTCGGTCCTCACCTGCAGCCGCTCGACCGAGGAATCGACGAAGCGGACCGTGCCGCCGATCGCGCCCTGCTCGCCCATCACATGCCAGGGCTCCAGCGCTTGCCTGAGTTCCAGCTTGACGCCGCCTTGGCTTACCTCGCCGCAAAACGGGAAGCGGAATTCGAGTTGGGCTGCGAACCATTCCGGACGGAAGTCGAAGCCATTGAGCTTCAGGTCTTCCAGAACGTCGAGGAAATCCGCCCAGACATAATGCGGCAGCATGAAGCGGTCATGCAGCGACGTGCCCCAGCGCACGAAGCGGCCGTCGAGCGGGTTCTTCCACGCGCGCGCGATGATGGCGCGGACGAGAAGCTGCTGTGCGAGCGACATGCGCGCATTGGGCGGCATTTCGAAGCCGCGGAACTCGACCAAGCCGAGCCGTCCGGTCGGACCGTCCGGCGAGAACAGTTTGTCGATGCAGATCTCCGAACGATGCGTGTTGCCGGTCACGTCGGTCAAGAGATTGCGGAACAGCCGGTCGACCAGCCACGGCAAGGGCGCCTCGCCCTTGTCCGGGCGCGCCACCTGCGCCAGCGCGATCTCCAGCTCATAGAGCGAATCGTGGCGCGCCTCGTCGAAGCGCGGCGCCTGGCTGGTCGGGCCGATAAACAGGCCCGAGAACAGGTAGGACAGCGAGGGATGCCGCTGCCATTGCAGCACCAGGCTCTTCAACAGGTCCGGCCGGCGCAGGAACGGGCTGTCGTTCGGGGTCGCGCCGCCGACCACGACATGGTTGCCGCCGCCGGTGCCGGTATGGCGGCCGTCGATCATGAACTTGTCGGTGCCGAGCCGCGACTGCCGCGCCTCCTCGTAGATCGCCGTCGTCGTGGCGACACATTCCTGCCAGTTGGCGGCCGGATGGATGTTCACCTCGATGACGCCGGGATCGGGCGCGACGCGGATGACATTGAGGCGCGGATCATGCGGCGGGCCGTAGCCTTCGATATGCACCGGCAGGCCGATCGCCTTCGCCGCGTTCTCGGCCGCCGCCACCAGTTCGAGATAGTCCTCCAGCGCCTCGACCGGCGGCATGAACACGCAGAGCCGTCCGTCGCGCGGCTCGACAGTGAGCGCCGTCCGCACCGCGCCGCCGATTTCGGTAATCTCCTGCTCGACGCGGTCCTGCTGGCCGGCCACCGCGGTGAAGGACACCGCCTGCTGGCGGCGCGCCATTTCGTCGGCGCCTTCAAGCTCTGCCGGCGCGGCCCCCGGCAAGATAGCTTCGCGCGCTGGCAGCGGACCGCGCGGCAGCGACGGATCGACCGGCACGATATAAGGGAATTGCGCCGGCGGCACGTAAGGCAGCGTGCCGAGCGGCAAGCGGTAGCCGACCGGCGAGTCTCCGGGCACCAGGAACAGCCGGCCGCGCCGCGTCTTCCACCTCTCGGAGCGCCAGCGTTGCCCCGCAGCCTGGCTGTTCCAGCGCTGCACAGGCAGCACGTAGCCCGACGGCTTGGTCAGGCCGCGCTCGAAGACACGCGCCATGCGGCTGCGCTCCTCGGGATCTTCCAGCTTGGAGTTGGAAGGGTCGACATTGGCCGGCAGCTTACCTTCCTTGAGCAGCCATTCGGCCGGGTCCTCATAGGCCTCGCTGACCATCGCTTTGTCGATGCCGAGCTCGCCTGCGATCGCCGTGAGCAGGCTTTCGGCCTGCTCCGGTCCCACAGGGACGCTGCTCTTCTCCCGCGCGATCAACGAAGGATCGCTCCATACCGGTTGGCCGTCGGTGCGCCAGTAGAGCGAGAAGGTCCAGCGCGGCAGGCTCTCGCCCGGATACCATTTGCCCTGGCCGTAGTGGAGAAAACCGCCCGGCGCGAAGCGTTCGCGCAGCCGGCGGATCAGTTCATCCGCCTTATCGCGCTTGGTCGGGCCGACGGCTGCCGTGTTCCATTCGGCGGACTCGAAATCGTCGATCGACACGAAAGTCGGCTCGCCGCCCATGGTGAGCCGCACATCCTGCTCGTGCAGAACCGCATCGACCTTGTTGCCGAGCGCGTCGAGCGCCTCCCAGCTCTCGTCCGAGAAAGGCTTGGTGATGCGCGGATGCTCGGCGATGCGATCGACGCGCATGTCGAAGCCGAAATCGACATTGGCGAAGCTTGCCATGCCGGAGATCGGCGCGGCATTGCGGAAATGCGGCGTCGCCGCCAGCGGCACATGGCTCTCGCCGGTAAGCAGGCCGGAAGTCGGATCGAAGCCGATCCAGCCTGCGCCCGGAATATAGACCTCGCACCAGGCGTGCAGGTCGGTGAAGTCGACTGCGGTTCCCGGCGGTCCGTCGAGCGAGATAAGATCAGGCTTGAGCTGGATGAGATAACCCGAGACGAAACGCGCGGCGATGCCGAGATTGCGCAGGATCTGCACCAGCAGCCAGCTCGAATCCCGGCACGAACCCTTGGCCGCGGCAAGCGTCTCCTCCGGTGAATAGACGCCGGTCTCCATGCGCACGATGTAGGCGATCTCGCGCTGCAGCCGCGCATTGAGGTCGACGAGGAAGTCGACGGTATTCCTCGGACTGCGGTCGATCGTCCCGAGGAAAGCTGAAAGCAGCGGCCCTGCTGGCTCAGGCGTCCGGTAGATGGCGAGATCGTCCCTGATCTCTTCCGGGTATTCGAACGGAAAGCTCTCGGCCGCCGGCTCGACGAAGAAATCGAACGGATTGTAGACCGTCATGTCGGCGACGAGATCGACTTCGATCTTGAGCTCGCTCACTGGCTCTGGAAAGACAAAGCGGGCGAGGAAATTGCCGTACGGGTCCTGCTGCAGGTTGACGAAATGGTTCTTCGGCTCGACCTTCAGCGAATGGCTGAGCACCTTGGTGCGCGAATGCGGCGCTGGCTGCAGCCTGATCACCTGAGGGCCGAGCACCACCGGCCGGTCGTATTTGTAGTGGGTCAGGTGGTGGACGGCTGCCAGAATTGCCATGATGCCCCGGGGAATGGCGTTTTACCGCCAGACCCTGACACAGGTCCTGGGCATTCTCCAAGCGGAGATGTTGCGCTGCACCTAATTTAAGCAGCGTTGCCGGCTTAGAAAAAAGCTTGAATGCCTGTTTGGGCACGTCCGAGGATCAGCGCGTGCACGTCATGCGTGCCCTCATAAGTGTTGACCGTCTCCAGGTTCTGCGCGTGGCGCATCACGTGATAGCCGATCTGGATGCCGTTGCCGCCATGCATGTCGCGGGCTTGGCGGGCGATGTCGAGCGCCTTGCCGCAATTGTTGCGCTTGACGATGGAGATCATTTCCGGCGCCATCTTGCCTTCGTCCATCAGCCGGCCGACGCGCAGAGAACCCTGCAGGCCGAGCGCGATCTCGGTCTGCATGTCGGCGAGTTTCTTCTGGAAGAGCTGCGTGCCGGCGAGCGGCTTGCCGAACTGCTTGCGGTCGAGGCCGTATTGCCGCGCCCGGTGCCAGCAATCCTCGGCGGCGCCCATCGCGCCCCAGGAAATGCCGTAGCGCGCCCGGTTGAGGCAGCCGAACGGTCCTTTCAGGCCCGAAACATTGGGCAGCAGCGCCCCTTCGCCGACCTCGACGCCCTCCATCACCACCTCGCCGGTGATCGAGGCCCGCAGCGAGAGTTTGCCGCCGATCTTCGGCGCCGACAGGCCCTTCATGCCTTTCTCCAGCACGAAGCCGCGGATCTGGTTGTCATGTGCTGCCGACTTCGCCCAGACGACGAACACGTCGGCGATCGGCGCGTTGGATATCCACATCTTGGAGCCGGAGAGCCTATAGCCGTTCGCCGTCTTTTCGGCCCGCGTCTTCATGCCGCCCGGATCGGAGCCGGCGTCCGGCTCGGTGAGGCCGAAGCAACCGATCCATTCACCGGAAGCCAACTTCGGCAGATACTTCTTGCGCTGCTCTTCCGAGCCATAGGCATGGATCGGATACATGACCAGCGACGACTGCACGCTCATCATCGAGCGGTAGCCGGAATCGATGCGCTCGACTTCCCGCGCGACCAGCCCGTAGGTCACGTAATTGGCGCCGAGCCCGCCATATTCCTCCGGAATGGTGACGCCGAGCAGGCCGGCCTCGCCCATCTCGCGGAAGATCGACGGATCGGTCTTTTCCTCGACATAGGCTTCCTCGATCCGTGGCGCCAGCTTGTCGGCCGCGAAGGCCGCCGCGCCGTCGCGCACCATGCGCTCGTCCTCGGAAATCTGGTCTTCGATCAGGAAAGGATCGTTCCAGACAAAGGCGTTCTTCTCGGCGGCCATGACCTCGGTCTCCCGGCAAAATCTTGGATTGCCCGGCTTATCGGCCTCCCCATGGAAAAAATCAAACGAAATTGCATCACGGATCAATGAGCGTTAGTAATGGATCATGAATGTCCAGCGCCGCCTTTTGCCGAACACCGGCGCGCTTGCCGCCTTCGAGGCGGTGGCGCGTCTCGGCTCCTTCACCGCTGCCGCGCGCGAGCTCGATCTGACCCAGGGCGCCGTCAGCCGACAGATCAGCCTGCTTGAGGAGCAATTCGGTCGCCGCCTTTTCGAGCGCGACAGCCGCAATGTTCGGCTGTCGCCGGCGGGCGAAATCTACGCCGAAGCCGTGCGCTCGGCGCTCGGCCAATTGCGCGATGCCGCGCTCGGATTGATGAGCAATCGGCATAGCGGCGTTCTCAACCTTGCCATCCTGCCGACCTTCGGCACGCGCTGGCTGATGCCGCTGATCCCGGATTTCGTCGCCCGCCACCCGGACATCACCATCAACTTCGCCACACGCATCGGCCGCTTCGACTTCGCCCGCGAGCGCCTCGACGCCGCGATCCATCACGGCATGCCCGACTGGCCGGACGCGGATTGCACGCTTTTGATGCGCGAGACCGTCATGCCGGTGGTTTCACCCGAATTTCTGGCCAGCCGCGACATCGCCACGCCGGCCGATATCAGCCGCCTGCCGCTGCTGCACATGGCGACGCGCCCCGGCGCCTGGAGCGAATGGTTCGAAGAGCAGGGTCTCAGCGCGCCCACCGGCCCCGGGATGCAATTCGAACAGTTCGGCACCGTCGCCCAGGCCTGCATGGCGGGGCTCGGCGTGGCGCTGCTGCCGGAAATCCTGATTGCCGGAGAATTGCAGCGCGGTCAGTTGCTGCCGGCGCCGGGCCAGCCGATGCAGAGCCGCAGCGCCTATTACCTCGTTGTCCCGCATGACAAACGCGGCCAACCACCGGTTGCCAGTTTTCGCGACTGGCTGCTGGGCCAGGTCGAGAAGGAGCCAGCTTTTCTGGCGTGGTAGCTACTTCCGCTTCATCGCCTCAGCGAGCGCCGCGCCGAAAGCACCCTGTGCCGGCCGTTCGGGCTGGCGCTGCGGCGCCGGCGAGCGTGGCGCAGGCTTGCCGCCGCCCTGATCGCGCTGACCACCGCGAGGTGCGCCCTCGCCGCCATCTTTGCGCATCGACAGGCCGATGCGGTTGCGCTTGATGTCGACATCGACGACCCGCACCTTCACGACGTCGCCGGCCTTCACCACCTCATGCGCGTCCTTCACGAAACGGTCGGCCAGTTGCGAGACATGCACCAGGCCGTCCTGGTGCACGCCGATGTCGACGAAGGCGCCGAATGCCGCGACATTGGTGACGGTGCCTTCGAGCAGCATGCCGGGCTTTAAGTCCTTGATGTCGTCTACACCCTCGGCAAACGTCGCCGTCTTGAAGCCGGGGCGCGGATCGCGTCCCGGCTTTTCCAGCTCGGCGATGATGTCGCGCACCGTCGGCAGGCCGAAGCGCTCGTCGACGAAGACGCGCGGGTCGAGCGCCTTCAGCGCGGTGCTGTCGCTCATGAGCGAACGCACGTCGCGGCCGCAGGCGGCGACTATTCTTTTCGCCACGCCATAGGCCTCGGGGTGCACCGCCGAAGCGTCGAGCGGCTCGGTGCCGTTCGGGATGCGCAGGAAGCCGGCGCATTGCTCGAACGCGCGAGGCCCGAGCCGCGCCACTTTCAACAAATCGCGGCGTGTGGCAAAGGGCCCACCCGCATCACGATGCGCGACGATCGCCTCGGCAAGCGATGGCCCCAGCCCCGAAACGCGCGCCAGCAGCGGCGCGGACGCCGTGTTGAGATCGACGCCGACGGCATTGACCGCATCCTCTACCACGGCTTCCAGCGAGCGGCCTAGCCGGTACTGGTCGACATCATGCTGGTATTGGCCGACGCCGATCGACTTCGGCTCGATCTTGACCAGTTCGGCGAGCGGGTCCTGCAGGCGCCTGGCGATCGACACCGCGCCGCGCAGTGATACGTCGAGCCCGGGGAATTCCGCTGCAGCCGTCGCCGAGGCCGAATAGACCGAGGCGCCGGCTTCGCTGACGATCACCTTGATCGGCTTCGGCGCGCCATCCGAAGGCAGGTTGGACAGCATGTCGGCCACCAGCTTCTCGGTCTCGCGGCTGCCGGTGCCGTTGCCGATCGAGATCAGCTCCACCCTGTGCAGGAGGATGAGTTTTGCAAGTTCCGCCTGGGTGCCGCGCACATCGCTTTTCGGCGGGAACGGATAGACCGTGGTCGTCGCCACCAGCTTGCCGGTGCCGTCGACCACCGCCACCTTGACGCCGGTGCGGATGCCGGGGTCGAGGCCCATGGTCGGCCGCGAGCCGGCAGGCGCCGCAAGCAAGAGGTCCTTGAGGTTGCGCGCGAAGACGTGGATCGCCTCTTCCTCGGCCCGCTCGCGCAGGTCGCGCATCAGGTCGAGGCTCAAGTGCAGCGACAGCTTGATCCGCCAGGTCCAGCCGGCCACCTCCATCAGCCAGCGGTCGCCCGGCAGGCTGGCACCGATCGCATAGGCATTGGCGATCATGCGCTCGATCGGCTTTACCGTGGAAGCATCATCGGCATCGACCTCGATGTCGAGCGACAGCACCTCTTCGTTGCGGCCGCGTAGCATGGCCAAGGCGCGGTGGCTCGGTACGCCGGCCCAACGCTCCACATGGTCGAAATAGTCGGAGAATTTCGCGCCCGCCTCCTGCTTGCCGTCGACGACCTTGGCGCGCAGGAAGGCGCGTTCCTTCATATAGGCGCGCAGCTTCCCGACCAGATCGGCATTCTCGGCGAACTGCTCCGACAGGATGTCGCGCGCGCCTTCGAGCGCGGCCTTCGCATCGGCAACCTCCTCGGTGACATAGGCGAGCGCGAGCTCGGCCGGCACCGCCGAACGGTCGGCAAGGATCGCCTGCGCGAGCGGCCCGAGCCCGCGTTCCCTGGCGATCTCGGCCTTGGTGCGGCGCTTCGGCTTGTAGGGCAGGTAGATGTCCTCCAACTCCGCCTTGGTGCTCGCCGCAGCGATCTTGGCCTCGAGCTCCTCGGTCAGCTTGCCTTGCTCGCGAATGGAGCCGAGGATCGTCTCGCGGCGCGCATCGAGCTCGCGCAGATAGGCGAGCCGCTCGGAAAGGTCGCGCAATTGCGTATCGTCGAGCCCGCCGGTGACCTCCTTGCGGTAGCGGGCCACGAACGGGACTGTCGCGCCCTCGTCCAGCAACCCGATTGCCGCCGCGGCCTGTTCCGGCCTCGCGCCGATCTCGGCCGCAATGATTGCTGCGATACGCTTGATATCCGATGCCATGCTGGTCCCTGTCGAAAAGAGCGGCGACCATAGGCCGGGACGCCCGCCGCGCCAACCGCGCTGTTTTCAACCGACCATGAAGGTCCACAGGAAACAGCTATGAGGACGACCGGCCGAACGGCTCAGACCATCGTACTCAGCGCCTCGAAAAACGCCACGAGCTCGACGTCGAGCCGATCGTCCACCGGTTCCGGCTGCGACGACATCTTGGCGATCACCACTTCGGCTTTCGGGTTGACGTAGAGCCACTGGCCATGGATGCCGATGCCGCAGAAAGCACCGCTTGCCGTGCCCATCTGGTACCATTTGTTGCGGTAGCGCCCTTTCGGGAAAAGGAACGCCATCGTGCCGCGCTGCCAGGCCTCGTAGCTGCCGCCGGCGGCAACAGTGTCGCGCACCCAGGCCTCCGGCACGATTTGGCGGCCATTGGCCGCGCCGCCTTGCCGCATCATCTCGCCGATGCGGGCAAGATCGCGCGGCGTCATCGACATGCCGCCGGCCGTGCGCGCCGTGCCTTCCATGTCGACCGTCACCGACATTTCGCTCGCAGCGCCTAGCGGCAGCCAGAGTTTTTCGCTCAAAAGATCGCTGACGCGCTTGCCGGATGCCCGCTCGATAAGAATGCCGAGCACATCCGAATTGGGGGACCGGTAGCGGTAGGTCTGCCCATGCGGTTCGGCGAGGCGCGGCAACGTGAAAAGAAAAGCAGCGAGGCTTTCGGATCCGCCGCCCGGATTCCACAGCGTCGCGCGGCGATAGCGGGCGAAGGCGCTTTCCGGATCGAGATAGGCTTCCTCGAAATCAAGGCTGACGTTCATGTCGAGCACGTTGCGCACACTTGCATCGCCATATGCCGAGCCCTTGGCCTCGGGGAGGTACTGTGTCACGGGCGCTTCCGCGTCGAACACCCCCTCGCCTTCCAGGATACCGGCGAGAACCGCCGTTACCGACTTGCTGATCGAAAAGATGATGTGACGCTGGCCGAACGGCATGTGCGGCGCCCACCAGTCGCCGACGAGCCTGCCGCCCTTCATGATCGCCAGACCGTCAGTGTCGGAGCGCTTGAGAAAGGCCTCGACGGTTTCGGAGCCGCCAGCCAAGCTCACCTTCTCGCCGAGCAAACTTCCAAGCGATCTGGCCTGCTCTTCGCCATTTGGCGCGGCGGCAACGTGCGCGCTCGGCACCAGTTCGCCGACATTCTGGAACGACCATTGGCTGAACGGCCTCAGCCGCCAGTTGTCGAGCCGCACATCTTTGCGGGCAAAGCCATATTTCGTCTCGAACGCAGTCTTGCCGGCCACGATTGTCTCCCGGTTTTCTGTGTCTGCCGGTCAGCGAAGCGCGGCAGCTATGGCGTGCACGGCCTTCAGTGTCGCCACCGAATAGGCGGAGTTCAGGAAATCCGGATAGGTCGAAAGCTTCACCACGACCATCCTGTGCTCCCAGCTGATATGGATCATCTGGCCGAACACGCCGCGGCACATCAGCGAGCGCGAGCGCGAATCCTCGATCCAGAACTGGTTGCGGTAGCTGCCGTCGGGAATGCTCGGGCTGAAATTCGGTCCGTGCTTGCCGGTACGCGTCGCTTCGATCCAGTCGGCCGGGATCACGCCGCCGCCGCCGTCGAGGATCAGCTGGCCGAAGCGGCCATAGTCGCGCAGCGTCGCGTTGAACCCGCCGTCGGCCAGCGCATAGCCGGCGCTGTCGATCGTGAAGCAGGCGCTCTCGTCGGCACCGAGCTTTTGCCAGAGCTCTTCCGAGATGAGCTCCGCCAGGCGCTTGCCGCTCACCCGCTCCATGATGAAGGCAAGCACGTCGGTTTCGATCGAGCGGTATTCGAAGGCCGCGCCATGCTCGCGCACCTTGTCCTTCAACCGCAGGATCAGCTCGAACAGATGCGACGGCCATTGGAAGTCGGGATCGCTGCCCGGCGGGATCGGCTTCCAGCCGGTGGCGACATCGACCTGGCCGATTTCGGAATAGCGATCGGTGTACTCTTCGGAGAAGCGCACGCCCGTCGTCATGTCGAGCACGTGCTGCACGGTGGCCCCGGCCCAGGCGGTCTCGCCGAGCTCCGGAAGATAATCCGTCACCAGCCTGGCCGGGTCGATCAGGCCGCGCCCGACCAGTATGCCGCACACCGAGCCGGTGACCGACTTCGCCATCGACTGCGACAGATGCAGCGTGCGCTCGTCCATGCCATTGAAATAGCGCTCATAGGCGACCTTGCCGTCCTTGAGCACCAGGAAGCCGTCGGCATAGGTCTCGTCAAGCAGGCCGGCGAGCGTCGTCGGCCGGCCCTCGCTATCCGCCACCGCCAGGCCATCGAGATCGACGTTGGCGCGCTCGAGGCGGCGGCGATGGCCATGGCCGCGCCAGACCTCGACGGTCGGCAAAAACTCGCGGACGTGCTGGAAAGCCCAGCGGTTCCACGGTGGCCGATCCCAGTCGAGCTTCGGCAGCGCCATGACCGGTGGCGAACCCTGCATGATCGGAGGCCGCGGATCGGAGTTGCGGTAAGACGTCATCAAATCCTCCCTGCACATAAGAAAGGGAGGCCGGAGCCTCCCCTCCTTTCATGCGTTCCTGCGGAATTACTTGCGCAGGTTGGTCCAGATCTTGTTGTAGATCTCCACCACTTCGGGCGGGCATGGTGGGACGAATTCCGCTGCCGGCGCCCCTGCCGGCGGGTTGATCTCCGGCGAGTTGGCGAACTCCGGCGGCAGGAACTTGTGGCTGCCGGCGATGCCGTTGTCGTAGCCGGCGAACTCGGAGATCAGCGCCGCGTTCTCAGGCGCCATGACGAAGTCCTGGAAGAGCTTGGCGTTCTCGAGATTCTTGGCGCCCTTCAGCACCGCGACATTGTCCATCCAGCCTTCGATGCCTTCCTTCGGATAGGCATATTTGATCGCCGGGATCTTCTGGCGCGAGCGATAGGCCGCACCATTCCACTGTTCGGTCACGATCACATCGCCGGAGGTGATCTTGGTGATGGTGTCGTAGCTGAAGGTCTTCCATGACGGCTTGGCGGCCATCAGTGTGTCGTTGACCTTCTTCAGACTGGCCTTGTCGGCGCCGCAGCGCGGCACGCCGGCATAGCGCTCGGCAGCGTGCATGACGGTGTTGACGTCGTCGAGCACGTTGATCTGGCCTTTCAACTCGTTCGGCGGATCGAACAGGATCGCCAGCGTATCGATGTCGCCCTTGAACTTGTCCGTGTTCACGGAGAAAGTCGTCGTGCCGAACTGCCACGGCGCGGTGTAGTGGCGACCCTTGTCCCAATAGATATCGACGAAGCGCGGATCGATGTTCTTGCCGTTCGGCATCGCGTTGGGCTCGGTCTTTTCGAGCAGGCCCTCCTCGAGCATGATCTTCACGGTGTAGTCCGACGGCACCACGATGTCGTAGCCGGAATTGCCAGCGCGCACCTTGGAGAGCATGGTTTCGTTGGAATCATAGTCGTCCAGCGTCACCTTGACGTTGTACTGCTTCTCGAACTTCTCGATCAGCTTGGGGTTGGTGTAGTCGCCCCAGTTGTAGATATGCAGTTCGCCGTCGGCGAGCGCCGGCACGGCCCATAAAAGCACGGCCGCGGAAACGGCCGCCATCAGTTTTCCAGACATTTTATGTTCTCCTTGCCTTCCCATTGTTTTGTGTTGGAGCTCTTGAATTATTTGGCGCGCCGGCGCGCGATCAGGAACGAGACCGACACGAACAGGATCGACACCAGAAGCAGGATGGTGGAGATGGCGTTGATCTCCGGCGTCATCGGCCGCCGGATCTGGTTCCAGATGTAGAGAGGCAGCGTCGTCTGGCCGGGGCCGGCGACGAGCTGGGTGATGGTGAAATCGTCGAAGGAGACGATGAAGGCGAGTGCCGCCCCCGACATGATGCCGGGAACCAGCAAGGGCAGCGTGATGCGCTTGAAGGCGTTCCACGGAGTCGCATAGAGGTCGGCCGCGGCATATTCCAGCGTCAGATCCATGTCCTCCAGCCGCGCCCGGATCGGCATATAGGCGAAGGGAATGCAGAACACGGTGTGGGCGAGGATCAGGTTGCCGATGCCGAAATTCAGTCCGAACGTGCCGGCGATCAGCGCGAAGAAGGAAAGCGTCGCCACCGCTGTGATGATCTCCGGCACCATCAGCGGCAGGTTGATGACCATGAAAGCCGCGGCCAACCCGCGCCACGGTTTCACCCTGGTCATGCCGATCGCGGCAAGCGTGGCGCAGATGGTCGAGATGATCGTGGCGCTGACCGAGATGATCAGCGTGTTGCGTGCCGCGTTGTGGAATTCCTCGTTGAGCAGCGCGCTGCCGTACCAGCCGAGCGTGACGCCTTCCCAATGCGTGACCAGCGAGCCGCTGTTCAGCGAGAAGATCATCAGGATCAGCACCGGCACGTAGAGCACCAGAAGGCAGATGATGGCAATGGAGCGGAAGCCCGGCTGGTCCTTGATATCGATGGCGCGGGGCTCAGCCATGCTGCACCTTCCCCGACGTGTTGCGGACGTAGAAGAAGAGCGCCACCAGCACCGCGGCCATCAGGATCAGCGCCTGAGCACAGCCGAGCGGCCAGTTGCGACCGGACCCGAACTGCTGCGCGATGAGGTCGCCGATCATCAGGTGGACGCCACCGCCCAGAATCAGCGGCGTCACATAGGCGCCGAGCGCCGGGATGAAGACGAGCAGGCAGCCGGCGATGATGCCTGGCTTGGACAGCGGAATGATCACCCGCCACAGCACCTGTCGGCGCGTCGCGTAGAGGTCGTAGGCCGCTTCAATCAGCCGGAAGTCGAGCTTCTCCAGGCTGGAATAGAGCGGCAGCACCATGAACGGCAGGAAGGCGTAGAGCAGGCCGAGCTGGATGGCGAAATTGGTGTAGAGCATGGTGATCGGCTTATCGATCACCCCGAGCGCCAGCAGCGCGTTGTTGATCAGGCCCTCGTCGCGGATGATGAACATGATCGCCAGCGTGCGCACGAGAAGGTTCGACCAGAACGGAATGGTGATCAAAAGCACCCACCAGTTGCGCTGCGCCGGCGGCCGGGTGGCCATGAAATAAGCGGTCGGGAAGCCGAGCAGCAGGCAGATGACCGTCGTCACCACCGCGAACAGGAACGAGCGCAGATAGATGATCAGGAAGTCCGGCGTGAACTGCAGCGTGTCGTCGAAAATGTCGCGCTGGAACAGGAAGTTCAGATAGGCGTCCGTCGAGAACTGCCACTGCACGCCGCCATAGGGCGCAGCAACGAGGAACGAATAGACGCAGATGATGAGAAGCGGCAGCACGCCGAAAATGCCGATGATGATCAGCGCCGGCAGCGACAGCAGCCGGTTGCGCCGCGCGCCGGCTTTCACCGCCTGGGCTTCGAAGAACGCGGCCTTGGAAAGCGTGGCTGGGGAGAGCGTGGCTGTCGTCATCAGTCTTTCAGGACGCGCGCGGCGTCCTCCTCGAACTGGATGCCGACCTTAGCGCCCGTCTCGTAAATGACCGGGTTCGAACGGCTGTTCTGGTGGCGCACGATGAAGTTTTCGTCACCGCCGTCGAGCTTCACGTGATAATGCGTGTCGGTGCCGAAATAGACGATGTTGGAGAGTGTGCCGGTGATCGTGCCTTTGGCCGGGTCGGGCACCAGATCGGCGTGCTCGGGACGCACCACCAGCGTGACGTCGCCAGATGGATGGAAGCCCTCCGGATAACCAGCGGTGATCGTCGCGTTGCTCGCGAATTTGACCGTCGCCACGCCGGGCTTCTTCGACACCACCGTGCCGGCCAGGAAATTCGTCTCGCCGATGAAGTCGGCGACGAAACGCTCGGCCGGACGGTCGTAGATGTCGCGCGGCGAGCCGACCTGCAGGATCTTGCCAGCCGACATGACCGCGATGCGGTCGGACATGGTCAGCGCTTCTTCCTGGTCGTGGGTGACGAAGATAAAGGTGATGCCGGTCTCGTGCTGCAGCCGCTTCAGCTCGATCTGCATTTCCTTGCGTAGCTTGTAGTCGAGCGCCGAGAGCGGCTCGTCGAGCAAAAGCACCTTTGGCTGCGGCGCGAGAGCCCGGGCCAGCGCCACGCGCTGCTGCTGGCCGCCGGAAATCTGGCTGGTGCGGCGCGCCTTGAGCGCCTCCATCTTGACCAGCTTGAGCATCTGGGCGACGCGCGCCTCGATTTCGCCTTTGGGCTTGCCGAGCATCTCCAGCCCGAAACCGATATTCTGCGCCACCGTCATGTGCGGGAAGAGTGCGTAGCTCTGGAAGACGGTGTTGACCGGGCGTTTGAAGGGCGGCAGCGGCGCGATGTCCTGGCCGTGCAGCAGGATCTCGCCGGCGCTTGGGAAATCGAACCCGGCAATCAATCTCAGCAGCGTCGTCTTTCCGCATCCGGACGGGCCGAGCAAGGTAAAAAACTCGTTTTCCCGGATCGACACCGACACCGTGTCGAGAGCGGCTACCTGGTTTTCACCGGTTCCAAATACTTTGCGTACACCGCGAACTTCGATCGCGTTCTTACCCGGTTGTTCCGGCACGATTACCCCATTGAGAGAGCCTGCTCTTGGCGGCAGGTGTGTTCCTGTTCGATTGTCACCATAAGCCGGTCGGCTTGGCAACTGCGGAGCTGTAACTCGACTTTTAAAAGCAATACCCATGCCACACCTCGGGCCCGGCCATCCTTAGGCTTGGTAAGTGACCTTTCCGCCGCAAATCGTGGTCACCGGCCGCACGGTGTGCAGCGCTTCCGGCGCCGTCGCCTCAATGTCGGCCGACAAAACGACGATATCGGCGAGGTATCCGGGCTTCAGGCGACCCTTGCGATGTTCCATGAATTCGGCGTAGGCCCCCTCGACCGTATAGCCAGCAATCGATTCATGGAGCGAGAAGCTCTGGTCCGGCAGGCCTTCTGCCCAAGGTTTGCGCATCACCGCCGCCTGGATGCCCAGGATCGGGTCAACTGGCGAAACCGGCCAATCGGAGGCGAAGACGACGCGCGCGCCGGCGTTCTTCAAAGTGCGCCAGGCATAGCTCAGCGGCCACTTGTCGCGGCCGATGCGCGAGATCGTCGGCTCCAGCGGGAAATTCATGGCGCCCGGCGGATGCGGCGGCTGCATCGACGCGAGCACCCCTAGCTCGGCAAACCTCGGCACGTCGGACGGCGTGGTCACCTCGATATGCTCGATGCGATGCCGGCTGTCGCGCCTACCATTCTTCTTCAGCGCCGCCTGGTAACCGTCGAGCACGGCGCGCACCGCGCCGTCGCCGATCGAATGCACGGCGATCTGCAGACCGCGCCTGTCGGCCTCGACCGCCACTTCGGCGAAATGCTCGGGCGAAAACAGCGGCTCGCCGCGCCATCCTGGACGGTCGGCATAGTCATCGACCATCACCGCGGTCCAGGAATCCAGCACGCCGTCATAGAAGACCTTGACCATGCCGGACGACAGCCACTCGGAATTATAACTCGCGGCCATGCGCGAGGCTTTTTCGAGCGTGTCCAGCGTCATGAAATTCTTGAAGTGGAACGGGATCTTGGTGCGGCACAGCAAGCGCCCCTCATTCTCCAGGCCGGCGAGCAGCTCGAGCTGGTAGAGGTTGCCATCCATGTTCTGGATCGAGGTGATGCCGTGCTTGGCGCACCACTCGAGCCCGCGATGCATGAGGTCGCGGTCGGCGGCCAATTCTTCGGCTGACGGATAGGGATCCGGCTCCTCGCCCGTCAGGCCGAGCCGGGTTCGGTTTGCGCCGAAACGCTCGAGGATCGGGCCGAATGCTTCGCCCTCGCGCAGCTCGCCGGCGGCAAGCCCGTCCGCGCCCATGACGACTTCGTTGCCCGGTCCCACCTGCTTGCCATTGAGCAGACCGGCCTCTTCGAGCGCCTTGGTGTTCGCCCACATCGTGTGGTGGTCGGAGGCCGACATGGCGAAGGGCCGGTCGGGGATGATGCGATCGAGATGATGACGCGTCACCGGCTCGGGCAGGATCGCATAGTCGACGCCGGCGCCGATCAGCAGCCTCGCGTTCGGACATTTCGCCGCGAACCCCTGGATCGCGTCGCGCAGCGCGTCGAAACCGTGCACGCCGGCTAGGTGCAGATTGTCGAGCTCGGCCGCCCCGCCGAACAGATGCATATGCGCTTCGATGAAGCCGGGCAGGACGGAGCCGCCCTGGGCATCGACGACGCGGGTGGCGGGGCCTTTGTAATCGCAAACGCTATCGCGATCTGCGATCGCAATTATCTGATCGCCCTTGATGGCGATGGCCTGAGCGGTGGGAGTATCGGGATCCATCGTCAAAATGCTGGCGTTCTCGACGATCAGATCGGCCGTTTGCGGCATCATTTTCTCCCATTTGCGCTTAGGCTAGCAGAGTATTGGCGTCTGGCAAGCCGTCCCGTGCTGGCCCGAGCGAACAATTTGCCGTGCCTCTTGGCGACGCTGAAACTCTCTGTCACAAAGCTGTTTGAGGTCCATCGAACCGAAACCCGAAGAGCGAGCCAACTCCCAAAATGAAGACAGTTTTTTCTCCTCTCCACGCCGGTCATACCGGGCAGATGGAACTGGTCACGTCGGCAATCGTGCCCGGTTTCGAGAAGCCGTCGCGGGCCGAATTCATCAAGGCGCGAGTGGAGAGCGAGAAGCTTGGACCGATCATCGGGCCGGTCGAACACGACCTTGCCACCGCCAAGCGCGTGCATGAAGCGCACTACATCGATTTCCTGCCGACCGTGTGGCCGGAATGGGTCGCCGCCGGCTTCAAGGGCTCGGCCATGGGCTTCACCTGGCCGACGCGCGGGTTGCGAGGCGACGTGCCGCCGAAGCGCATCGACGCCCTGCTCGGCTATTATTCCTTCGATGCCGGCGCCACCTTTGTCGAAGGCACATGGAAAGCGATCAAGTCGTCCTACGACGTCGCGCTGACCGCGGCCGCGCTGGTCAAGGGCGGCGAGCGGACCGCCTTCGCGCTCTGCCGGCCGCCCGGCCATCACGCGGGCGCCGCCTTCATGGGCGGCTATTGCTTCATCAACAACGCCGCCGTCGTCGCGCAATGGTTCCGCGATCAGGGCGCAAGCCGTGTCTCCATCCTCGATGTCGACTACCACCACGGCAACGGCACCCAGGAGATCTTCTATCGCCGCGGCGACGTCCAGGTGCTCAACCTTCATGGCGATCCGATGGTCGAATACCCCTTCTTCCTCGGTCATGCCGACGAGGTTGGCGAAGGCGAGGGCGAAGGCTTCAACATCAACTATCCGATGCCATTCGGCACCAGGTGGGACGGCTGGAACGCCTCGCTGGAGGACGCCTGCGCCAGGCTTGCCGCCTACGCCCCTGACGTCGTCGTGCTCTCGCTCGGCGTCGACACGTTCGAGAAGGATCCGATCAGCCAGTTCAAGCTGAAGAGCGAAGATTATCCCAAGATCGGCCGCCGCATCGCCAAGCTCGGCCTGCCGACGCTGTTCATCATGGAAGGCGGCTACGCCGTGGAAGAGATCGGCATCAACGCCGTCGGCGTGCTGACCGGATTCGAGGATCGCTGAACCATATCCGGTCGAAAGGAGATGCGCCCCCGGCTGCAACCGGGGGCGAATTTTTTGCGGCCTCGCCGGGAAATCATCGGCTCAATTCAACTCTGAAATCACCGCCAAGTAACGCGAAGACCGGCCGCTGAGTCGCAACGCGAGTCCATCGGATTCGAATTTGTCAAATCGCGTTTGATGTCGGATTCATCTGCGAGTAGATTAGACCCGAATCAGCCGGTCCATGGGGGGCGCGGCGACCACCCAAAGTCTCAAGTTCCGGCATCCGGCCGGCACCAGACGCGGACGGCTTCGCGTTCCCTGAAAGGATTCGGCTCGGTTGGGCGCTGTGCGCGCCCTCGAGTGTGTCTTCGTGAACGTGACGCGTTTCGGGTCCGGCCGTTGGCTTTTGCCAGCATCGGGCACAGGGATCGATTCCGGCCAGAATATCAAGATGAGCAGTCCCGCCGCGCTTCTTCAATCCGATGCTTCAGGCTCGCGCCTGGCGTCCCGCGGCGATCTCACCAGCTTCTTCATGCAGCTTGCCGCCGATATCGGCGCCGACAGCTACATGCTGGTCGCCATCGTGCACGACCAGGATCGCAACGACGCGCGCATCGTGTCGTCGAACTGGATTTTCGACGCCATCGAGCTGATCGGCAAAAGGCTGATCGCCAATCTTGCTCTGGGACCGTTGACGACGGCACCCGGTGTGCGTCCCAAGCCGTTGGTCGCGGCCCACGCGCCCGATGCCGGCGCGCTGCTGAACGGCGAGGAAGCGCGGCTGCTCGATGTGCTCGGCCATGCCGAAATCTATTCGCTCAGGCTCAACGTCGGCCGCCAGCGCCTTTTCGTGCTGTTTTCCGCCGCCGAGCCCGGCAAAATCGATCTCACCGCCCTGATGAAGGCGCAGCTCAAATGCTGCTACGCGCTGTCCAGCATCCCGCAACTGATCGCCGCGGCTTCCATGCAGGACCCGCTGTCGGACCGCGAGCGCGAATGCCTGTTCTGGGTGTCGGAAGGCAAGACCACAGACGAGGTGGCCCTTATCCTTGGCGTCTCGTCGAACACCGTCAACAGCTACATCACGCATGCCATCCAGAAATTCGCGGCCAGCAACCGCGCGATGGCGATTGCGACCGCGATCAGGAGCGGCATCATTTGAAGCACGCACAGATCAGAGAAGCCGCGGCCGCCCTTTTCAACGACCAGCGCAATCCGTTCGGCGCCTTCTCGCTCGGATCGGAGACGCATAACGCGGTGACCATTCCGGACGCCGTGCGCCGATGCCGCTGGATCGCCGTCGACATCAACGCTTCCGGCTTCGGGCTGTTCTTCGTCAGCCCTTCGCTGGAGCGCGCGCGCCTGGTCGCCTGCTTCGATTCCGACTATCCGTCGACCGCCGTCGCGACCAAGTTCATCTCGGGCGCCAGCGGCGAGGAGATGGTGCGCCACAGCCGCATCTCGACGACGCCGCGCTGGTGGGCCGATAACGATATGGCCGGCTCGCGGCGGACGCTGGAGACCCTGACATGGTCCGAGCCGACCGCGCCGCTCGCGCCCGGCACCAACGGCATCGCCTTTCCGGTACATGCCGATCGCGGTCAGTGCGGGCTGGTGGTCTTCCTGGGACCGGATATCACGCTGTCGGATGACACGCTCTGTGAAATCCACGCGCGCTGCTTTGCGCTGTTCGCGGCGGTCGCCCGCATCCGTCCAGGCGAAACCGGCAGGACGCGCGCCATCTCCAAGCGCGAGCTCGAATGCCTGAAGCTGACCGCCAACGGCAACACCAGCGAAGAGATCGCAAAACTCCTGAAACTGTCGGTGCACACCGCCAACCAGTATCTCACCCAGTCGACGCAGAAGCTCAACGCCGTCAACCGCAATCAGGCGGTAGCCAAGGCGCTGCGGCTTGGCCTGATCGAATAGCCGCTCAGGTCAAGCGTCAAAACGCCCCAAATTATCGTCAAGGATAAGCGAGCGGCTCGTTCCTGCGGATGCGCGCCTCATCGATCGCGTCCTCGAGCAGGGCGGTGTTGTGCTCCGGCGTCTCGCCAGGCTTCTCGAACGACACGTAGTTGACGACCACGGACGACCCGTGCCCGGTCAGCGTCAGCTGGAAATAGACGGTGACGCCGCGCGGCCGAAGCTCGAGATCTAGCACGATGCGCGGGCTGCCGCTCCAGTCGACATGCGCTTCGCCGCCGTGGCCGAGCCTGAGCGTGCCGGGCTGGAAGTAGAGTTCCGCGGCCGAGTCCACCAGGTCCGACAGGCAGGCGAAATGCTCAAGCCGGATGAAGGCGATGTAGTCGGCGACCTCGATGAGCCGCAGCTCGCCTACCACCTCCTGGATGGCGCTGGCGACGACCTGCTCGCGTGAATTGGCGTGTGGTTGCCGGTTCATGGATTACAAGCAGCGTCCGTTCATTGGGTTACTTTTCGCTCGGCCTTCTTCGAGTAGACGATCCGCACCAGCTCGGCGACGGCCTGGTAGAATTGCGACGGGATCACGCTATCAACCGAAACTTGCTTGTACATGGAGCGGGCAAGCGCCACGTCCTCGAAGATCGGGATGTTGTGCTCCCTGGCGATCTCGCGGATCTTCAGCGCCACCAGATCCTGGCCCTTGGCGAGCACCAGCGGAGCTGAGTCCTCGTCGCGGACATATTTCAGCGCGATGGAGTAGTGCGTCGGATTGGCGATGATGAGCGTCGCGCGCGGCACCGCCGTCATCATGCGCCGCCGCGCCCGGTCGCGCGCCAGCGAGCGCAGGCGCGACTTCACGATCGGATCGCCTTCGGACTGCTTCATCTCGTCCTTCACTTCCTGCTTGGTCATGCGCAGGTCGCGCCGCCAGTGAAAGCGCGACCAGACGATGTCGGCGACAGCGATCAGCCCCATGACGAAGACTATCGCCGTCAATATGTCGACGAAGATGCTGCGGATGACCATGCCGAACGACACCGGATTGGTGATCATGCCGGCGAGCAGCCGGCGGTGATCTTCCGACAGCGTGAAGGCGAGCACGGCGATGGCGAAGGCAAGCTTGGCCAGCGACTTGGCGAATTCGACAAAGCCCTGCACTCCGAACAGGCGGCTCCAGCCCTTGGCGATCGAAATGCGCGACAGTTGCGGCCTGATCCGCTCGCCGACGAATTGCGGTATGTTCTGGAACACCGAGGCGCCGACGCCGGCGACCACCAGCAGCACCAGCAGGCTGACGACGGCGCGGCCGATTTCGAACAGGACGGTCTTGTAGAGCTCGATGACGTCGGTCTCGGTCTCCATCGGCCAGGCTTCCGGCTTTTCCAGGAACATCGCGAGGAACATGCCGAGATTGACGATGGCGTCCTTGGCGTAGAAGACGGTGAACACCAGTATGGCAAGGAAGGAAGCAAAGATCGCCGTCTCGCGCGAATGGGGCAGCTTGCCCTGTTCGATCGTGTCGCGGATCTTCTTTTCTGTGGCTTCCTCGGTTTTGGAATCCTTGTCGACCGCCTCAGCCATGGTGCCCTGACCGGATCGTTATCGTCAGGCGGCTTCGGCGGCGGTCTGCGTCGAGGGAAGCTCGAACGCTCCCTGCCGCGAAAGACGGATGGTCGCCACGGCGATCGTCTTGCGCGCCGCCATGATGTCGGCCAGCGCGATGCCTTCCGACCCCTGTCCGAGCTCGGATTCGATCATGCGGCGCGAGCGTGCGCCGATCGCCGACAGCACGGATTCGGTAAGCTCCGCCTGCGCGCCGCGCAACGCCAGCGTGACGAGCTCGGTCGACAGCCCGTCGAACAGAAGCACGCGCGCCTTCTGGGTAAGCAGCGGCAGATCGTCGAAGGCGAACAGCCGCGACTTGACGCCGGCAAGGTCCGGTGTGCCGGCTTCTTCCAGATCCTGCATGAGCTCGTCGAGCTCGGGCTTGGCCATTTCGTTGAGCACGCTGGCGACGCGCTCCTGGCCGGCCGACGTGTCCCTGGTCGCTTTTTGTGAAAGCACACTGACGCGTAGCTGGTTCTCGACGATCCTTGTTGCCGCGTCCGGAATATTGGCCATCGTCACCATGCGCCTGATGATCTGGCTGCGTATCGGCTTTTCCATCGTCAGCAGCACGTTGGCGGCAGTCTGCGGCGCAAGCTTCGACAGCACCATGGCGGACGTCTGCGGGTGCTCGCCGGCGAGGAAGGTGCCGAGACGCGCAGGCTCGAGCTTTTCGAGATCCGGCCAGATCGGCGGCGGCCCTTCCGGCGCCGGCTCGAATTTCTTGTCGCCCATGATGGCGCTCATTTCCTCGGGCGAGAGCGACTCGTTGAGGATCGTGTCCATCCTGTCAGCGGAGTCGAGCAGGCCGACGCCTTCCGTGAACTCGGCCTCGAACTCGGCGACGATGCGCTCCAGATCGCTTTGCGGAATGGTGCGCAGCAGGCGGGCACCCTCGATCAGCGCCTTCAGCTCCTCCTGCTTGAAGAACTTGAGCAGCCGGCTGGCCGAAGGCTTGCCCATCGCCACCAGTATGGCGGCGGCCTTTTGCGGGCGCGTCAGCGTCAACGACGTCATTGGGCCTGGCTCCGCTTCAGGTGAATGCTCTCGCCGCCCATCCTCAGGCGCTCTTCGTCGCGGCGATGATCTCGGTAAGCCTGATGCCGAAGCGCGACGGATCGTGTTCCAGCACGGTGATCTCGCCGCGCGCGATTCTACGGCCGTTGACCACCACGTCGACCGGTTCGCCGATGCGGCGGTTGAGCGCCACGGTCGAGCCTTTCTGCAGCGCCATCAGCTCCGACACCGCCATTTCGGTGCTTCCGAGAATGATCTGCACATCGACCGGGATCGTCATGATGATCGAGGAATTGGCGCCGGCCTGGAGAGCAGCGTCGGGGCGATTTTCCTCTTCCCGGAGCACGCCGCGCAATTCCTCGATGGCGCGGTCGAGCTGCTCGTCCGGCTGGTCGGCTTCGGGTTCAGCTTCCACCTTGGTCTTTGCCATGCCTCGTCTCCAATAATCCCAAGCCAGGCCTCAGCCCGGCATGAGCCCGTCAATGAAGTCCTGCCCGCCATCGTGGGGATGCCGGATGCGGACCGTGTAATTCTGTCCGAGCTTGCCGAACTCGCAGACAAACAGCGTCTTGTCGCGCGCGCTGAGCCTGGCCTGCAGCTGCGCGTCCTCCTCGAACTCGATCACCTGGCCGGGCTGGAAGGCGGCGAGATCGCCGAGCGTCAGCCGAGCGAGCGGCATGGTGGCTTCGAGCCGCACCGCCGAGCGCATCACCTCCTCGGAGAAGCGGGCCCGCCAGTCGAATTCCGTTGTCCCGTCGTCGCCCGTATTAGCGGTGGCGCCGCGTGTCGCAAGCAGGATGCGCTGCGGGATCATCACCGTGACGGTGCCGGTGTCGGTCGGCGTCGAGACGCCATAGACGATCCGGATCGCCGCGCCGTCGCGCAGCACGCGTCGCCTTGCCTCGTTGCCCGACATCGCTTTTGGAACCGGCAGGCGCAAGTCGAGCGAGCGGCGGCCCGATCCGTTCAGCGCCACCGCGACTTCCTGGAATACCATGGTCGCGACATCAATTTCGATCTGCGACAGCTCGCGCTCGATCGCCGAGACCGGCTGGTCCGGATCGCCGCCGAACAGCGCGCAGACCATGACGGCGATCGCTGGCCCGTCGATCACCAGCGTCATGGCGTCGGCCGAGGTCGGCGATGAGACGATGGTCATGGCGAAATTATCGCCGGCGCGTGTGCGCGCATCGGGAACGCGGCTGACCTCCACTGCTTGCAGGTCGACCCTGATCGGCGCTCCAAGCTCGCCGGCAAGCGCCTTCTGCAAAAGCGGCAGCGAGCGCTCGGCCATGCCGCGGCCGACACCGATCACCTGGGCGGCCTCGCCGCTGTCGCCGACGAGACGCTCGATGATGAGAGCCCGGGTTTGCGACGGACTGCCCGGACTGGTCATGACGGCAAGCGGCCCTGTCTGAAGTTCTGCATGCTCAGGCCGCCTTCCTCTCGGCGGTGCCCGCGTTCATCGTGCTCTGCTCGACGGCATCGATCGTCGGGCGCTCATAAGACGAGATGGTCTTGCGGCCGAACTCGATCGCAACCTGCGGCAAGGCGCCGTTCATGTAGGCGAGCAGCGTCTGCTTGACGATGATGTAGAGGCGGTTCTTCTTCTCGCGCACCGTCTTGATCTTGGTGGCCACCGGACCGACCACGGCATAGGACAGGAAGATGCCGAGAAAGGTTCCGACGAGCGCCGCCCCGATCAGCCCGCCGAGGATTTCCGGCGATTGGTCGAGCGCGCCCATCGCCTTCACCACGCCGAGCACGGCCGCAACGATGCCGAGCGCCGGCAAGCCGTCGCCGACGGCAACCATCGCGTGATAGGCCTTCAGCTTGTCGGTGCGGATCGTCTGGATCTCTTCGTCCATCAGCGCCTCGATCTCGTGCGAGCGCGCGTTGCCGATGATGATGATGCGGCAATAGTCGCAGATGAAATGCGTCAGATCGTGGTTCTTGAGCACTGTCGGGAAGGCCTGGAAGATCGCCGACTCTTCCGGATTGTCGATATGCGCCTCGACCTCGCTGCGCGACTTGGAGCGCAATTCGCGCATCAGGCTGTGCAGGACGCCCAGCGTCTCGAGATAGTCGCGCTCCTTCGGCACGGCCTGCTTGAACGCCTCGAGAATGCCCTTGCCGGTGTCCTTGACCGTCTTCATCGGGTTGGCGACGAGGAAAGTGCCGAGCGCTGCGCCGCAGATGACCACCGCTTCCCAAGGCTGCATCAGCACATGCAGATGGCCGCCCATGGCCATGAAGCCACCGAGTACGCACCCAAGCGTCACCACAAGTCCGATCAGAATACCCACGACAGGTCCTTCCGCATGTCACGTCGCGGATCAGGGATAGTCCTCGTGCCTTGTGTGAGGCTTGAATCGCGATGCGCAAAACCGATTCAGCTTCGCACAAGGAAGCTTCGCTATCGTCCTCGGATTGCTTCGGCCGGAGGCGCATATGTTGAACACCTATACGAGCTACCAGCTCATCGCCAAGGACATCCCCAAGGCAATCGACCAGGTCGAGTCGCAGCCCGTCGTGAAGCGCGAGACCGACTACTATTTGGCCAATATCGGCAACGTCAAAACCATCGACAATTTCGTCAACAACACGCGGCTCTTCAACTACGCCATGAAGGCGTACGGGCTGGAGGACATGGCCTATGCCAAGGCCTTCATGGTCAAGGCGCTCAAGGAAGGCGTGTCCGACTCCGACAGCTTCGCCAACAAGCTGAGCGACAAGCGCTACGCCGACTTCGTCAAGGCCTTCAACTTTGCCGCCTATGGCTCGACCGCCACCCTCTTTCCCTCCGCCCAGCAAGGCGCGGTCGACAAATACATGCGCCAGACGCTGGAGGAGAATGCCGGCGAGACCAACCAGGGCGTGCGGCTGGCGCTCTATTTCCAGCGCAAGGCGCCTACCATCACCAACTGGTACGACGTGCTTGCCGACACGGCGCTTTCGAGCGTGGTCCGCACCGCGCTCGGCCTGCCCGACTCCATCGCCTCCGCCGACATCGACAAGCAGGCGCAGATGTTCGAGCAAAAGCTCGATATCGCCGACTTCAAGGACCCCGACAAGCTGAACAAGTTCCTGACCCGCTTCACCAGCCTGTGGGAGATCAACAACCCGACCTCCAGTGCCGTGACCTCGGTCAGCGTGCTGTTCGCGCAGCCGACCACTGTCGGCATCTCGACCGATCTGATGATGGCCATGCAGAAGCTGAAGTTCTGAGAACACCATGCAGGACAGTCTCTACGTCGCCCTCTCCTCGCAGATTGCGCTCGAGCGCCGCCTCGATACCATCGCCGACAATGTTGCCAACGCCTCGACCATCGGCTTTCGCGCCACCGGCGTGAAATTCGAGGACGTGGTCTCCGGCACCGGGCCGAAGTCGGTGTCCTTCGCATCCTCCGGCAAGACCTATCTTTCCACCGCGCACGGCTCGCTGACCGAAACCGGCAATCCTTTCGACTTCGCCATCCAGGGCGACGCCTGGTTCGCCATCGAGACGCCGGCCGGCACGGTGATGACCCGCGACGGCCGTTTCTCCATGAACGAGAACGGCGAGCTGATGTCGATCGAAGGCTATCCGGTGCTGGACGGCGGCGGCGCGCCGATCCAGCTCGATCCGCGCAACGGCCCGCCAAAGGCCGGCGCTGATGGCTCGCTGAGGCAGAACGATCAACTCGTCGGCGCCATCGGTCTCTACGATTTCGATCCCGGCGACAATTTTGTCCGTTACGGCAATTCGGGCATCGTGCCTGCGCGAACGCCAGAGCCGGTCACCGACCGCTCAGACGTCGGCGTCGCGCAAGGATTTCTGGAAGAGTCCAACGTCAATCCGGTGCTCGAGATGACCCGGCTGATTCAGGTGCAGCGCGCTTTCGAGAACACGGCGGCGCTGATCCGGCAGAGCGCTTCGTCCACCGACGACGCGATCAAGACGCTCGGCTCGAAGTAGCGGCATGGCGACCGGCTCGTCCCTGCTCCGCGCGCCCGAGAGGCTCGCCGATTCCCCAATGGATCGACTCGCCGCGCTCGAACGTATCTGGCGGTGGTTCGACAATCCGGAAACATTGCTGAGCCGCGGCGGTCGCGTCGTCGAGATTTCGCCCACGCACTACAAGGTGCACGGCCTCTCCGGCATCGCAAGGCTCGGCGACATCGTCGAGCAGCGCGGCAAGGCCGGCACGCGCCGCGGCGAGATCGTCAGAATAGGCCGCGACGAGGTCGTGGTCGCGCCGTTCGAGCGCAGCGCCGATGCCGGCATCG
>NZ_JHQR01000240.1 GCF_014843825.1 Mesorhizobium silamurunense
AGACGTTAGCCACTCCTGGATAGTCATTTACGCGCGGATCCTTCGGACCATAAACCTGCGTAGCAATTCGCAGAGTACCGCCTTTCTTAGGCGCTTCTTCGGCATGCGCCGACGGCATTGCATCCAGCATCGAGTACGCCATAGCCGTCGATGCACCGAAAATGGAAGCGAGCGCCAGGAACTCGCGCCGGTCCATCCCGTCCTTTTTTGCTTCCTCGGCGAGACTATCGAAGACCTTAGGCATAGGTTTGCCATGCCTAGCAAAATACCCCATTTGAACCTCCCCAAATTAGTTACCGGCCGCAGTTTTGCACCAGCACACAAAAAGCACCGCTTTTGGCACCAAAGATGTGTAAAAGAGTTGGACTCTGCGCTGGAATGTTCTGCACGCGGGGCACAGGTTACAGAAAGGGACGACTTTGGGCAGTCGAATTAAAATCAACTGGCGGGCGATTTTTTTTCCATTCGTGCTGTGATCTGTTTGAGGTAATTTTATCGCATCGACGGAAATGCCGCTTGCGCGCGCGTTCAGCGCCCTGCCGCCAGGTGGGCAGAGGTGTCGAAGCCGTGAATGGGCCCATCCGAATTCCGACCGTCGAGGCCATGAACTGCCAATCTGGCTGCATCAATATTGGCGTCGGCCGCACGGCAGTCTAAAACTAAAACCGCACATCAGCAGACTCGCCCTCACATGAGGCTCCATAGATGTTTAGTCCCACGGTGTGATGGTAGCATTGATGCAGCCATCGACAAGCACACATTACGGTACAGATACTTCACGGGAGCGCCACGACCACTCACGCGGTCCGAGCTGCGATACAGTGATCGAAAGCTTCGATCCAGGCATTGAGCGAACGCTACGGCATAAACCCCAAGACGGTGACGAAGTGAAAGAAGCGCGACTTCGTCACCGACACGCCGATTGGTCCGAAGGATGTGCGCTCGACAGTGCTCTCAAAGGAAGAGAAAGCGCTGGTCGTCGCCTTCTGCAGGTTGGGTGAGTAGGCCGGAGGAGTTTCACCTGCCGGCCTCTCGCAGAACGGTGCGTGAACCTCTCGATTCACACCGCTCCCATCAGGCAAACGTATTCGTTCCGAACGCCTTCCAGTGCACAAACAGTCCTGGATTTTCCCGCGCCAGCTTTCTCACGAAGAGGCTGGCACGCGTCTTATGAGACTGAAAGCGCTTGAACCTGCTCGGATCTCGTCCGAACTTTTCATCCGACGCTCACCACCACGGCTCTTTACCGCAGCAGCTCGGACTGGTTTGAGACCTGCTCCTGAAAGCCGATCCCGGAGGGCCGTCCCCCATCATTCACGCAGCTTTACGCTACGGTCTTAGTTCATGTTGAACTCCTTCCGCTGCTCTGCAGCACACTTTCGTCAATGAACACCGGGCGCCGTGGATCAAGCCTGCCCTGGTACTTTCTCCACTGCGCCCGTCGTCGCGCAATCGACGGCCTGTCCGCGGACTGGTTTGAGACCTGCTCCTGAAAGCCGATCCCGGAGGGCCGTCCCCCATCATTCACGCAGCTTTACGCTACGGTCTTAGTTCATGTTGAACTCCTTCCGCTGCTCTGCAGCACACTTTCGTCAATGAACACCGGGCGCCGTGGATCAAGCCTGCCCTGGTACTTTCTCCACTGCGCCCGTCGTCGCGCAATCGACGGCCTGTCCCGCTCGCTGGCGAATAGCGTTTTTTGAAGCTGAACCCGGCCTCCTTCAGCACACGCCACACCGACACGGGGGATGCCGAGATGACGCGCTCGGCAAGCTCCGCCGACAAGGCTCGCACGCTCACATGCGACTGCGAGGCAGCCCGATCCAGCAGCCGCGCACGATGGGGTTCCAAATCTCGGCCGGCTTGGCGTCCAATGCGGCGCGCCGAGGCACTTCCGCTCGACCGATGGTGACGTTGCCCCCAGTTTCTATCCAGT
>NZ_JHQR01000234.1 GCF_014843825.1 Mesorhizobium silamurunense
AGGCGCGACCGGCGCGACTGGTGCATCGGGCGCCACGGGTGCGACTGGCGCTACGGGTGACACCGGAGCAACGGGCTCGACTGGCTCGACAGGAGCGACCGGCTCGACAGGTGCGACCGGAGCAACAGGCGCAACCGGCGCCACAGGCGCAACCGGCGCCACAGGTGCGACCGGCGCAACTGGAGCTACAGGTGCCACCGGCGATACCGGAGCAACAGGCTCAACAGGTGCGTCTGGCGCGACCGGCTCCACAGGCGCGAGTGGCGCCACGGGTGCTACTGGCTCGACTGGCGCCACGGGTGCTACTGGCTCGACCGGGGCAACAGGTGCTACCGGCGATACAGGAGCGACGGGCTCGACTGGCGCCACCGGTGCGACCGGAGCGACTGGCGCGACCGGCGCCACGGGTGATACCGGCTCGACTGGAGCGACGGGTGCTACTGGCTCGACTGGAGCGACCGGAGCCACAGGCGCGACTGGAGCAACCGGCGCCACGGGCGCGACCGGCGCCACAGGTGCGACCGGAGCTACGGGTGCCACAGGTGCGACCGGCTCGACAGGTGCGACTGGAGCTACGGGAGCAACTGGTTCGACCGGTGCGACCGGAGCAACAGGCTCGACCGGGGCAACCGGTGCGACTGGCTCGACCGGAGCAACAGGCTCGACCGGCGCGACCGGTGCGACCGGAGCCACAGGCTCGACAGGTGCGACTGGTTCAACCGGTGCCACCGGTTCCACTGGAGCAACAGGAGCAACCGGCGCCACAGGTGCGACCGGTGATACCGGAGCAACAGGCTCGACCGGCGCGACCGGTGCGACCGGAGCCACAGGCTCGACAGGTGCGACTGGTTCAACCGGTGCCACCGGTTCCACTGGAGCAACAGGAGCAACCGGCGCCACAGGTGCGACCGGTGATACCGGAGCGACAGGCTCGACCGGCGCTACGGGTGCCACAGGTGCGACCGGCTCGACGGGTGCGACGGGAGCTACCGGTGCGACTGGAGCTACCGGTGCGACTGGCTCGACTGGAGCAACTGGCTCGACCGGTGCGACTGGCTCGACCGGTGCAACTGGCTCGACCGGAGCAACTGGCTCGACCGGTGCAACCGGCTCGACCGGTGCGACTGGCTCGACCGGATCGACTGGCTCGACAGGTGCGACCGGCGCCACAGGTGCGACTGGTGATACCGGAGCGACCGGTGCGACTGGCTCGACCGGTGCGACCGGCGCAACCGGTGCGACCGGCTCGACTGGTGCGACCGGGGCGACTGGAGCTACCGGTGCGACCGGCTCGACGGGTGCGACGGGCGCCACGGGTGCCACAGGCGCTACGGGTGCGACCGGCTCGACTGGAGCAACTGGCTCGACGGGGGCCACGGGGGCTACCGGCTC
>NZ_JHQR01000236.1 GCF_014843825.1 Mesorhizobium silamurunense
CCGACGGCGCGCGCGGCCGGCGCGAGCGTGGCAAGCTCGGGATGGCGGGCGATCGCGGCCATGGTGACCGAGGCGCCGAGCCTTACCTTACCGCCGGAAACACTGATTGCCGACAGGGTAGGCTCGGTCACGCGGATAAGGCTGGAAACGGAAACGTCGCCCTCGTTGGCGGCGCGAACGACCAGCGTGCCGCCGCCGAGATAGCGCGTGCCCGCCGCCTGGAGCGCCGCATTGGCGTCTTTGACGGAGGAGAAGGTCTGCAGCGCAAGCGACATGGCGCGCTCCCCGATCTAGCTGTTGCCGGCGAAATGGCTCTTCAGGGCATTGAAGCCGCCCTGGAAGACATTGGCGCCCATGCCCTCGGCGAGCTTCTCGGCTTCCTCGGGGGCTGCGTCGAAGCTCGCGCTCCATTCGGCATAGGTGCGGTTGCCGTCGGTGACGCGGCGCAATTGCAGCGTCGCCTTGTGGTTGGTGATCGGCTGCGGGGTCTCGAGGATCGAATAGCTGACCAGGAAATTCTCGTCGGAGAAGTCGAGCAGCTTTTCGCGCAGCCGGGCCCCGCTGACTAGCTTGAAGTTGCGCACGCAGCCGATGGTAGCGGCGTCCTTGCCGTCCTCGATGTGGCTTTCCACCATGCGCGGATGCCAGCCAGGCAGGCCGTTGAAGTCGCGGATGCGCGCCCAGACCTGCTCGACCGGCGCGTCGATGACGCTGGAGATAGTGACTTTCGCCATATGCTCGTTCCCTTCCCAAAGATGGGAAGGAGGCTAGGGCGGCGGGCGGGGCGGCGCTTATCAACGCGTCTTGCGCGCCTATCAATCAGTCTGATTCTCGGCGGCTCAGGACATTGCCCGCGCCGCTTCGCGGTAGAGCGTCGGCGGCACGCCGACATGATCGCGGAAGAAGCGCGAGAAATTGCCCTGGGTGGTGAAGCCGAGATTGCAGGCGACCGAGATCAGCGGCTCTTGCGACCATTGCAGCTGGCGCACGGCTTCCTCCATGCGCAGCGTGTTCCAGTAGACGTTCGGGGTCAGGTTGGTCTGTTCCTTGAACAGCGCGAAGAAATGCGGCCGGGACAGGCCGACGCTGCGCGCCACGTCGTCGAAGGAGATCCGCTCGCAGACGTTGGCCTTCATCAGCTGGATCGCCTTGCGGACGCGGAAATCCAGCATCGTGTTGATGCGAGCGCGCGCCGCCTGCGGCGCCGAGGCATCGGCGGCGTCGAGCACGCTGTCGATGAAGCGCTCGATCTCATAGTTGGCGACGTCGTCGATGCTTTCGTTGTCGGTCAGGTGATCGAGCAGGTTCGCCGCCGCCTGATGCAACCACGGCTCCAGCGTTATTGCCGCCTGCGCAAACAGCGGCGCGGAGGGCGGCAGATCACGGCGCCGCCGCGCCCAGTCGGGATCGATATAGAAGGCAAGGAAAAGGCCGGGCTTGCCGTCGCGCGAAAGCGCGTGGCTGTGCGGTTGAAAGGAGTTGATGCCGGCGGCGGTCTCCGGTCCCAGCGGCACCGTCTCGCGGCCGATCGTCATTTCGCCGGCCGTGCCTTCCAGCCAGATGATGAGATGCGCCTCGCCATGGGCATGGGTGACGAAGTCGTTGGCGACATTCAGGACAGAGACATGTCCGAACCGGCCCCAATAGAGCCTGATCGCGTCCGTCATGGGTATATTTCCTCCCCCAGGCGACTGGCCTCCCTTCGCCTGCCCGGGGATTGTGCGACCGGGGTGTGGCGGCGTCAAGGCAGGCAGACGCGGCGGAACTTGCGTTCAAAGCGCCTGGGCGGATTTTCAGACTGAGCGATAGGCTGGAAGAAACGAGGCGCTGGTGGTCTCTGGAACACCCCTCATCCGACCTCGCTGCGCGAGGCCACCTTCTCCCCCAGGGACCCTGGGGGAGAAGGTGAAAGCTAGTCGCTGCGCCGGAAGTTGCGGATGCGGTCGAACAGCACGGCGAGCAGAATGGCGCCGCCGATGAAAGTGCCTTGCCAGAAGGCGTTGATGCCGAGCAGGCCAAGACTGTTGCGGATCACCTCGATCAGGGCGGCGCCGACGATGGCGCCGAAGGCCGTGCCGACACCGCCGGCGAGATTGGCGCCGCCGATGACGGTGGCGGCGATCACCTGCAGCTCCATGCCGGTGCCGAGATTGGTGGTGACGGCACCCAGCCAGCCGGTCTGGATGATGCCGGCGACACCGGCCGAGAGCGCCGAGATCATGTAGACCGCGACCTTGATCTGGCGCACCGGAACACCGGTCAGCGTCGCCGCATGCTCGTTGCCGCCGATGGCGAAGATGTGCCGGCCGAACTTGGTCCAGCGCAGGATGAAGCCGGTGATCAGCGCCAGAAGGATCATGTACAGCACCGGATTAGCGATGCCGAACACCCAGGCGCCGCCGCCCAGCGCCAGAAGCTTGTCGTGATCGGGTCCGAACTGGAAGACGACGGTGTTGTTGGAGGCGACCATGGCGAGGCTGCGGGCGACCGACAGCATGCCGAGCGTCACCACGAAAGGCGGGAAGCCGAGATAGGCGATGAGCACGCCGTTGAAGGCGCCGATGGCAAGCGCGGTGGCGATCGACGCCAGGATGCCGACCTCGATCGAATAGCCGGCGTGCATGGTGACGGCCAGCACCATCGAGCACAGGCACAACACCGAGCCGACCGACAGGTCGATGCCGCCGGTGATGATGACGAAGGTCATACCAAGCGCGACGATGGCGACGAAGGTGATGTTGCGGGTGATGTTGTAAAGGTTCTTCTGCGTGGCGAAGGCATCAGTGGCGAAGGACAGGAACAGACAGGCGAGGATGACCGCGATCACCACCCAGAAGGTCTGGCTGGACAGCACGCGCGACACGAAAGTGTGCTGCTTCTGCGCGATCGTCTGGTCAAGGGTGACTGCCATTATCGACCTTTCCTGCCGGCGGTGAAGGCGCCAAACGTCAAGAATTCCAGTGCTTTCATGCCACTTGCTCGATGGCGCCGGTGATCAGCCCGGTGACTTCCTCGGGCGAGCTCGAGGCGATCTTCTTGTCGGCGACCTTCCTGCCGCGCCGCATGACGATGACGCGGTCGGCGACGTCGAAGACGTCGGGCATGCGGTGGCTGATCAGCACGACGGCGATGCCCTGGTCGCGCAGATGGCGGATCAGATTCAGCACTTCGGCGACCTGCCTGACCGAGATCGCCGCGGTCGGCTCGTCCATCAGCACGATCTTGGCCTGCGACAGCATGGTGCGGGCAATGGCCACCGCCTGGCGCTGGCCGCCCGACATCTGCTTGACGAGGTCGCGCGGCCGGGTCTCGGATTTCAGCTCGGCGAAGATCTGGCCGGCACGCTTGTACATGGCGGCATAGTCGAGAATGCGGAAAGGGCCGACGCCGCGACGCAGCTCGCGCCCGAGATAGACGTTTGCCGCCGCCGTGAGGTTGTTGCACAGCGCCAGGTCCTGGTGGACGATCTCGATGCCGTGCTGGCGGGCTTCCACCGGTTTGTGAAGGATCAGCTCCTTGTCGTCCATGCGCATGGTGCCGTGACTCGGGCGGAAATTGCCGGCAATCATCTTGACCAGCGTCGACTTGCCGGCGCCGTTGTCGCCCATCAGGCCAACGACTTCGCCGGCCTCCAGCGTGAACGAGACGTCGTTCACCGCCTGGATGGCGCCGAAATGCTTCGAGATGTTGGCGAGTTCGAGAACCGACACCAGCCTTAAGCCTCCCCTTTTTCGCCCCGCGACGGCCCTGCCATGGTTGCCGGCGCCGCATGGGTCTCGCGCCTCCAGCTCCTCCAGAGCAGGTGCGATAGACTCATTTAGGCAAATGCGGACATGGGCGTCAATCAATTGTCGGGCGATTAATTTCGGAACTCGTCGAAAAATCGGTTTTGTAGGACAAATAGGAATTGACGTCGGCTGCGAGCCGATATTAGCTAGCGTCGGAGGAAGAACCTGCCCGCGCAAATCGCCGGTCGGCGGAAGCGGCGGGCAGGGGATTTGATCCGGTAACGCCAGCGTCCATTCGACCTGGAACGGATCGGCAAATGCTTATCGGCCCCGGCTTGAGACACGGACGTTCGAGGCAATTCCCGTGTCCCTTTCATTCGGGCCGATCGGTGTGGCGGGCACGTCGTGTCCGTCTGTTTTCAAGGGAGGACTGATATGAGGAAATCACTTTTGCTCGCCGCCGTCGCCGCCATGGCGTTGGGCGCCGGGCCGGCTTTGGCCAAGAAACAGGTCGTCATTGTCGTGAAGGGTCTCGACAACCCGTTCTTCGAAGCCATCCACCAGGGCTGCGAGAAGTGGAACAAGGAGAATGCCAGCTCCGAATATGAATGCTTCTACACCGGTCCGGCATCGACCTCAGACGAGGCCGGCGAAGCCCAGATCGTGCAGGACATGCTGAGCAAGCCGGATACGGCCGCAATGGCGATCTCACCGTCGAACGCGCCGCTGATCGCGCAGACGATCAAGAGCGCCAATCCGTCGATCCCGATCATGACCGTCGACGCCGACCTAGCCAAGGAAGATGCAGCGCTGCGCAAGACCTATCTCGGCACCGACAACTATCTGATGGGCAAGAAGATCGGTGAGTACATCAAGAAGGCCAAGCCGAACGGCGGCACGGTCTGCCTGATCGAAGGCAACCCCGCAGCCGACAACATCCTGCGCCGCGCCCAAGGCACGCGCGATGCGCTCAGCGGCAAGGAAGGCCTTGCGGCGCTGGCCGGCGAAGGTGGCTGGACCGAGGTGGCGGGGTGCCCGGTGTTCACCAACGACGACGGCGCCAAGGGCGTGCAGGCGATGACCGACATCCTTGCCGCCAATCCCAAACTCGATGCCTTCGCAATCGAGGGTGGTTGGCCGCTGTTCGGCGCGCCGCAGCCCTACCGCGACCTGTTCAAGCCGATGGCCGACAAGATCGCCAAGAATGAATTCGTCATCGGCGCCGCCGATACGATCGGCGACGAGGTGGCGATCGCCAAGGATGGCCTTGTGACTGCACTGGTCGGTCAACGGCCGTTCGAGATGGGCTACAAGGCACCGTCGGTGATGATTGACCTGATCGAAGGCAAGAAGGTCGACGATCCGGTCTTCACCGGCCTTGACGAATGCACCAAGGACACGGTCGACACCTGCATCCAGAAGTAAGCTTCGATCTCGGGGCGCCTGCCAACGGGCGCCCCGCCTCATCGGTTCAAGACAATGGGCGAAGCAAGCATTGTCGGGGCGTGAGGCTCCGGCTTTGACGCGCCCATGGCGTGCATTTTCGGCGAAGCGACCGACGGGCACGAAAGCAACAGGCGGTTCCTCGCGCAGTTTGCCGCCACATTGGAACGTCGATGTCGGACGAGAAAGCAAGGAAGCGATCCGCCAGGGTAGGGGCGCCAGCCGCCAGCCCGGCCGCTACCGTTCGCCGGCCTGACATGGCATGGGTTCCAGGTTCAAGCGTCCATACCTCGCTGGCCGGCGAAATCGGGCTGCGGATCGTGCGCGGGGATTATCCGCCTGGAACCATCCTGCCCAACGAAGCCAAATGGTCGGAAACCTTCAACGTCAGCCGCTCGGCGGTGCGCGAGGCGATCAAGATGCTGATGGCGAAAAGCCTGTTGGCCTCACGCCCGAAGATCGGCAGCTGGGTCGAGCCGAAGGAACGCTGGAACCTGCTCGACCGCGACGTGCTTGCCTGGTACGCCACCGCGCCCGATCGCGAGGTTTTCCTCAAGACCGTGCAGGAATTCCGTCACATCATCGAGCCGGAAGCCAGCGCCTTCGCCGCCTTGCGGCGGAGCGAGGAGCAGATGGCCGAGATCAGCCAGGCCTGCCGGGAGATGGGCCAAGCCACCAACCTGCAGGAGCGAACCCGCGCCGACACACGCTTCCATCTCGCCATCCTGAGAGCTTCGGGCAACGATCTCCTGGTGCCGCTCGGCGTGCTGATCGAATCGGCGCTCGACCATCTCTTCGTCTTCGTCACGCGCGAGCACAGCGATCAGCGCCGGGCCCAGTCCCTGCACGAGGCGATAGAGAAGAACATTCGCCTCCAGCGCCCGGCCGCCGCCAGAAGCGCCGTGCATAGGCTCCTCGCCAACACCGACGAGGTGATCAAGCTTTCGCGGCGCTGAGAAAGCTTGCGCCGCGGCTGTCAGATCTTCTGCTTCACGCCATCCTTCGACGGCATCAGGTCGACGCCGTTGAGCTTGCCGATATGGGTGGCCAGCATCGGCACATACTGCTCGGCCGGCCCCGCGGCGAAGGCAGTCGCGAACGAGTTCTTGGTGGCGTTGCCGAGCGGGTTGGCAATGCCGGCAGCGCCCGCCATCGATTCCAGATAGGTCAAATCCTTGAACGCATTGGCGACGGAGAATTTGTGGGCGTCGCGGTCGCCATCAAGCGTCCAGCGCATGAAGGTCTGGTAGAAGCCGCAATCCATGCGGCCATTGCGGATCACGCTGTCGAAGCGCGGCGGCGAGATTCCGACCTTCTCAGCCAGCGCCAGCGCCTCCGAATAGATCGCCGCGTAGCCCAGCGAGATGAAATTGTTGAGCAATTTCATGCGGTGGCCATCGCCGGTGCCGCCGATATGGACGATGCGGCCGGCCCAGGTCTCGATCACCGGCTTCAGCCTGGCGAAAACCGCGTCGGGCGCGCCGACCATGGCGTCGAGCGTGCCTTCCCAGGCCTCCTTCGGCGTGCGGCTGAGCGGCGCGTCGACATAATCGACACCGAGCGCCTCGAGCTCGGCGGCGAGCGCCATGGTTGAGACCGGATCGGATGTCGAGCAGTCGACGACGACCGAGCCTTTCCTCAAACCTTCCTTCAGCCCGCTAGGTCCCCGGATGATCGCCTCCACCTCGCGTGAGCCGGTGACGCAGATGAAGACGATGTCGGAGGCGGCCGCCACCTCACGAGACGTCGATGCCTCCTCCGCGCCGCGGCCGATCAGGTCTTCCGCCGGCTTGCGGTTCTTGCGGCCAAGGAAGGTGAGCGGGTAGCCCTTGTCGACGATGTTCTTGGCGATGCCGTGGCCCATCAGGCCGAGACCGATGAAACCGATGTTTTCGCGGGCAGCGGTGGTGGTCATGTCGTTTCGTCCCTGTCTTTGTTGATGATCGGCGCCGGCGCGGCCCGCCGGTGGCCGATGCTGGAAAAGGTTTTCGCGGATCGCGGTTGGCAGGCGATTGTGGAATGCCATATTGTCTGACAATACACATAGTTCCCGAGCAATGTGGAGAGCAAAATGACGAAGCGGATCATGTTCACCGGCGGCAGCGGCAAGGCCGGCCGCCATGTTGTTCAGTATCTGGTCGAGCATGGCTGCCAGGTGCTCAACATCGACACCAAGCCGCTCGACAACCCGAAGGTGCGCACGCTGATCACCGACATCACCGACAGCGGCCAGGTGTTCAACGCGCTATCGAGCTATGCGGGACTGCATGAATTCGACCCGTCGCTGCGGGCGCAGCCGGTCGATGCCGTGGTGCATTTCGCCGCCATCCCGCGCATCATGATCACGCCCGACAACGAGGTGTTCCGCATCAATGCGATGGGCACCTACAATGTCATCGAGGCGGCGGTGAAGCTCGGCATCCGCAAGGTGATCATCGCCTCCAGCGAGACGACCTACGGCCTGGTCTTCGCCAACGAGCCGCGCAATCCGATGCATTTTCCGCTCGATGAGGACTATGATGTCGATCCGATGGACAGCTATGCGTTGTCGAAAATCGTCAACGAAAAGACGGCGCGCGCCTTTGCGCTGCGCAGCGGCTTCGACATCTATGCGCTGCGCATCGGCAATGTTATCGAGCCGCATGAATATGCGCTGTTCCCGAAATGGTTCGCCGATCCGGGTTTCCGCAAGCGCATCGCCTGGAGCTATATCGACGCCCGCGATCTCGGCCAGATCACGTTGCGCGCCATCGAGAAGGATGGGCTGGGCTATCAGGTGTTCAACGCCGCCAATGACGACACCTCGTCCGATCTGCCGACGGCCGAGCTCTTGAAGCGCTTCTATCAAGGCGTGCCGGTCAAAGCCGAGCTCGGTGAATTCGAGACGCTGCTGTCGAACCGCAAGGCTCGGGAGGTGCTCGGCTTCCGCCCCGAACATAGCTGGCGCAAATACGTCAAAACTGCGTGAGGGGCGCCAAACACAGGTTGAGCTGTGCACATCCAGGCGCGTTGCGGCAAAGCTAGCTTGCCGTGCTTGACAGCTTCTGAAAACCAGACTTTCTGGATATATGCGGGACGCAAAGCCGAATAACGAAAAAAGGCCGCCGACGAAATCGGCATCCGCCGAACGTCCGGCGGGCGTTCGGCGGCCCGATGCGCCGCGCATCCCTGGCTCCAGCGTGCACGCGTCGCTGGCGAGCGAAATCGGCCTTCGGATCGTGCGCGGCGACTATCCGCCGGGCACCATCCTGCCCAACGAAGCGAAATGGTCGGAGACCTTCGACGTCAGCCGCTCGGCGGTGCGCGAGGCGATCAAGATGCTGATGGCCAAGAGCCTTCTGGCATCGCGGCCCAAGATCGGCAGCTGGGTGGAGCCGAAGGAGCGCTGGAACCTCCTCGACCGCGACGTGCTCGCCTGGTACGCGACGTCGCCGGATCGCGAGGTCTTCCTGAGGACGGTGCAGGAGTTCCGCCATATCATCGAGCCGGAGGCGACGGCTTTTGCCGCAATGCGGCGCACCGACGAGCAGATGGCCGAGATCAGCCAGGCCTGCCGGGAGATGGGCGAGGCGACCAACCTGCAGGAGCGCACCCGCGCCGACACGCGCTTCCACCTCGCCATCCTCCGGGCCTCGGGCAACGACCTCCTGGTGCCGCTGGGCGTCCTGATCGAGTCCGCCTTCGACCATCTTTTCGCCTATACGACCCGCGAGCTGGACGATTTGCAGCACGCCCAGAAACTGCACGAAGCGATCGAGAGGAATATCCGGCTGCAGCGGCCGGATGCGGCGCGCAACGCCGTACGCAAGCTGCTCGCCAATACAGACGACGTCATCCGCTCGCGCTGAGGCCTGCTGATATTCAGGTGATACCGGCCTGATCTGACTTCAATGAGCCTTAGCCTTCTCTCTCGCGCCCGAAGGCGGCGCGCAACTCGTCTTTCGCCTTTTCCAGAACTCGCTTTCGCGATTCCGGCAGGTTCCTGCCGGCGCGGTTGATGTAGAAATTCAGCATCGACATCGCGGATTGGAACGGCTCCGCCTTACGGCGATGGCTGTGCTCGGCCGAGCGCTTCAACGAGGCGGCGATCTTCTTGGCATCGTCGGATTCGAAGACGTGCTCCTCGAGATCCAGCGCATCGCTGTGCTCGGTCACTTCGGCAGACCATTTTTTCCTGGCGGTCATGGCGAAACTCCTTCCTTGGGCACAACTCCTTTGGGGCACAACTCCCCCTGGGGCACAACTCTGGGCGACATGACCGGTTCCCGATTGCTGGAGCCACGAATTGTCCCTTGTGGCGCTGCTCGGCGCAGGAAATGCGCCGATACTGGGCAAGACCGCCCGATCACAAAGAAGCGCAACAGGAAACGCCGTGACGACAACCGTCTCCAGCCGGGCAGGTGGCCCCGGCATCGACAGCGCCTACGCATGGACGCGGCTCGGCATCTCGATGCTCTTGTCGACGATCGGCGGCGCCGGCATGTGGGCGGTGGTCGTTGTTCTGCCCGCCGTGCAGGCCGAGTTCGGCGTCGACCGGGCCGCGGCTTCGATGCCCTATACCGCGACTATGGTCGGCTTCGCCGCCGGCAATGTGCTGATCGGACGCGCCATCGACCGCATGGGCTACTGGATCCCGGCGCTCGTCTCGGCGATGGCGCTCGGCGCAGGCTTCCTGCTTGCCTCGCTGACCACTTCGATCCTTGCATTCACCCTTGTCCAGGGGCTCCTGATCGGTCTCGGCACATCGGCGATCTTCGGCCCGTTGATCGCCGACATCTCGCACTGGTTCAACCGCCGCCGCGGCGTCGCGGTGACGGCGGCTGCATCCGGCAGCTACCTTGCCGGGGCAGTCTGGCCGACGGCGATGCCTTATGTCATGCAAGGCGAAGGCTGGCGCTTCACCTATGCCGCGATCGGCATCTTCTGCCTCGCCACCATGGTGCCGCTGGTGCTGATGCTGCGGCGCGGTGCGCCGCGCGAAGCCGCCCAAGGCTCGCCGGGGAGCCGGCCGGTACAGCCGATCTCGCTGTCGCCGGCGGCGCTGCAGATGCTGCTGGTCATTGCCGGCTTCGGCTGCTGCATGGCGATGTCGATGCCGCAGGTGCATATCGTCGCCTATTGCATGGATCTCGGCTACGGCGTCGCGCGCGGCGCCGATATGCTGTCGATCATGCTGGCTGCGGGCGTTGTCAGCCGGATTGGTTCAGGCTTCCTCGCCGATCGCATCGGCGCCGTGAAAACCTTGATCATCGGCTCGGCGCTGCAATGCCTGTCGCTGTTGTTCTACATTCCCTTCGACGGGCTGGCCTCGCTCTACGTGGTCTCGCTGGTATTCGGCCTGTCGCAAGGCGGCATCGTGCCCTGCTATGCGATCATCGTGCGCGACTACATGCCGGCCAAGGAAGCCGGCCAGCGGGTCGGCATCGTCTTGATGGCGACGATCTTCGGCATGGCGGTCGGCGGCTGGATGTCGGGCTGGATCTACGATCTCACCGGCTCCTACGCCGCCGCGTTCCTCAACGGCATCGCCTGGAACCTGGTCAATCTCGCGGCGATCGCGCTGCTTCGGTGGAAGGTCACCCGTAGCGCGACGGCTGCGGCCTGACAGCTTGACAATGGCGGACACGTGCGCGACCCCAGGCCGAGGCAGAACGGGCCGGGTGGCGCAATGACAAGCGATCCTCTTTCCACGGCCGCGCGCCGAACGTGCGAGGGCAAGGCGGTGACAAGGCCGCG
>NZ_JHQR01000248.1 GCF_014843825.1 Mesorhizobium silamurunense
CCGGTCAACGGCACGGGCGGCGCGCTGCCCGCGAATGGCGGCACGCTCGACATCGAGTTCGACGCCGTCCGGCGCGGCATCGCCAGCTTCGATCGGCTGTGGCTGCGCTGGCAAGGGCCGTTCGGTCTGATCTGGAACCAGGTCGTGCTGCCGGTGGACCGCAAGGTAGCGGTGCTGCCCGATGTCAGCCGTGCGCGCGACGAGGCGATCACGCTGCTGCAGCGCTCCGCACTTGCCGACGGCCATGCGCAGAAGCGGGCCGGCCAGGGACGCGAGTTCGAGGCGCTGAAGGACTATCAGCCAGGCATGGGCCGGCGCATGATCGACTGGAAGCGCAGCGCCCGCCACGGGAAACTTTTGGCGCGCGAGTTCCGGATCGAAGAGAACAACAACATCGTTTTAGCCATCGACAGCGGCCGCCTGATGTGCGAGCCGGTCGACGGCGTGCCGAAGGTGGACCGCGCGGTGACGGCGGCACTTCTGTCCGCCTTCATCGCGCTGAAGGGCGGCGACCTCGTCAGCCTGTTCTCCTTCGACGCCCGACCGCGCGTCTCCAGCGGCGCCGTGCGCGGCTCGCCGAGCTTCACCATGATCCAGAAGCGGGCGGCCGAGATCGATTACTCGACCGAGGAGACCAATTTCACGCTCGCGCTGACGACGCTTGCCGCGAAGCTCGATCGGCGCTCGCTGGTCATCATCTTCACCGATTTCGTCGACCCGATCAGTGCCGCACTGATGCTGCGCACCGTCGGCCGGCTGACCGAGCGGCATCTGGTGCTGTTCATGCTGATGAAGGACGTCGAACTGGAGACGCTGGCCGACATGGCGCCGGCGACGCCGGAGGATGTGGCCCGCGCGGTGACCGCCGGCGACCTGCTGAAACAGCGGCAAGTGGTGATCGGCAGGCTGAGGCTGCTCGGCGCACATGTCATCGAGGCCGACCACCAGCGGCTCGGCCCGGCGCTGGTCGAGCGCTATATCCAGATCAAGGAGGAAAACCTCTTATGACGCTGCCCGCCGGCACCGATGCGGTCCGCCAGTCGCTGGCAAGCTTCCGCCAGGAGCGAGAGGCCGACTGGAGAGCGTTCGAGGCGCTGCTTGGCCGCGTCGAGAAGCGGGCGCCGCGCGCGCTGTCGGAGGACGAGTTGCTGTCGCTGCCCCTCCTCTATCGCTCGGCGCTGTCCTCGCTCTCGGTGGCGCGCGCGACCTCGCTCGACAGCGCGCTGATCGCCTATCTCGAAGCGCTCTGCCTGCGCGGCTATTTCTATCTCTACGGCGCGCGGCGCTCCTTGAGAACGCGCGTCGGCGACTTCTTCCTGCGCGATTGGCCGGCAGCGATCCGCGACCTCTGGCGCGAAGTCTGGACGTCGGTCGCCCTCACGGTGATCGGCGCCATTGCTGGCTACTGGCTGGTCGCGTCAGACAAGCGCTGGTACGACGCCATCATCGCGCCGAGCCTGGCCGGCGGGCGCAATCCCGATTCCTCGGCCGAGATGTTGCGCAGCGTGCTTTACGGCGATGGCGGCGGCCATTTCCTCTCCGGGTTCGCCGCCTATCTCTTCACGCACAACACACAGGTGTCGATCCTGGCCTTCGCACTCGGCTTCGCCTTCGCGGTGCCGAGCGTGCTGATCATCCTGATGAATGGCTGCATGCTGGGCGCGCTGTTCCAGGTCTATGCCGCCAAGGGGCTCGGCTTCGCACTCGGCGGGTGGCTGTCGATCCACGGCACGACGGAGCTCTTCGCGATCGCGATTGCGGGTGCGGCCGGCATGCGCATCGGCACCAGCATCGCCTTTCCGGGCGAGCTGACCCGCATGGCCGCGGCAGCCCAAGCCGGACGCGTGGCGGCGACCGCCATGGTCGGCGTGCTGGTGATGCTGCTGTTTGCCGGCCTGCTCGAAGGCATCGGCCGGCAGACGATCACCAGCGACGTCGCCCGCTACTCCATCGGCGGCGGCATGCTGACGCTGTGGATCTGCTATTTCTACCTGTTCAGGGTAACGCGACATGGCAACGGCTAGGAACCCGGCCGCGCTCGTGCGTCCACTGATCACGCCGGAGGGCGTGGATCTGCGCGTGAAGCTGGCGGATGCCGGCACGCGGGCTTCCGGATTCCTGCTCGACGTGGTGATCATCGTCGTCGCCGCGGTCGTGGTCAGCCTTGTCGCGATCTTCGGGCTGGGCGGGCTCGGCGTGCAGGAAGCGGAACCGCTCTTCATCGTCTGGATCATCTTCATCTTCCTGCTGCGCAACGTCTATTTCATCGCCTTCGAGGCAGGCCGGCGGGCGGCGACGCCCGGCAAGCGCATGGTTGGCGTCCGGGTCGCCTCGCGCAGCGGCGCCGGTCTCACTCTGGACCAGGTGATCGCGCGCAACCTGATGCGCGAGATCGAGGTTTTCCTGCCGCTGTCGATCCTCGCCGCGCGCGGCGGCGCCGGCGTCGCCGACACGCTGTCGACGATCTTCGGCCTGGTTTGGGCGCTGCTCTTCTCGCTGTTTCCGCTCTTCAACCGCGACCGGTTGCGGATCGGCGACCTGCTCGCCGGCACCTGGGTGGTCGAGGCGCCGAAAGTGGCGCTGCTCGAGGATCTGTCGCTGCGCAAGGATCCGGTCGCGGCCCGCTTCCAGTTCAGCGCCGCGCAGCTCGACGCCTACGGGATCGCCGAACTGCACAAGCTGGAAGAGGTGCTGCGCCGTGACGACTATTTCGCGATGAAGGCGGTGGCGGAAACGATCGGCCGCAAGATCGGCGCCAAGATCGACCCGGTCGATTCAAAAGCCTTCCTCACCGCCTACTACGGCGAGCTACGCGCGCATCTGGAACGCAAGCTGCTGCTCGGGAACCGGAAGGCGGATAAGTACGCGCGATAGGCGCACATTTCTTGCTACAAACTACGACACCAGAAATAAAAACAGGCATATTAAGCTAATGCCCATTATTTGCATAAATCGTACTATCAATGCCTTGCTTTCATTAAATTTTTCTCTTAATCCTTTTTCATGTTCGTTGTATCTTCTATATCCATAGAACATGGCGAATGACATTATGGAAAGAAAAATTCCTCTAATCACATGATCATTTGTAAAGTTATTTTTTCCGTATATAACTATCCATCCGCCAATTCCGTTAATAACCAATGTTGAAACCAAAAATACAGATAGCATCGAAAGGATATATGCCATCTTTAACGTCTTTTGGATGGCGCTTTGTTTATTCATCATTGAACGCCAATTGTCCGCCGGCTGACTCTCGGCAGCCCAACCTCCCGCTGATGCCACAGGCCCGTTTCCAGCTAGCGCAGGGGCCCTCGCCTATCCCACCCACTTCTCGTAATCCGACACCAAGAGGTGCACCGGCGCCACATCCTCCTCGATATTGGAGAAGCGGCCGATCGGCTCGCGGAAGACGTTGTCGGTGAGGTCGTCATTGACGGTCGAGACCTCGCCGATGAGCACGTCCTTGCCCTCGGCCCAGAACGCGTGCCAGACGCCGGGCAGCAGCGTGACGCTCTGGCCTGGATCGAGCTTCAACAGCCCGCCGGCTGGCAATCTGTGGATGGTGCCGTCGACCGGCACCGAGACTTCGGCCTTCGGATCGATGCCGCCATCGCGGTCGTGCATGAACAGTTCCAGCACCAGTTTGCCGCCGCCGCGGTTGATGATGTCCTCGGCCTTGATGTTGTGTCGGTGCATCGGCGACAGCTGGTCCTTGCGCGAGATCATGATTTTTTCGGCATAGAGCATGCCCATGCCGAGCTTCATGTCCTCGTAGCGGCCGTTGCGGACGGTGAATAGGAACAGGCCAAGCTCATCGAACTTCTCCTGGCCGTAATCGGTGATATCCCAGCCGAGACGCGAGCTGAAAATGGCCGAGGAGTCCGCCTTGTGCGCCTTCATCTCTTCCGGGCTCCAATAGGCGAAGGGCGGCATGATGTAGCCGAACGAGCGGATGAAGGCGTCGGCGTCGCGGATGATGTCGTTGATGGTCGAGCGTTTCATGATCCTGTTCCTCCCGGCGCTGCCTGCTGAAATCTGCCCTTCCGCATAGCCCAATGCAGGTCCGCTGTCGACGCAAACTGGCGGTTCTGGCCTCGTGACATCCGGCCGGATCGAGCCCATAAACCCAACCGATCTTTTGATTACGCATGTCTTTGTCCCGAAACCGGTTCCCACTTTCGGGAGACATGCTTTTGAACGGTGATTTTCATGCCAAGCATAGACGACCTCGATACGCCCGCGATCCTTATTGATGCCGCCCGCGCGGAAGCCAATATCGAAAAAGCGCAGGCGCATGCCGACGCGCATGGGCTGAAGCTCAGGCCGCACATCAAGACGCACAAGCTGCCTTACTGGGCAAAGAAGCAGGTCGCGGCCGGCGCCGTCGGCATCACCTGCCAGAAGATCGGCGAGGCCGAGGTGATGGCCGATGCCGGGCTGACCGACATTTTTCTGCCTTACAACATCCTTGGCCGCGCCAAGCTAGAACGGCTGAAGGCGCTGCACGGCCGCGTCACGCTCTCGGTGACGGCGGACAGCCATGAAACGCTGGAAGGACTTGCCGCGACCTTCACCGATACCGGCCACCCGCTGTCCGTATTGGTCGAGTGCGACACCGGCATGGGCCGTTGCGGCGTGCAGAGTCCGGCCGAGGCGGTTGCGCTGGCGAAAGTGATCGACCAGGCCAAGGGCCTCACCTTCGGCGGGCTGATGACCTATCCAGCCGCGGGTCGCGCCGCTGAGGCCGAGGCTTGGCTCAGAAGCGCGCGCGAGACGCTCGCCGCGGACGGGCTTGAATGCGCACGCATCTCCAGCGGCGGCACGCCGGACATGTGGCGTTCGGGCGAGGACAGCGTCGTCACCGAATACCGGCCTGGCACCTACATCTATCTCGACCGCTACCAGGTCGCCAAAGGCGTCGGCACACTCGACGATTGCGCGCTGACGGTGCTCGCCACCGTGGTCAGCCATCCGACGCCGACCCGCGCCATTCTCGACAGCGGCAGCAAGGCGCTTTCGTCCGATACGCTGGGGCTGCCCGATTTCGGCGAGTTGCTCGGCATGCCCGGCGCCCGCGTCACCGACTTGAGCGAAGAACACGGCAACGTCACGCTTTCCGATGGCGCCGGCTTGCGCATCGGCGAGCGCGTGCGCGTCGTGCCCGACCATTGCTGCGTGGTGACGAACTTGTTCGATCAGGTGCATCTGATCGATGGCGACAAGGTGCTGGAAACGCTGCCGGTCGCGGCGCGCGGACGGATGGGGTGACGGCTACTGCCGCTCCGCCTGCCTTGCCGCCACCCTACGCATGGCAATCACCCGGCGGCGGAAGATTTCCGTGCGTATCGCCATCAAGTGCAGCGCGAAGAACAGCACGGTGAAGCCGAGCGCCATGACGGCGAGCGGCCACAGCATCGAGGGATCGATCGTCGGGCCGCCGAGCCGGAAGACGGAGGCCGGCTGGTGCAGCGTGTTCCACCAGTCGACCGAGAATTTGATGATTGGAATGTTGATGAAGCCGACCAGGGTGATGATGGCGGCGGCCCAGGCGGCGCGGCCGGCATCATCCAGCGCGCGCGTCAGCGCGATGATGCCGAGATACATCAGGAAGAGCACGAAGACCGAGGTCAGCCGCGCGTCCCACACCCACCAGGTGCCCCACATCGGCTTGCCCCAAATGGAGCCCGTGATCAGCGCAAGTGCTGTAAAGGTGGCGCCGATCGGGGCGGCCGATTTCAGCGCCACATCGGCCAGCGGATGGCGCCACACCAGCGTGCCGAGCGCCGAGATCGCCATGATCGTGTAGCACATCATGGCGAGCCAGGCGAAAGGCACGTGGATATACATGATGCGCACCGTGATGCCCTGCTGGAAATCCTCCGGCGCGGTGAAGCTCATGTAGAGGCCGACGGCGAGCAGGACCGCGGCAATCGCCGCCAGCCATGGAACGACCCTGTCGGCCAATCCGACGAAGCGTGTCGGATTGGCGAGATCGGTCCAGCCGGCGAGACGTGAGGTGGTGTCGCTCATGCTGCCTTACATAAACCGGCTGTGCATTTGCGGCAATCGAGTGGTGTGTCGCAGGCGCCTTACGCCGCTTCGTTCACCGGGCGGCTGAGGCGGCGGACTTCCTCGTCGTTGAGCAGGCCGCCGGCGCGCAGCAGGCTGGCGAAGCGGCCGTTGCGCAGCGACAGATCGGTGAAGCCGCCGAATTCGACCACCTGGCCCTTGTCCATGAAGACCACCAGATCGGCGTCGCGCACGGTGGTCAGGCGGTGGGCGATGATGAAGGTGGTGCGGTCGCGGCGCAGCTCGTCGATCGCTTCCTTGACCCGGTCCTCGGTCTCGACGTCGAGCGCGCTGGTCGCCTCGTCGAGCACCAGGATCGGTGCATCCTTCAGCACGGCGCGGGCGATGGCGATGCGCTGGCGCTCGCCGCCCGACAGCTGGCCGCCGCGCTCGCCGACGACGGTGTCGTAGCCGCCGCTCTTCGACAGGATGAAGTCCTGCGCTGCGGCAGCGTCCGCGGCGGCGTGGATCTCGTCATTGCTCGCGTCGGCGCGTCCGACACGGATGTTGTCCTCGATCGAGCGATTGAGCAGGCCGGCGTCCTGGAAGACGGTGGCGATCGAATGGCGCAGGGACTTGCGGGTCACCGTGCGGGTGTCGATACCGTCGATCAGGATGCGGCCACTGGCCGGCGTGAAGACGCGCTGCAAGAGGTTGATGAGCGTCGTCTTGCCGGCGCCGGTCGGGCCGACGATGGCGACCGTCTTGCCGGCCGGCACTTCGAACGACACGTCGTCGATGCCGTGGCCGGAGTTGGCGAACTCGAAGCTGACATTCTCGAACCGGACATGGCCGGTGACGTTGGTGAGCTCGCGCAGGCCATCGGGCTCGGCAGCGTCGGCGGCCGAGTCCTCGAGACGGTAGAAGTCCTCGAGCTTGGCGCGTGCCTCGGAGATCTGGTTGGCGAAGGCCGACATCTGGTCGAGGCGGGCGATCAGCAGCGTGGCGAAGCCGGTGAAGGCGATCACGTCGCCGACGCGCAGCTGGCCGTTGGTGACGAGATAGGCGCCGATCAACAGAACGATCATCATCGAGATGGTCGAGGACAGCCGGTGCAGCGCATTGGCGATCGCCCACCAGTCTAGCACAGGGTTCTGCGCGTCGAGCAGGTTCTTGACGTAGCGCCTCAGCGTCGCGGTCTCATGGCCGATGCGGTTGTAGCTCTGCAGCACGGCGACGTTGCTGACGGAGTCGGTCACATGGGCAAACACGGTGTGGTAGTGGCGCTCGACAGCCGCCTGCCCCGCCTTGGTGCGGCGCATGACGAGCCGGCCGATGCCGAGATAGAGCGCGCCGAGCCCGATCAGCACCATCGACATGCGGACGTCCATGGAGAGCGCGGTCGGGATCAGCAGCGCCAGTGCGACGGCTGTCGACAGGTGCTGGCGCATGAATTCGAGCCAGAGGCTGAACAGCGTCTCGACGGCGCGCAGCAGCGTGTGCAGCGAATTGGAGGTGCCGCGCTGGTGATGCCAGGCAAGCGGCATGGTGATGACGCGCTCGAAGGATTCGCAGAGCACTTCCGAGCGGCGGGCATGGGCGAAGCGGTCGGCGCCGCGCGCCACCAGCACAAAGGCGGTAATGTTGAAGACGCCAAGCGCGGCCCAGATAGCGAGCGTGCCGAAAACCGAACCGTGGTTCGAGATGGCATCGATCACCCGGCCGAACAGGATCGGCTCGACGATTGCGACCATGGCGAGCGCCACGTTGGCGCCGCAGATCAGCGCAACGCGCTTCTTGTCAGCCGCCAGATAACCCAGTGCTCGCCAGTAGATTTGCAGAAGTGACACTTCAGCTACTCCGCCAAACTCTTGTTTGTGTTCAATTCCGGAATTGTGCACCGCAGCATTTTTGACACGTACCGGTTAACGCGTCGCAAAACAATGCCCGTCTATCGCTTCCGTTCCCACTTAGCGAACAAAAGATGACGACGGTGCGAAATCTGACGTGATCACCTAACGGTTTGAGATAAAAGGTGAAATGTCAGCCTTGCGGCAAAATAATGGCAGCTGCTTCGCGCTGCCACATTTTTAATCACAAGGCGCTCGCTTAGCCGAAGCTAAAGAGCGTGGAGACGTTGCCCGGCATCATTGCCAAGTAAAACGCCAAGCCTGGCCGCGCATCCCGGAGGACGCGCGGCCTATAAGACAAACCTTTGATTTTACGCAGGTATCTTGACGACGACCTCGGTTTTCTCACCGGCCTTCGGCTCGAAAGACCCCGATTTTGTCTTCGAGCCATTGACTTCGAGCGCGATCGACTTGGTCTTTTTGTCGCGGATTACGCGAACCTTGATCTCGCCGTCGAACATTTTGAGCGTGGCGGCGTAGCCGTCCCAGTGACCGGGCAGCTTCGGTCTAAACGTGATCTGCTTGCCGCGCCGCTCGATGCCCAGAATTCCCTCGACCGCCGCTCGATATAGCCACCCGGCGGAACCGGTGTACCAGGTCCAGCCGCCGCGGCCACCCTTTCCTTCGCCGGCGTAGATGTCGGCCGCCACCACGTAAGGCTCGACGCGGTAGTGCTCGGCAGACGCCTCGTCCGAGGCGTGGTTGACCGGGTTCAGCATCGACAAGCAGCGATAGGCCTCGTCGACGCGTCCCATCTCTGCCAGCGCGATGACGAACCATGTGGCGGCATGCGTATACTGGCCGCCATTCTCGCGCACGCCCGGTGGGTAGCTCTTGATGTAGCCGGGATCTTTCTGGCTGTTCGAGAAGGGCGGCGTGAACAGCTTGACGATCTTGAGCTCGTCGTCGACCAGCATCCTGGTCGCCTGTTCCATCGCCGTGGTCGAGCGGGCCGGATCACCCTCGCCCGACAGCACGCTCCACGATTGGGCGATGGAGTCGATCTTGCACTCATCCGAACTCTTCGAGCCGAGCGGTGTGCCGTCGTCGAAGCTGCCGCGCCGGTACCACTGGCCGTCCCAGGCCGTGCTCTCCAGCGCCCGCTTCAGCAGGTCCGCGTGCTTGGTCCAGGCCTGCGCCCGCTTGTTGTCGCCCTGTCCCTTGGCGACGGGAGCGAAGTCGCCCAGCGTCTTCAGAAGGAACCAGCCCAGCCAGACGCTCTCGCCCTTGCCGCCCTCGCCGACACGGTTCATGCCGTCGTTCCAGTCGCCGCCCAGGATCAGCGGCAGGCCGGCCGGGCTGCTGCGCTTGATGGCGAGATCGAGCGCCCGCGCGCAGTGGTCGTAAAGCGAGGCGGTGGTCTTGGTGATCTCGGGCGTGAAGAAGGCGTCGTGCTCGCCCTCACCGAGCTCCTGCCCGTCGATGAAGGGTATCTGCTCCTTGAGGATCGCGGCATCGCCCGTCACCTCGATGTAGCGGGCGGTGGCGTGCGCCAGCCAAACCACGTCGTCCGAGATCATGGTGCGCACGCCGGCATCGGTGCGCGGCAGCCACCAGTGCTGCACGTCGCCTTCCGGGAACTGCCGGCGAGCGGCGTTGAGGATCTGGTCGCGCGCAAGCTTCGGATCGTGCGCCAGCAAGGCCAGCGTGTCCTGCAGCTGGTCGCGGAAGCCGAAAGCACCGCTCGCCTGGTAGAAGGCCGAGCGCGCGCGGATGCGGCAGGCCAGGCTCTGGTAGGGCAGCCAGTGGTTGACCATGGCGTTGAGGGCCGTGTCCGGCGTCTCGACCTGGATGGTGTCGAGGAAGCCGCGCCAGACGTGCTCGTTATCGGCCAGACGCTGGTCGAAATCCTTATCCCTGTGGGTCTGCACCAGGGCGCTCGCCTCGGCGACCGTGGCGGCGTCGCCGAGCAGCCATATCAGCGTCACGTCGCCGCCGGCTGGGATGTCGATGTCGCTGGCGATCACCGCGCAGGGATCGTCGCCAGCCTCGACGCGGCCGGACAAGGCAGCCCCGCCAAGCACGGCCTGCGGATATTCGGTCGTGCCGTGCCTGCCGATGAACTCTGTGCGGTCGGCGGTCACCGAATGGACGGGCGCCGCCGCGGCGAGGAAAGCCACCCGTTCGCCGAAGTCGAGACCATAGGGGTTCTGCGCCAGCATGGCGCCGGTCGCGGCGTCCCAAGTCGGCACGATGGTCGCCGCCGTGCGCGAGCGATGGCCGCCGAGCACCCACTCGGCATAGGCATAGACGCGCAGCCTTGCCGGCGCCGAGCCGGTGTTCTGGATGCGAAGCCGGGTGATCTTGACCGGATCCACCGGGTCCACCACCTGCGTCAGGTCCATGGACAGCGCCCCGCGCTTCGAGCGGAAGGTCGAGAACCCCTGCCCATGCCAGGTCTCGTAGGTCATCGAGGGATCGCGCACCACCGCGGCCATCGGCGAGAACGCCTTGCCGCTCAGATGGTCGTAGATATAGAAGCCCTCGCCCGGCCGGTTTGACACCGGATCGTTCGACCACGGCGTCAGCTGGTAGTCGCGGCTGTTGCGGCTCCAGGTGAAGCCGGCGCCTTCGGCCGAGATGTGGAAGCCGAAGGACGCGTTGGAGATGACGTTGATCCAAGGCTGAGGTGTCGTGCGGCGCCCGGTCAGCCGCGTCACGTAATGGCGGCCGTCGCCGTCGAAGCCGCCGAAGCCATTCCAAAGGCCGAGGCCGGTGCCGTCGGCGGCGATATCGGCCCCTCCCCGGCTTGCCGGCGTCGGCTCAGGCAATGCCGACGACGGCTGGCGGGTCGGAATGCCTTCCGCCTGCAGCAAGACGTCACGGGCCTGCAATGCCGCCGTCTCGGCCCGCTCGAGCTGGTCGAATATGGTGCCGTTGCGGGTATGGAGCGCGACGCGCGCGACCGACAGCAAGGTCTTGTAGGTGGGCTCGTCCATGAGGTCGCGGCGCACGGCGAAGATGTGCTGGCGAGGCCCAAGCTCGCGGCCACGCAGGCGGCTGTTCTCGCACAGCGTTTCCACCGCGCGCTGCAGGTCCTGCACGTAGGAGGATGCCTGCTCGTTGACGACGACGAAGTCGATCATCATGCCGCGGGCACGCATATATTCCTGGAAGCGCAGCGCCTGGGCGACGATCTCGAGATCGGCGACATCGCCGATGCGCACGAGGAAGATCGGGAAATCGCCGGAGATGCTGGTCGGCCAGAGGCTCGACTGGCGGCCGAGGCCCGAGGCGATGGATTCGGCCGGCAGGCGCAGGAACGGATCGGGGTAGATCAGATAGCGCGCCAGCTTCTGCACATTGGCGGCATCGGTCAGGCTGAGGCCGAGATGGCGCGTCTGCACCTGGCTGCGCGTCCAGGCGAGCATCGCCTGGCGTGCGAAGCTTTCCTGGTGGTCGAGGCGGCCGATCGCCTCGTCGAGCTCGCCGCGGTTGGCGCCGACGACGGTCCAGAAGGTGAGCGAGATCTTCTTGTTGGCCGGCACGCGCACCTGGCGGCGGAGCGCCGCCACCGGGTCGAGCGTGAAGCCCTGGTTGCCGGAGAGCCGGGCGCCGGGATCGAAGGCGGCAGCGTCGGCGATGGTGCGGCCACGGCCGATGAAGGCACGCCGGTCGGTCTCGGCCTCCGCATCACGCGAGGGCCCCGACGGATCGGTGACGAAGTGCACCATGGTGAGGTCGGGCTCGTTCTTGTCACGCTTGCGCCTTGTGGCGAAGATGGCGCCGTTGTTCGCCGCGATCTCGGTCTCGACAAACATCTTCGAGAACGCCGGATGGGCGTTGTCCGATGCCTCGTTGCCCAGCACCAGCTCGGCGAAGGAGGTCACCTCGATATGCCGGTCTGTGGCCCCGTCATTGTAGAGCGTGATGCGACGGCCCTCGCCATTGCCTTCGGAAATGACGATGCATTCGACCTCTGAACGCAGCGAGCCGACCGACTTGGTGAAGCTCGCCTTGTCGTCGGCAAACAGCGTCTGCACGCGCTCGTTCTCGGCGCGCTTCGGCTCGGCGGTCGCCGACCACCAGTCGCCAGTCGCGGTGTCGCGCAGGAAGATGTAGGAGCCCAGGCGATCTTCGCTCGGGTCCGGCTGCCAGCGGGTGACGGCAAGCTCGCCGAAGCGGCTGTAGCCGGAGCCGGTGGCGGTGACCATGACCGAGTAACGGCCGTTCGACATGACATTGGTCGCGCGCAGCGCCTTGATCGGGTCGAGGATGATGCGGCTGTCCGGGCTCTCGGTCTCGGTCTCGTCCTTGGAGCGCTCGTCGGCCTCGGTCCTGACGGTAGCGGCCGGAATGTCGCGCGGCGCCTTCTCTTGCAGCAAGAGTTCCGCCGACTCGATCACCGGATCGCTGTGGAAACGCTCGCGCAGCCGGCCCTCGAAGATGGCGTCCGCCACGGCGGCGATCGACATGCCGGAATGGTGCGCCATGTAGTTCTGGACGACGGCATGGTCGGTGCCATCCGGCACGCGCTGCGGCGTGAAATCGACCGCGTCGTAATAGCCGTGGCGGCCGAGCGCGCCGATCGAGCGCAGCCGCAACAGATTCTGCACCGCCTCGCGCGGATTGAACTGCGCCGCCAGGATGGTGGCGTAAGGCGCGATCACCGTGTTCTGGCCGAGGCCGCGTTTCAGGCCGAGGCCGGGCACGCCGAAATTGGTGTACTGGTAGGTGAGCTCGCGGTCGCGGGCATTGTAGGCCGCTTCCGAAATGCCCCAGGGCACGTTCTTCGAGCGCGCATACTGGATCTGGCGCTTGATGATGAGCTTGCTGGTCTGGTTGAGGATCGAGCCCTGCGGCTCCTTCATCACCAGCGGCGGCATCAGATACTCGAACATCGAGCCCGACCAGGACATCAACGAGCCCTTGAAGCCGATCTCGACGATCGGCCGGCCGAGCCGGAACCAGTGCTCCGTCGGCAGGTCGCCCTTGGCGATGGCGAACAGGCTGGTCAGCCGCGCTTCGGAAGCGAGCAGGTCGTAGCAGCTCTCGTCGAGCTGGTGCTCCTCGACGCGGTAGCCGATCGACAGGAGCTTGCGCTCCTGCCGCATCAGGAACGAGAAATCCATCTCGAAGGCATAGCGGCGGCAGCGCCCGCGCAGCGCGAGCAGCTTGGTGCGGAGCGCCGTGACTGCGCTTTCGTCATTGTGCGAATCATGCACATGCGCCTCGCAGGTCGCCTCCAGCCTTGCGGCCCAGTCGGCGATGACGTCGCTCTTCGGCGATGCCGCCTCGACGTGAATGGCGGTGGCGAGCTTGCGTATCTCGCCGGCCAGCACCGCGAGGTTGATGGTGCGGATCGAGGCCATCTCGGGCTGCGCCTTGATGGTCATCACCGCCCGGCGCATGCCGTCGAGGCGGTCGGCGAGCCGCTGGCGCAGCGGCCTCAACTGCCGGCGGTCGTCGGGCAGTTCCTCCAGGCTCTCGTCGAGGATGGTGACGGTGTCGAGGATGCCCTCGAAATCGCCCTGCAGGTGGACGGAAGGCGCTTCGGCCCATTCGGCGCAGGCCGCGGCCACCGCGACCAGATGGCCGGCAAGGTTGCCGCTGTCGACCGCCGAGATATAGAGCGGATAGAGCGGCTTCAGCGTCGTGGTGTCGTACCAGTTGAAAAGGTGCCCGCGATCGCGCGGCATGTTCTCGATGGTCGTCATCGTGGCGTCGATGCGGGTAATGGCATCCGACAGGCTGATCCAGCCGAAATCGCGCGCCGACACCACCGAGAGCAGGTAGACGCCAATATTGGTCGGCGAGGTGCGCGGTGCCACCACCGGCGCCGGGCTTTCCTGGAAATTGTCGGGCGGCAGATGGTGATGCTCGGCCGTCACGAAGGTCTCGAAATAATGCCAGGTGCGCCGCGCCACGGTGCGCAGCGCATGGATGTCGGACGCCGAAATGCGCAGCCTGTCCTCGGTTTCGGCCGAGCGGCTGATCCAGCAGGCGACCGCGGGCGAGCCGATCCAGAAAATCGCGAAGAAGAAGGCGACAAACGCGCCGGTGGAATCGGCGAGCACCGGAATGGCGAGGCCGACGGCGCCGATGATCACGGCGCCATACATCATGCTGTAATAGGCGCCGAGATCGCTGCCGCCGCTCTTGTGCGCCTGCGAGGCGGTGCGCCACTCCAGAAGGTTCTGGCGGCTGACGAAGAGCCGGTAAAGCGTGCGGATGATGGCGTCGCCCATCATCCAGGCGAGATGCGCCATCAGCAGCACCTTCAGTGCCACCAGCGCGGTGCCGAACACCGTGTCGCGGGCAAGCGCCGAGAAATGGCCGCGCGGCGTCTGGTCGCCGCTCTTCGGCAGGATGCCGTTGACGATGTCGAAAGTGGGCGCCATGAACAAGCTGAGGATCATCAGCGCCTGCCACTGCGCAGCCTGCGTGAAGGGCAGCAACGTCCAGCCGGCGATACAGGCCATCACCCAGAAGATCGGGGTCAGCGAGCGGCGGAGGTTATCGACCATCTTCCAGCGCGACAGCGCCGGAACGCCCGAGCGCGGGTCGAACATGAAGCCGAGCAATTGCCAGTCGCCGCGCGCCCAGCGGTGGTGGCGCGAGGCGTCGACCGAGTAGCGGGTCGGATAGTCCTCGACCAGCTCGACGTCGGTGACCAATGCCGCGCGCGCGAGGGCGCCTTCGAGCAGATCGTGGCTGAGAATGGTGTTTTCCTCGATGCGGTTCTTCAGCGCCGCCTCGAAGGCATCGACATGATAGAGACCCTTGCCGGTGAAGGAGCCGTCGCCGAAGACGTCCTGATAGACGTCGGAAACGGCGAAAACGTATGGGTCGAGGCCACGATTGGCCGAGAAGACGCGCTGGAAGAAAGAGGCATCGTCGCCGCTGGTGAGCGAGGCGGTGATGCGCGGCTGCAGGATGGTGTAGCCCGCGGTGACGACGCGCTTCGCGGGATCGAAATGCGGACGGTTCAGCGGATGCGCGAGCTTGCCGACAAGGCTCGAGACAGCGTCGCGCGTGGTGCGCGTGTCGGCGTCGAGCGTCATCACATAAGTGGTTTTTTCCGGCAGCGGCATGTCGAGCGGTAGGAAGGTGGTGTCGCTGTCGCCGCGCAGCAGGAGATTGAGCTCGTGCAGCTTGCCGCGCTTGCGTTCCCAGCCCATCCAGCAGCCCTGCGCCTGATTGTAGAGGCGGCGGCGATGCAGAAGGTAGAAGCGCGGGGCGCCTTCGGACGGGTAGCGGGCGTTCAGCCTGGCGATCTCGTCGCGGGCATATTGCAGGATCTCGATGTCGGCTGCGTCGATCTCGGTCTTGGAATCCGGCCAGTCGGACAACAGCGCGAAATGGATCTCTTCCGCGGTGTTGGCGAGATGATGCACCTCGATGTTGCGGATGTTTTCCTCGACGTCGTCGCGCGAGCCGATCAGCGAAGGCACCACGACCAGCGTGCGCGCTTCGGCGGGAATACCGTGCTTGTAGTCATAGCCGACGAGCCGCGTCGGCTTGAGGAAGAGAGCCACGACGGTGTTGAAGAAGGCCAATGCGCCCTCGCTCGCCGGCACCGCGAACAGCGCCAGCATCAGCGTGATGGACTCCGCCGAGAGACCGAGATTGGCAAGCGCCTTGCCGGACAGCACAAGCAGGAGCACCGTCAGCAGGAAGACGGGCACGACGATTCCCAGCCAGCCCGCAGCGGCGAAGGCGCGCTTGAATGTCACATTGATCGGCGGCCGATAGCCGATCGCCTGTTCCAGCTCAGGCCGGCGCGGTCCGACCAGGAAGAAGCCGACATCGGTATGCACCGTGGGGTCGGCGGTTTCCGGCACGCCGGACGCGTCGGTGACGCCCGGAACATGGCCGGCGAGCTCGATCGCCTTTTCGGCGACGCGGAATTCGGACAGGTCGGAGCGGCGCGCGAGCTGCTCGATCGCGGTGCGATACTGGTCGCGCGAGAAGAAATCGAGCGCGGCGAAATCGGTCTTCTCGCGCAGCAGCGTGTCGATGCGGCTGACGCCCTCGAACCAAACCGTCCAGTCGACGTCGTTGATGAGGCGCAGGCCGCGGATGATGTTGCCGGTGGTGACATTGCCGCTGGAGAGCGTCTGATGCTCGGAGATGATGATCTCCTCGGCATCGGAGCCGGTCTTCTCGAGCTCGCCCTCCAGCCATTCCAGGGCCCGGCCGGCATTCTGCGAGCCGTCGCGCAAGCGATAGAGGAGCTGGGTGGCGAAAGTCGTGTCCTGCGCATGCGCGGCGTACGTCGACAGGATCCTGGTTCGGTCGGCGTTGTCGTCGGTCGCCAGAACGCGGTCGGCGACCTCGTTGGCGATGTGGCGCATCTGACGCGTGCGCTCGACCCGCACGGCGATGCGGCGAAGGTTTTCGATCAGCACAAAACGCAGCAGCGACGGCAGCGCCCAGAGCTCGCCGATCTTCAGCGGCTCGACCGATTGAAAGCCCTCGACGATCGCCTTGAACATCGTCGCCGAGACCGCGCTGTCGGAGTGCTCGACATAGCTCCAGGCGACGACGAAGGCGCGCGGCAACACGGTCCCGTCGGCAAGCTTGAGCGTGGGCAACTGGCGGTAGAAACGGCGCGGCAGGTCGCGCTTGACCTGGAAGATGGTCTCCTCGACCAGATAATTGTTGTCGAGCAGCCACTGCGCCGCCGGCGTGATCGTCTCGCCCTTGGCCTGGGCGGCATTGGTCGAACGGTAGACTTCGAGAATCTTCTTGGCGCTGTCGCGGATGCGGGCCTGGAATTCGAACGGCGCGAACCCGAACAGGTCCCTGACTTCTCCTTTGGCAAGCGCGACGCCCAGCGCCCGCAGCCGGTCCTCAGGCAAGAAGTTGGAGCGTATCGGCGCTTCCGTCACGCTCGGGAAGCCGGCGCTCGTGAATTCGATCTTGGCGGGGTTCGTCTGAATGTTCATTGAATATTCCGTAAGGCGGGGCGCGATGCGGCGTCACCGCCACGGCAATGGCCCTAAAACCGGTTCAAATGCAATTGGTTGCATGTCAGGTCCGGTCGAAAGTTTTTTCGCGCTCCATGACAGGGGCGTCCCCTTTCGACAACTCAAGGGCGAACGCCCCTCGCTTCCCGCCCCGGTTTCGATCAGGGAAAGGATTCAGGCTTTTTCGTGGTGCATGCAAGTGGTCGGGCGATATTTCGCCCGCGTCGCGATCATGTTTGGCAACAGCCGTTAATCGTTGGCGGCGGTGGCGTGCAGACGGATCACAAAAAGCAGCCCTTGCCCTTCAGGCTGCAGCCGCAATTTCGGGCCGCTTCGGTCGCACAGAAGCGTATCGAGCGGACCGAGGCTCAAGACACTGTCGGCAAAGACTTTCACGCCGCCAACGGCCGGGAGAATGAGAGTTGTGCCGGCACTCTGCTCAATCCTCGTTTCGCCCGAGGGCGACAGACGCTCGACCGTGTGGGTCATGCGGCTCCGGCGGGTCATGACGTTGAGATCGGTGATCGGGCCGCCGACTAGGGCGGCACTGGTCGGCACGTCGCCGGCAAAAGATAGCGGCTCCGACGATGTCGTGAGCCGCGCCGGCGGCTTGCCGTCAATGTCGAGCACGATGCCGTCGCCTTCCAGCACAGACAGCGTGCGGTCTATGCCGGCAAAGCTCGAAAAAGGCCCGCTCGTCTCGACGCGGGCCATCGAGATACGCCAGTCGAAATCGTCGAGGCCTGCGCCGTCAGGCGAGACGGCGATCTCGGTGGTCGTGCCGCCGCCATTCTTCCACGGCATGACGCGGTAGCCGGCGGCGCGAAGGATGCGCATTGCTTCAGCCCAATATGCCCGGCAGGTTGAGCTGGTGCTCCCTGGCGCACTGCACGGCGATCTCGTAGCCGGCATCGGCGTGGCGCATGACGCCTGTCGCCGGGTCGTTCCACAGCACGCGCTCCAGACGCTTGGCCGCGTCCGGCGTGCCGTCGGCGACGATCACCATGCCGGCATGCTGTGAGAAGCCCATGCCGACGCCGCCGCCGTGATGCAGCGACACCCAAGTGGCACCGGAGGCGGTGTTGAGCAACGCGTTGAGCAGCGGCCAGTCGGAAACGGCGTCGGAGCCGTCCTTCATCGCTTCGGTCTCGCGGTTGGGCGAAGCGACCGAACCGGAATCGAGATGGTCGCGGCCGATGACGACCGGAGCCTTGAGCTCGCCCTTGGCCACCATTTCGTTGAAGGCAAGGCCGAGGCGATGGCGGTCGCCGAGGCCGACCCAGCAGATACGCGCCGGCAACCCTTGGAAGGAGATGCGCTCGCGCGCCATGTCGAGCCAGTTGTGCAGATGCCTGTTGCCGGGGGTGAGCTCGCGCACCTTGGCGTCGGTCTTGTAGATATCCTCCGGATCGCCTGAGAGCGCGGCCCAGCGGAACGGGCCGATGCCGCGGCAGAACAGCGGGCGGATATAGGCCGGCACGAAGCCCGGGAAGGCGAAGGCGTTCTCGAAGCCTTCGTCCTTGGCGACCTGGCGGATGTTGTTGCCGTAGTCGAGCGTCGGCACGCCGGCATTCCAGAACGCCACCATCGCCTCGACATGCTCACGCATCGACGCGCGGGCGGCCTTCTCGACTGCCTTAGGGTCCGAGACACGCTTCTCGCGCCACTCGGCCATGGTCCATCCTTTCGGCAGGTAGCCGTTGATCGGATCGTGCGCCGAGGTCTGGTCAGTGAGGATGTCGGGGCGGATGCCGCGCTTGAACATCTCCGGCACGATCTCGGCGGCGTTGCCGAGCAGGCCAACCGACTTCGCCTCGCCGGCCTTGGTCCAGCGCTCGATCATTTCCATGGCTTCGCCCAGCGTCTCGGCCTTCTCGTCGAGGTAGCGGGTGCGCAAGCGGAAATCGATCGAATCCGGGTTGCATTCGATGGCGAGGCAAGAGGCGCCGGCCATGACTGCGGCGAGAGGCTGGGCGCCGCCCATGCCGCCGAGACCGCCGGTCAGGATCCACTTGCCCTTGAGATTGCCGCCATAATGCTGGCGGCCGGCCTCGACGAAGGTCTCGTAGGTGCCCTGCACGATGCCTTGCGTGCCGATATAGATCCAGGAGCCGGCCGTCATCTGGCCGTACATCATCAGGCCCTTCTTATCGAGCTCGTTGAACTTCTCCCAATTTGCCCAGTGCGGCACGATGTTGGAGTTGGCGATCAAGACACGCGGCGCGTCCTTGTGCGTGCGGAACACGCCGACCGGCTTGCCGGACTGCACCAGCAACGTCTCGTCCTCGCCGAGCGTCTTCAGCGAAGCTGCGATCCGGTCGAAGTCGTTCCAGGTGCGCGCCGCACGGCCGATGCCGCCATAGACGACGAGCTCGTTCGGGTTCTCGGCGACCTCCGGGTCGAGGTTGTTCATCAGCATGCGCAGCGGCGCTTCGGTCGTCCAATAGCGGGCGTTCAGCTTGTCGCCGCGGGGGCTGCGCACTTCGCGGATGTTGTGGCGGGGATCGGTCATGTCGTCACTTCCCTTTCGATGAGGTGCGGCGGGCGCGTCAGCGCGCGGCCCAGGCGATCGCGGTTTCGAGAATGGTTTTCAGCGTGGCACGGATCGGCGCCGCATAGGTCGCGTCGTAGGGAACCGGCCAGTTGTCCGGCGCGCCCTTTTCATCGGGCTCACGCATGTAGCCTCGGTTGGAGAGCTCCATCTGCAACGCATGGACGCCGTTCTGCGGCTGGCCGAAGCTTCTGGTGATCCAGCCGCCCTTGAAGCGGCCGTTGGCCACCCAGCTTTCGCCGGTTGCGGCGAGGATCGCGGTCACCTTTTCCTGCAACGACGGGTCGGTGCTTTTGCCATCATTGGTGCCGAGATTGAACACTGGCAGCGTGCCTTCGAACAGGCGCGGCAATACCGAGCGGATCGAATGGCAGTCGTAGAGCACGATCTTTTCGTGCATGCTGCGCAGCCGGTCGATCTCGGCCCGCAAGGCGGCATGATACGGTACGAAATAAGCCTCGCGGCGCTGGTCGATCTCGGACGGCGTCGGCTCCTCGCCCATCCGGTAGAGCGGGTCGCCGTCGAACGTATCCGTGGGACACAGGCTGGTCGTCGCCTGTCCGGGATAGAGCGAGACGCCGCACGGATCGCGGTTGACGTCAACGACGGTGCGCGAGATGGCGGTATGGACGACCGTGGCGCCAAGGTCAGCGGCGAAGTCGTAGAGCTTGTCGATCCACCAGTCGCAGTCGCGGCGGCCAAGCCAGGTCGAGACCAACCGGCCGTCGAGGCCGGCGAGATCGATGCCGGTGTGCGGGATCGAGACCAGCAGAGGCGCCCTACCGCGTATGATGGTGAGCCAGGAAGGCGTGGCCATCAAACTGCCCCTGCAATCGAAGGGAGCGCCACGGCACTCGCCGCGTTCACCGCGGCGCCACTGCGCACCATGGCGATCGCCTTTTCCATGTCGGGATGGAAATGCCGGTCGTTGTCGAGATGCGGCACCTCTGCCCGGACCAGCTTGCGCACGGCTTCCAGAGCATCGCTCGAAGCGAGCGGCGCGTGGAAATCGCAGCCCTGCGCGGCCGCCAACAACTCGATGCCGATGACGGCCGTGGCATTTTCGATCATCCCGAGCAGCCGGCGCGCACCGTGCGCGGCCATCGAGACATGGTCTTCCTGGTTGGCCGAGGTCGGGATGGAATCGACGCTCGCCGGATAGGCCTTCTGCTTGTTTTCCGAAACGAGCGCGGCCGCCGTCACCTGCGGGATCATGAAGCCGGAATTCAGGCCCGGCTTCGGCGTCAAAAAGGCCGGCATTCCGGAGAGCGCCGGATCGACCAGCATGGCGATGCGACGCTCCGACAGCGAGCCGATCTCGCAGACGGCAAGCGCGATCATGTCGGCGGCGAAGGCCACTGGCTCGGCGTGGAAATTGCCGCCCGAAAGCGCGGTATCGTCCTCGGCGAAGATCAGCGGATTGTCGGTGACGCCGTTGGCCTCGGTCTGAAGCGTATCGGCAGCCTTGCGCAACACGTCGAGCGCGGCGCCCATCACCTGCGGCTGGCAGCGCAGGCAATACGGGTCCTGGACGCGCTCGTCGCCGACGCGGTGCGACTCCCGGATGACGCTGCCGGCCATCAGATTGCGCAGCGCATCCGCCGTCTCGATCTGGCCGCGATGTTTCCTCAACAGGTGGATGCGCGGGTCGAAGGGCGCGTCGGAGCCACGGGCGGCATCGGTCGACAGCGCGCCGGCAACCAGTGCCGACTGATAGAGCGTTTCGGCCTCGAACAGGCCGGCGAGCGCGAAAGCCGTCGAGAACTGCGTGCCGTTGAGCAGCGCCAGCCCCTCCTTGGCGCCGAGCGTCACCGGCTCCAGCCCGTGCGAGACGAAAGCGACCTTGGCCGGGAAGCGGCCATGCGGGGTAAAGCATTCGCCGACGCCAATCATGACGGCCGTCATATGCGCGAGCGGCGCGAGGTCGCCGGAGGCGCCGACAGAGCCTTGGGTCGGCACCACCGGGATGACGTCATTGGCGAGCATCCCCTGAAGCAAGTCGATGGTCTCGGCGCGCACGCCGGAAGCGCCCTGGGCGAGGCTCGCCAGCTTCAGCGCCATCATCAGGCGCACCACCGCGACGGGCATCGGATCGCCGACACCGGCGGCATGCGAAAGCACGATGTTGCGCTGGAGCGTTTCGAGGTCGGCTCCGGGAATGCGGACGCTGGCGAGCTTCCCGAAGCCGGTGTTGATGCCATAGACCGGCTCGCCCTTTGCGAGGATGCGGGCGACCGCTTCGGCGCTGGCCTTGATCTTCGGCCGGCAGGCATCGTCGAGCTTCGGCACGGCGCCGCGGTAGATGGCGCGCCAATCGGCAAGCGACGCGCTGCCGGGCTTCAAGGTCAGTTCGGTCATTGTCCTCTCCAGATACGGGCATGGAGCGGGTTGAAGCCCATGCGGTAGACGAGTTCGGCTGGGCGCTCGATGTCCCAGATGGCGAGGTCGGCCGATTTGCCGGCTTCGAGCGTGCCGGTCTTGTCGAGAAGCCCCAGCGCACGCGCCGCCTCACGGGTGACGCCGGCGAGGCACTCGTCGACAGTCAGGCCGAAGAGCGTCGCGGCCATGTTCATGGTGAGCAGCAGCGAGGTGAGCGGCGAGGTGCCGGGGTTGCTGTCGGTGGCGACCGCCATCTTCACGCCATGCCGGCGGAACAAGTCGACCGGCGGCTTCTTGGTCTCGCGGATGAAATAGTAGGCGCCGGGCAGGATCGTCGCGACCGTGCCGGCCTTGGCCATGGCGGCCGCACCTGCTTCGTCGGTGTATTCGAGATGGTCGGCGGAAAGCGCATCATAGCGGGCTGCAAGCGCGGCGCCATGCAGGTTCGACAGCTGGTCGGCGTGGAGTTTTACAGGCAGGCCGAGCGCTTTCGCCTTGTCGAAGACGCGCGCGATCTGTTCCGGTGAGAAGGCGATGCCCTCGCAAAAACCGTCGACTGCATCGGCGAGGCCTTCGGCGGCAACCGCCGGCAGGATGGTGCCGGAGACGAGATCGATGAAAGCGTCCTTGTCGCCCTTGGCTTCCGGCGGCAACGCGTGGGCGGCGAGACAGCTCGTGCGGATCGTCACCTTGCGTTCGCCATCGAGGCGGCGCGCGGCGCGCAGCGACTTCTTCTCGTTGTCGAGGTCGAGGCCGTAGCCTGACTTGATCTCGACGGTGGTGACACCTTCGGCCATCAGCGCGTCGAGGCGCGGCAGTGTCTGGGCAACGAGCTCATCTTCGCTCGCGTCGCGCAGCGACTTCACGGAGGAGACGATGCCGCCCCCTGCCCGCGCCACTTCTTCATACGTCGCGCCCGCCAGCCGCATCTCGAATTCATTGGCGCGGTTGCCGGCGTACACAAGATGCGTGTGGCAGTCGATCAGGCCGGGCGTGATCCAGCGGCCCTCGCAATCGACCGTCTCGGCGCCTTGCCCGAATGAGGCCGGCATATCCGCTTCCGCTCCGGCATAGACAATGAGCCCGTCGCGCGCGGCGACCGCGCCCTTTTCGACGATACCGAGGCCCGCCAAGCCTTCGGCCATGGTCGCCAGGCGCGCGTTGCGCCAGAGACGAAGGCCGCCCTGTCTATTCTCTCCACCCATCATCTTTTCCATTTGAAAGGATGGCGATTATGTATATACATATTGGAGCGCGACGCAAGTGGTAATGTCGCTCGGGCATTCAGATTCGGGAGTTTGGACGTGACGGCGATCTTTGCGGTACAGGCGCTGCTGCCCGAGGGCTGGCGAGGCAATGTGAGGATCGCTGTGGACGGCGGCCGCATCGCAACGGTCGAGACCGGCGCCTCCGCGCAGACCGGAGACGAGCGCCATGCCATTCTCCTGTCGGGCATGCCCAACCTCCACAGCCACGCCTTCCAGCGCGGCATGGCGGGGCTGGCCGAGTTGCGCGGTCCTTCGGCCGACAGTTTCTGGAGCTGGCGCGAGGTGATGTACCGTTTCGCGCTGTCGATGACGCCGGACCAGGTCGAGGCGGTCGCCGCACAGCTCTATGTCGAGATGCTGGAGGCCGGCTTCTCGCGCGTCGGCGAGTTCCACTATCTGCATCACGACCGCGACGGGAAGCCTTACGCCAACATCGCCGAGATGGCGGAGCGCATCGCGGCGGCGGCTGCCGAGACCGGCATCGGGCTGACGCTGCTGCCGGTCTTTTACGCACACTCCGCCTTCGGCGGCGCGGCGCCGGACGAAGGCCAGCGGCGATTCATCAATGATGTCGAGCGGTTCGGGCGTTTGCTTGAGAAAAGCCGCGAGAGCGTATCGAAGCTGGAACAGCCTGTCGTCGGCGTCGCGCCGCACAGCCTGCGCGCGGCGACGCCGGACGAGCTCAACGCGGTCGCGGCGATGGCGCCGGACGGCCCGATCCACATCCATGTCGCCGAGCAGGTGAAGGAGGTCGAGGATTGCGTCGCCTGGTCGGGCGCGCGGCCGGTCGAGTTCCTGCTCGGCCATGCCCATGTGGATGAGCGCTGGTGCCTGATCCACGCCACGCACATGACCGAGCCCGAGACGATCGCCATGGCCAATAGCGGCGCGATCGCCGGCCTCTGCGAAGCCAATCTTGGCGACGGCACCTTTGCCGCGCCGCTGTTCATCGAGCATGGCGGCCGCTTCGGCGTCGGCTCCGATTCCAACGTGCTGATTGGCCTGCCGGATGAGCTCAGGCAGCTCGAATACTCTCAGCGCATTACCCACCGTGCCCGCAACGTGCTGGCGCGCGCCGGCGGCTCCACGGGGCGCGCGCTTTTCGACGCCGCGCTTGATGGCGGCGGCGTCGCGCTCGGCGCCGGTCCGTTGCGGATTGCCGCCGGCTGTCCCGCCGACCTCGTCTCGCTCGACGGCAATCATCCTTCGCTTGCCGGCAAGTCCGGCGATGCGATCCTCGACGCCTGGATCTTCGCCAATGGCAGCAAGGTCGATTGCGTCTGGGTGCATGGCAAAAAGCATGTCAGTGGCGGCAGGCATGCGAAGCGCGAGGCGGTTGCCAAGCGGTTCCGCGACGTGATGACCGCGCTTTCGCAAGGCTGAGCAGGAAAAGCCCGATGAGCCTGGTTGAAACAGATGACGTGGAAGGTGGCGAGAGCATCTCGCTGCATCAACGCATCCTGTCGGACATTCGGGAGAAGATCCTCTCAGGTGCCTGGGCGCCCGGTCATCGCATCCCCTTCGAGCACGAACTGACGGCGCAATATAATTGTTCGCGCATGACGGTGAACAAGGCACTGTCGCAGCTCGCCAAAGCCGGACTGATCGAGCGCCGCCGCCGGTCAGGCAGTTTCGTGCGCCAGCCGCAGTCGCAGGCGGCGGTGCTGGAACTGCACGACATCAGGATCGAGGTCGAGGCGCTCGGCCTGCCCTATCGCTATGAGCGGCTGGAACGCCTGAAGCGGCGCAGCAGCGCCGAGGACCGGTCGCTGCTCGGGCTTTCCGCCCCGGGTCCGGTGCTTGCGCTGGAAGGCCTGCATTTCGCCGGCGAGCGGCCGTTCGCGCTCGAGCAGCGCCTGATCAATCTTTCAGCCGTGGCCGGGGCCAGCGAGGAAGCGTTTCTTGAAATCGCGCCAGGCCCCTGGCTGATCGGCCGCGTGCCGTGGAGCGAGGCCGAGCACCGCATCCGCGCCATGGCGGCTGATGACACTATCGCCGACGCGCTCGACATCGACCCCGGCGCGCCCTGCCTGTTGGTCGAGCGCCGTACCTGGAGCGCCGAGCACCCGGTCACCCATGTGCGCTTCATCTATCCGGCGGAAAGCCACACGCTGGTGGCGAGGTTCACCCCGTCGCAGGGATGAGTGATCTCCCCCCTTGGGGGGAGATTGGCAGTTCCGGCGCCGCGCCCTTACAGCGCAGCCGTAACGATAATCTCGACCAGATACTCCGGGCCGGCGAGCTTGGCTTCGCCGGTGGCGCGGGCCGGCGTGTGGCCCTTCGGCACCCACTTGTCCCACTCGGAATTCATCTCGGCGAAGGTGCCCATGTCGGCCAGCCAGATGATCGCCTGGACGATCTTGGTCTTGTCGGTGCCGGCCTTGGCCAGCAATTCGTCGATCGTGTTCAGGATGTCGCGAGTCTGCGAGGCGACGTTGCCGCCGGGTTCGCCAACCTGGCCGGCCAGATAGACGGTGTTGCCATGGATGACGATCTGGCTCATGCGCGGGCCGACATCGATGCGACGAATGCTCATGGGAGGTTCCTTCATTATGGGAGTCGTGCTTCTTTAGAGTCCGTGCCGGCTCCGGGCAAGGCCACCGGACGCGAAACCAATTGAGCCAATTTCCGACCCGGGCCTCGTCACGGACACGCCGAGTTGACCGGCCGAGACACAATTCCGCCGGTCTGCCGTGTTGACTAATGTAATAACATCACATATCGACGGTGCACTCGATTTAGGGGACCGCCCGGAACGTCTGATGACAAATGCCTGCCTGACCTTCCGCGACCTGACGCTCGGCTATGGCAGCCACCCTGCCATTCATCACCTCGATGGCATCGTCGAAAAGGGCTCGCTGACCGCCGTGGTCGGCGCCAACGGCTCGGGCAAGTCGACGCTGATGAAGGGCATCGTCGGCGTGCTGAAGCCGATGGAGGGCGCGGTTGTCCGCGCGCCCGGCGTGCGCACCGCCTATCTGCCGCAGCAGTCGGAGCTCGACCGCAGTTTTCCGGCGCGCGTCGTCGACCTTGTCTCGCTGGGTCTCTGGCCGAAGCGCGGCATGCTCGGCCGCTACACCAGGGAGGATCGCGAGTCGGTCGGCAAGGCGCTGATGGCGGTCGGCCTCGGCGGTTTCGAGACGCGCCCGATCGACACGCTCTCCGGCGGCCAGCTGCAGCGCACGCTGTTTGCCCGCGTGCTCCTGCAAGACGCCGACCTGATCCTGCTCGACGAGCCGTTCAATGCGGTCGACGCCAAGACCGTCGGCGACCTCATCCAGTTGATAAAACGCTGGCATGGCGAGGAGCGCACGATCATGGTCGTCGTCCACGACCTCGATCTCGTCCGGCAGAATTTCCCGGAAACGCTGTTGCTCGCCCGCCAGCCCGTTGCCTGGGGCGACACAAAAGAGACGCTGCGGCCGGAAAACCTGCTCAAGGCGCGGCGCTTCCACGAGGCTTGGGAAGAGAATGCGCCTTGGTGCGAGCCGAGCGAGCACGATCACGGCCATGACCATGGGCATGATCACGACCATCATGATCACGCGCGCACGCATGATCATGGCTCCGGACCGAGGGCTGCGTGATGGACTTCCTCTACGGCCTGTTCATCGCGCCCTTCGCCGATTTCGCCTTCATGCAGCGGGCGCTGTTCGGCTCGCTGATGCTGTCGCTCGGCGCCTGCCCTGTCGGCGTCTTCCTGATGCTGCGGCGCATGAGCCTGTCGGGCGACGCGATGGCGCATGCGATTCTGCCCGGCGCTGCCGCCGGCTTCCTGCTCTATGGGCTCGAAATCCTGCCGATGACTATCGGCGGACTGATCGCCGGCATCATCGTGGCGCTCGGCGCGGGCGCGGTCTCGCGCTTCACCATCCAGCGCGAGGACGCTTCGATGGCGGCCTTCTATCTCATCTCGCTTGCGGTAGGCGTGCTGATGGTGTCGATCCGCGGCTCCAGCGTCGATCTGATGCATGTACTCTTCGGCACCGTGCTGGCGCTCAACAACGAGGCGCTGACGCTGATCGGCGGCATCGTGGTGGTGACGCTCGCCAGCCTTGCGATCTTCTGGCGCGCGCTGGTCGCCGAATGCCTCGACCCGCTGTTCCTGCGCTCGGTGAGCCGCATGGGCAGCCCGGTGCACTTCATCTTTCTCGGCCTCGTCGTGCTCAATCTCGTCGGCGGCTTCCAGGCGCTAGGCACTCTGCTCTCGGTCGGATTGATGATGCTGCCGGCGGCCGCTGCCCGCTTCTGGACGGTGCGCGTGGAACCCATGTGCGTGCTGGCGGTGCTGATCGGCTTCGCCTCCTGCATCGCCGGACTGCTTCTGTCCTATCATGCGTCGCTGCCATCCGGCCCGGCGATCATCCTTTCGGCCGGCGTCGTCTATTTCTTTTCGATCGTGTTCGGCTCGCGCGGCGCATTGCGCGCCCGCATCGTGCATCACCGCCACCGGACCGCCTGACCCCAACCAAGGAGACCTTCCCAATGCTGAAATCTTTTCGTGCCGCCCTGGCGATGAGTGTTATAGCATTAAGCGCCTTCGCAACCTCATCGGCCTTCGCGGCGCCGCTCAAGGTGGTGGCGAGCTTCACGGTCATTGCCGACTTCGCCAAAAATGTCGGCGGCGATCGCGTGGACATCACCACCATCGTCGGGCCGGACGGCGACGCGCATGTCTATGAGCCGAGCCCGGCCGACGCGGTGTCGATGGCGAAGGCCGATGTGGTTCTGGTCAACGGCCTGCATTTCGAGGGTTTCCTGCAGCGCCTGGTCGATGCCAGCGCCACTAAGGCCGAGATCGTGACGCTGACCAAGGGGGTAACGCCGATCGATTTCAAGCCGGAATTCGCCGATGCGGACGCAACCGAAGGCGCCGGCAAGACCGTCACCGACCCGCATGCCTTCCAGTCGATCGCCAATGCCAGGATCTATGTGAAGAACATCGCCGATGCTTTTTGCACGGCGGACACCGCAGGTTGCGACAGCTACAAGGCCAATGCCGCCGCCTACACCACGAAGCTCGATGCGCTGGAAGGCGAAGTGAAGGCGGCGATCCAGTCTATTCCCGCGGCGAAGCGCGTGGTCATCACATCGCACGACGCCTTCGGCTATTTTGAGCACGAATACGGGCTGACGTTCCTGGCGCCGCAAGGCATTTCGACCGATTCCGAGCCTTCGGCCGCAGACGTCGCCAAGTTGGTCGAGCAGGTGAAGCAGGACAAGGCGGCGGCGATCTTCATCGAGAACATCACCAATCCGCGGCTGATCGAGCAGATCGCCGGCGAGACCGGCATCAAGGTCGGCGGCACGCTTTATTCGGACGCGCTGTCACAGCCGGACGGCCCGGCCTCGACCTATATCGACATGATGCACAACAACATCACGCAGATCAAAGGCGCCATCCTCGGCAGTTGAGCTGACATGGCCCAACCGGGCCGCAAGCGGCCCGGTTGGATTTTCCGGCCCGCACTCTCTATTTGGCGGAGAAAATCCGCCGCCACGGATTGCCGCCCTTGCCCCGGAGTGGCATGACTGCGGCAAAGAAGATTGCGAGGACAAGACGATGGAATATCGCCAGATCAGCGACGACTATTCGGTCTCCGGCCAGATCCAACCCGAGGACATCGCCGCCATCAAGGAAGCCGGCTTCAGAAGCGTGATCTGCAACCGGCCGGATAACGAGCAGCCGGGCCAGCCCTCGGCCGACAGCATCAAGGCGGCGGTGGAAGCCGCCGGCCTTGCCTTCCGCTACATTCCCGTCATCAGCGGTCAGATCACCATGGACAATGTCGAGGACCAGGCCGTGGCGCTGGACGAACTAGAAGGCCCGGTCTTCGCCTATTGCCGCTCCGGCGCGCGCTGCACCAATCTTTACGGGCTGATCCAACAGCAGAAGGGCTGAATTGTTCTTTGAGCTGTGACGGAGCCAAAATACGCCCGCCGTGATCCTTCGCGCCCCCCTCTGTCCTGCCGGACATCTCCCCCACAGGTGGGGAGATTGGCAGTTTCCGCGCCTCGCTCGATCTTGCAACGCCTGAGGTTGGCGAAAGCCGGCGTGACGTCCGATCTCCCCCCTCGTGGGGGAGATGTCCGGCAGGACAGAGGGGGGCGCTGTCCCGCCAGCGTATGAAAGAAAACCTGACGCTACTAGATCGGCAGCGCACCCGTCTCCTTCAGCGTTTCCAGCACGATCGCGGTCTTCACATGCTGTACCGATTCATGCGGCAGGAGCACGCCGTTGACGAATTCCGACAGGGATTTGAGATCGGGCGTCACCACCTTCAGGATATAATCCATCTCGCCGGTCAGCGCGTGCGCCTCCTGCACCTCGGGCAGGCGCGCCACCAGTTCGCCGAAGCGGCGGGCATTGTCGCGGTTGTGGGTGGCCAAGGTCACCGAGATGACGTTGACCAGCGAAAAGCCCAGACGGTCGCGGTCGAGCACGGCGCGGTAGCCTCGGATATAGCCGTCCTCCTCCAGCCGCTGGCGGCGGCGCGAGCACTGCGAGGCAGAGAGATTCACCCGCTCCGACAGATCGTTGTTGGTGAGCCGCCCGTCGCCCTGCAGGAGCGCCAGTATCTTGCGGTCGAATTGATCGATGCGCTCATCGTCCACGGATTTTCCTCCAAATGCGCACGTTCTGCGCATAAATTGATCATTTCAAGCGTTTGAATGCAAGCACCGTGCGGCCGGCTGGGACTATGATGGGATAAACATGGTCAAGTACGGCCAGAACAGCTTTCGGAGGATTGCCATGGGCCCCTTCCCGCACGACGCCCCACCTGCAAAAATCAGAAAGGCAAACCCCGCCGGCACCGACGGTTTCGAATTCGTCGAGTTCGCGCATTCTGAGCCGGCGAAGCTCGCCGAGCTTTTCACCCGCATGGGTTATGTCGCGGTGGCGAAGCACCGCAGCAAGGACATCACAGTCTGGCGGCAGGGCGACATCAACTATGTCGTCAATGCCGAGCCCGGCTCGCATGCGATGAAGTTCGTCGACAAGCACGGCCCCTGCGCCGCCTCGATGGCGTGGCGGGTGGTCGACGCAAAGCACGCTTTCGACCATGCGGTATCGAAGGGCGCGACGCCCTATGAGGGCACCGACAAGGCGCTCGACGTGCCGGCCATCGTCGGCATCGGCGGCTCGCTCCTCTATTTCATCGAGGCCTATGGCGAGAAGGGCTCGGCCTATGACGCCGAGTTCGAATGGCTGGGCGAACGCAATCCGAAGCCCGAAGGCGTCGGCTTCTATTATCTCGACCACCTCACCCACAACGTCTATCGCGGCAACATGGACAAGTGGTGGGATTTCTATCGCGACCTGTTCGGCTTCAAGCAGATCCATTTCTTCGACATCGACGGCAAGATCACCGGACTGGTCAGCCGCGCCATCACCTCGCCCTGCGGGAAGATCCGCATTCCGCTGAACGAGTCCAAGGACGAGACCAGCCAGATCGCCGAATACCTGAAGAAGTACAATGGCGAGGGCATCCAGCACATCGCCGTCGGCACCGACGCGATCTACGATGCCACCGACAAGCTTGCCGCCAACGGGCTGAAATTCATGCCCGGCCCGCCCGACACCTATTACGAGATGTCGCACGACCGGGTAAACGGCCATGACGAGCCGATCGAGCGGATGAAGAAGCACGGCATCCTCATCGACGGCGAAGGCGTCGTCGACGGCGGCACGACCAAGATCCTGCTGCAGATATTCTCCAAGACGGTCATCGGCCCGATCTTCTTCGAGTTCATCCAGAGGAAAGGCGACGAAGGCTTTGGCGAGGGCAACTTCCGCGCCCTGTTCGAGTCGATCGAGCAGGACCAGATCAAGCGCGGCGTGATCAAGCTAGGCGGCAAGGCGGCGTAGCCGACCTGATACGGATATCTTGCGGCGCGACCAATTATGACCTAAATTATGGTCATAAAGGATCGAGCCCATGAATGTTTCCATCGCCGAGGCCAAGGCCAAATTGTCGGAACTTGTAAGCCGTGCGGAAGCCGGTGAGGAGATTGTGCTCACGCGCCACGGCAAGGTGGCCGCGCGAATCGTACCGCCTGCGGCGGCGGAACCCCTACCGCGTATCGGCGCCTTGAAGGGTAAGATCTGGATTGCGGACGACTTTGACGAACTCGGCCCCGAATGGGACGAGTACGTGAAATGACGGTCGGCCCGTTTCTCGCCGACACTCATATGATCCTTTGGTCTATTTCGGACGATCGACATCTCAGCGAGCATCACCGCGCCATCCTAGCATCGGACGCAGTGGTGTTCGCGAGCGCAGCAAGTGTTTGGGAAATTGCCATCAAGCGTTCGATTGGAAAGCTTGAAGCTCCCGACGACCTACCGGCGCTACTTCCAAGAATGCGATTTCAACCGCTCACCGTCACCTTCCAGCACGCGCATGCGGTCGGCGACCTGCCGCATCACCATGGCGATCCGTTCGACCGGTTGCTGATTGCACAAGCGCAGATGGAAAACCTGACCATCCTGACATCGGACCCGCATTTTGCGCGCTACGATGTAACGCTTGCCTAGCTTCCCAGGTTCAGCCTCTCAACCTCCGCCTTCCTGAGCTTGATGTCGTAGTCGAGCAGGAATTCATCCAGCTGCGGTGGCTTAACCGAGGTGCCGGAGAGCATGGCATGCACCTGGCCGCGGTGATGGATGTCATGCAGGAAGACATGGGCGAGAATGTCGCCGATCCGCTCGGGCATCATGCCGTCCTCGCGCCTATCGGTGATGACACGACGGTCGAGATCGGCGTCCGTCAGGCCATCGCAGAAGGCGATGAGCCTGCGGTCGAAATCGGCCTGCGCCGCCGCCAGGCTTGCCGCATCGTCGAAGGGCACGAAGTCGTCGTAGGCCACGGCGCCCCGGCCGCCGTCCGTCAGGAAATCGAGATAGAGATGGTCGACCGCGAGAATGTGGTTGAGCGTTTCCCTGATCGAGGGAAAGAAGCTGGTGCGCCCGGCCTCGAGCTCGCCGGGCTGAAGCGCCAGCACGGCACGGTAGATGGGTCGTTCGACCATAGATTGTTGCGCGCCATGCGACGCAGGTGCTCGAGCAGCGTCACCGTTTCGGCCTCCTCCCCCAGCCCGCGCTTATTTGGCGTATTTCTCGACCTTCTGCTCGATCGCGCCGAAGATCGAGTGGCCGGCCTTGTCCTTCATCTCGATGCGCACCGTGTCGCCGAAACGCAGGAAAGGCGTCTTCGGCTCGCCGCTTTCGATGGTTTCGATCATACGCAGCTCGGCTATGCAGGAATAGCCGGCGCCGCCTGCCGCCACCGGCTTGCCCGGGCCGCCGTCGAGCTTGTTGGAGACGGTGCCGGAGCCGATGATGGTGCCGGCGGCGAGCGGCCGTGTCTTCGCGGCGTGCACGATCAGCGCCGGAAAATCGAAGGTCATGTCGACGCCGGCATTTGCCCGTCCGAACGGCTTGCCGTTGAGGTCGACGAGCAGCGCGAGGTTGACCTTGCCGCCGTCCCAGGCGTCGCCCAGCTCGTCCGGCGTCACCGCGACAGGCGAGAAGGCGGAAGACGGTTTCGACTGGAAGAAGCCGAACCCTTTTGCGAGTTCCGGTCCGGTGACGGCGCGCAGCGTCACGTCGTTGACCAGCATGACGAGGCGGATCGCTCCCCTCGCCTCGTCCAGACCGGCGCCCATCGGCACGTCGTCGACGATGACGGCGACTTCCGCCTCCATGTCGATGCCGAAGGTTTCGTCCGCCATCCTGATCGGATCGCGCGGCGCGATGAAGGAGTCCGAGCCGCCCTGGTAGATCAGTGGATCGGTCCAGAAACTCGCCGGCATCTCGGCGCCCCGCGCCTTCCGCACCAGCTCGACATGGTTCACATAGGCCGAGCCGTCCGCCCATTGATAGGCGCGCGGCAAAGGCGAATGGGCGTCATGCTCGTGGAAGCGCGCCGAGGGAACGGCATTGGTCTCAAGCGATTCCGCCATGGCCGCCAGATGCGGCGAAATCCGCCGCCAGTCGTCAAGCGCCGCCTGCAGCGTCGGCACCAGGAAGGAGGCATCGGTGAACCGCGTCAGATCGCGCGAGACCACGACCAGCTTTCCGTCGCGCGTCCCGTTCTTCAATGTGGCAAGCTTCATGCGGTTTCCTCTCCTCGCGCGGTCTTGTGCCGCTGATCCACAACAAGGCCGTTGCGAGCGATCGTCAAGCCACCTGCTCGAGTTTTCCCGCTAATGGCAGCCCGATCAGGACCAGTCGCCCTCGGGCGTGCCGTTGAAACGCTTCTTCAGGTCGGCCCAGCAGTCGATGTAGTTCTCCTGCAGTGTGTCGAGCTCGGCGGCGTAGCGCGTCAGCATCTGCGGAAAGCGGGTCTCGAACATGAAGGTCATGGTGTTGTCGAGCTTGACCGGCTTCAGGTCGGCATTCGTCGCCTTCTCGAAACCGGACGCGTCGGGTCCGTGGGCCAGCATCTGGTTGTGCAAGCTGATGCCGCCGGGAACAAAACCTTCCTCCTTGGCGTCGTACTGGCCGTGGATCAGGCCCATGAACTCGCTCATGATGTTGCGGTGGTACCATGGCGGACGGAAGGTGTTTTCCGCCACCAGCCAGCGCGGCGGGAAGATGACGAAGTCGACATTGGCCGTGCCTTCCTCGCCGCTCGGCGCCGTCAGCACCGTGAAGATCGACGGATCCGGATGATCGAACAGAATGGCGCCGACCGGCGAAAACGTCGCCAGATCATATTTATAGGGCGCGTAGTTCCCGTGCCACGCGACGACATCGAGCGGCGAATGGCCGAGCTCGGTGACGTGGAAAGTGCCGCACCATTTGACGATCAGCCGGCAGGGCGTCTCCTTCTCCTCGAACCAGGCGCAGGGCGTCTTGAAATCGCGCGGGTTGGCCAGGCAGTTGGCGCCGATCGGGCCGCGGTCTGGCATGGTGAACTTGGCGCCGTAGTTCTCGCAGACATAGCCGCGCGCCTCCTTGTCGGCCAACTCGACCTTGAAGACCAGGCCGCGCGGCAGCACCGCGATCTCGCCGGGCCGGAGTTCGATGACGCCCATCTCGGTGACGAAGCGCAGCGCGCCGACCTGGGGCACGATCAACAATTCGCCATCTGCGTTGAAGAAATGGTCGTCGACCATCGAGCGGTTGGCGATATAGACATGCGCCGCCATGCCGGACTGGCCGACCGCGTCGCCGGCCGTGGTCATGGTACGCATGCCGGAAATGAAGTCGGTCGGCTCGCTGGGCATCGGCATCGGGTTCCAGCGGTATTGGCCGAGCGCGAGTTCATGGTCGCCGATGTTTGGTCCAGTCTTCCACAAGGGATAGTTGGCCCCCTTGAAGCGGCCAGTGTGTTTTACGCTCGGGCGGATGCGGTAGAGCCAGGAGCGCTCATTGGTGCCGCGCGGCGCGGTGAAGGGCGAGCCCGACAGTTGCTCGGCATAGAGGCCATAGGCCGGTCGCTGCGGCGAGTTGCGTCCCTGTGGCAGCGAGCCGGGCAGCGTCTCGGTCTCGAAATCGTTGCCGAAACCCGGCATGTAGGAAAAGGCCATCCGATCCTCCATGATCCCGGTATCCAGGCCTCACGAAGCTTGGCTTGCCGGCAATGTTGACCAAATTTGTTTCATTTGTAACCATTGAAAATGTAACTATCAACGGCGAACGCTGCCCCGATGGTGGTCCTGATGGAACCGGAAATCCTAGAACTCGAAAGATTCCTGCCGTACCGCCTCTACCGGCTGGCCGACACGGTGAGCCGCGAATTTTCGAAGATCTACAAGGAGCGCCACGGCCTGACGCGGCCGGAATGGCGCACGCTGTCGGGCCTCGGCCAGCGCGGCACGATGACGGCGACGGAGCTCGGCGAGCAGTCGGCGATGCACAAGACCAAGGTGTCGCGGGCGGTGGCCGAGCTCGAGCGACGGCGCTGGCTGACGCGCAATCCGGACAGGAACGACCGCCGTATAGAGCATCTTGCGCTGACCAGGGCTGGGCTCGCGGCCTATCGGGAGATGGTGTCACTGGCCAACGCGTTTGAACGGGAGTTGCTGGCGAGGCTTAGCGCGGAGGAGCGCGCTGCAATCGTCAAGGGCGTTGCTGCGTTGGAGGGTCGATTGGGTGGAGCCTGGGCCAAGTACTGAACAAGAAGTCTAGCCAGCGCCTGGCATTTGTCGAGCAAGCGACCAGTCTTCGGCTACAACTTCAATCGTGTCATCTCGAAAATAAAACAAGAACTGCAGCGACTTAGGTCCATCGGGCGACAGAACTTCCCAGTCGTCCTCACCGATTGGCCGACTATCGCCGATCACCTCGTAGAACTCACCCCATTTGGGAGCCTGCTTGCTGTAAAGGCCCCTGCCTGCGAACCAGGCGTGATCGTTCGTGGAGTCCCATCGCCAACGACTGCAACCGATGAAACGAAGCGTCCCCGTCTCTGCTTTGCGGGCGTCGTAGGCCCACGAGTTCAACAGAAAGGTAAGCTGAACCGTATTGCCCTCGACAGTCAGCTTTACATCGGGAGCGTTGGGTTCTGCGTTCCAGTCCGGATTCAGGTGACGGAAGGATAACCGGCCTACCAATCCATCACCACCTTACCCGAACTGCCGCTCCGCATCGCATCGAATCCAATCTGGAAATCGTCGATGCCGATGCGATGGGTGATCAGCCCCGAAACATCGAGCGGGCCCTGCACCAGGGCGATCATCTTGTACCAGGTCTCGAACATCTCGCGGCCGTAAATGCCCTTCAGATGCAGCATCTTGAAGATCACCTTGTTCCAGTCGATCTCGAAGCCGGTCGGCGCGATGCCGAGGATGGCGATCTTGCCGCCATTGTTCATGGTGTCGATCATGTCGCGGAAGGCGGGTGCTGCGCCCGACATCTCCAGCCCGACGTCGAAGCCCTCTGTCATGCCGATCGAAGGCATCACGTCGCGCAGCTTCTCCTTCGAGGCGTCGACGACATGCTGGACGCCGAGCTTGCGCGCCAGGTCCAGGCGGACCGGGTTGATGTCGGTGATCACCACCTTTCGCGCGCCGACGCATTGCGCCACCAGCGCGCCCATGATGCCGATCGGCCCCGCGCCGGTGACCAGCACGTCCTCGCCGACCAGATCGAAGGACAATGCCGTGTGGACGGCGTTGCCTAATGGATCGAAGATGGCGGCGATCTCGTCCGGCACGTCGTCGGGGATCGGCACGACATTGTGCTGCGGGATCGCCATGTATTCGCCGAAGGCGCCCGGACGGTTGACGCCGACGCCGAGCGTGTTGCGACAGAGATGCCCTCGCCCAGCGCGGCAGTTGCGGCAGTGGCCGCAGACGATATGGCCCTCGCCCGAGACGCGCTGGCCGACCTTGTATTCGGTGACCGCGGCGCCGAAATCCGCGACCGTGCCGACGAATTCATGCCCCGTCACCATCGGCACGGGCACGGTCTTCTGCGCCCACTGGTCCCAGTTGTAGATGTGGACGTCGGTGCCGCAGATCGCGGTCTTCTTGACCTTGATCAGCACATCGTTGGGGCCGATCTCCGGCACCGGCACCTCTTCCATCCAGATGCCCGGCTCGGCCTTGGCCTTCACCAGCGCCTTCATCATGTTGGACATTCTTTTGTTCCTCGAATCTCTTGATCCGGAGCAGCTTTTCGATGTCGGCCGTTCAGGAAATCACGCCCAGTTCCTTGCCGATCGCGCCGAATGCCTCGACCGCGCGATCGATATCGGCGCTGGAATGGGCCGCCGACATCTGCGTGCGGATGCGCGCCTGGCCCTTCGGCACCACCGGGAAGGAAAAGCCGATGACATAGATGCCGCGCTTCAGCATGCGCTGCGCCATCTCCTGCGCCAGCGCCGCGTCGCCCAGCATCACCGGGATGATCGGATGATCTGCACCGGCAAGCGTAAAGCCCAGCTTACCCATTTGAGAGCGGAAACGCTCCGCATTGGCATATAGGCGCTCGCGCAGCGCGCCGCCATTGCGGATCAGCTCGAACACTTTCAGCGAGGCACCGGCGATCGCCGGCATCAGCGTGTTGGAGAAGAGATAGGGTCGCGAGCGCTGGCGCAGCCAGTCGACCACCTGTTTCTTCCCCGACGTATAGCCACCGGAAGCGCCGCCCAGTGCCTTGCCGAGCGTGCCGGTGATGACATCCACCCTGCCCTCGACGCCGCAATGCTCCGCCGAGCCACGGCCGTTCTTGCCGACGAAGCCGACCGCATGGCTGTCGTCGACCATCACCATCGCATCGTATTTCTCGGCGAGATCGCACACCCCTTGCAGGTTGGCGATGATGCCGTCCATCGAGAAGACTCCGTCGGTGGCGATCAGCCGGAAACGGCAGTCCTTCGCCTCCTTCAGCCGCGCTTCGAGATCGGCCATGTCGTTGTTGGCATAGCGGAAGCGCTTGGCCTTGGAGAGCCTGACGCCATCGATGATCGAGGCGTGGTTCAGCGCGTCCGAGATGACGGCGTCCTCCTCGCCGAGCAGCGTCTCGAATAGGCCGCCATTGGCGTCGAAGCAGGAGCCGTAGAGGATGGTGTCGTCCATGCCGAGGAAAGAGGAGATTGTGGCTTCCAGCGCCTTGTGCTCCTCTTGGGTGCCGCAGATGAAGCGAACCGAGGCCATGCCGTAGCCGTAGCGGTCGAGCGCCTGCTTCGCCGCCTCGCGCAATTCGGGGCTGTCGGCGAGGCCCAGATAGTTGTTGGCGCAGAAATTCAGCACCTTCTGGCCGGCAACCTCGATCTCGGCCGACTGCATCGAGGAGATGACCCGCTCGGACTTGTAGAGTCCGGCCGATTTCAGGCCCTGAAGCTCGTTGTCGATGTGAGAGAGAAACGCTGCGCTCATGGTCCGGTCCTGTTCGTTTGACGCGGACTGTCGCGCCGCGGGCAAGAAAAATCCATCGCAAAAACGACCGCTTCGGTGGCGTAGCGAAAGCTTCCTGCTCACCGTGGGAGAACGATGCGCTCAAATGCCGACAACGCCTGAAAGGACGCGATAACCATCTTGTCAGCTTTGTCACGCCGTCGGGGTGAGCGCCGCACCGGCTTGCCGCCCTGTTAACCCTTTCACGTCAAGGGTCTTCCCGCCACGAAATCCAGGGCAGGAATCCGTCGACCGGAGGGGTCACCGAATTATGTCGCAGCAGCCAGTGCAGAACGTTTCGCGCAAGCTGATTCTGCTCATCAAAACCGGCTACTGGCTGGCGCTCACGATCATTGCCGCCATGGTGATGGCCTCCTTCATTCTGCTGCAGCAGCTGATGGCGCAGCAGCAGCACAATGATGCGCTTCTCGATATCGTTTCCACGCAGAAGGCACTGTCGCAGCGCATCGTCTTCCTGGCCAGCGCCACCGGTGCTGCCTCGCGCGACAAGCAGCCGGCGCTCGTCACCGCGCTCAAGCAGGCAACGGGCGAGTTCGAGACCAATTACGACCGGCTGCTCAAGGAGACCGGCGCCGATCCGCTATCGCCTGCCCGCAACGATCCGAAATCGATCGAATATGTGCTGTTCAGCAAGCCGTTCCATCTCGACTATTTCTCGGTCGGCCTTATCGCCAACGGCGACCGACTGGTTTCGTCATTCGCATCCCAGCTCGGCATGCAAAGCGACGGCTACAAGGGCGGCGGCGAGCGTGTCGGCCTCGACGCCTCCGTCGCCAATGCGACCTTGTCCGGCTATGCCGCGCTCGGCCAGCGCATCAGCGCCTTTGCCACCGAGCGGTCGGATGAAATGCTCGACCTGCACCGCACGCTGTTCTTCGCCACCATCGGCGTCATCGTGCTGGTGGCGCTGTTCATCTTCCGGCCGATGTCCAAGGCCATCCTGCGCAAGACACATGAGCTAGTCGACGCCCGCAATTCGATGGCCTTCATCGCGGTGCATGACGGCTTGACCGGCCTGCACAACCGCACCTTCCTCACCGATCATTTCGACACGCTGATCAAGGGCGCGCATCGCCGCCGCGAGCGGCTGGCGGTGATCCAGCTCGACCTCGACCGTTTCAAGCAGATCAACGACACGCTCGGCCACCCCGCCGGCGACTATGTGCTCGTCGTCACCGCCCAGCGCATGCGCGATTCCTGCCGCGCTTCGGATCTTTGCGCCCGTCTCGGCGGCGACGAATTCGTGATGATCCTCAACGGCGCCGGGACCACCGAGGACATCCATGCGCTGGCCAAGCGCATCCTGGGCGAGATCAACGAGCCGATCACCTTCCAGGGCGCGACCATCATGCCTGGCGCCAGCGCCGGCATCGCCGTCTACCCGGTCGATGCCGACAATGCGCAGGATCTGCTCGTTCATGCCGACCTCGCGCTCTATTCGGCCAAGAAGCTGGGCGGCGGCAGCTTCTCCTTCTTCTCCGAGGAGCTTCGGCGCGAGCTCGACTATCGCAAGCAGCTCGAACAGGACATCCGCACCGCGATCGCGGAAGAGACCTTCGAGGTCTATTTCCAGCCGCAGGTGTCGCTCACCAGCGGCAAGATCAGCGGCATCGAAGCGCTGGTGCGCTGGAAGCATGCCGTGCGCGGCATGATCTCGCCCGGCGAGTTCATCCCGGTGGCGGAAAAGTGCGGCTTCATGCCGGACATCGGCCGCATCGTCATCACCAAGGCGATCAATGAAGCCGCCGAATGGGACCGCGCCGGCATCGATTTCGGGCGCATCGCCGTCAATGTCTCGGGCACCGAGCTTCGCGAGTCGGATTTCGACAAGTTCCTGTTCGGAACGCTGGAGCGGGCCGGGCTCGCGCCGCAAAAGCTGTCGCTGGAAATCGTCGAATCCGTCATCCTCGACGACGAGAAGACCGGCATCGCCGCCAAGCTCAGGCACATCCGCTCCGCCGGCGTCCATCTCGAGCTCGACGATTTCGGCACCGGCTATGCTTCGCTCAGCCACGTCAACCCCAACGAGATCGACCGGCTGAAGATCGACCGCCGCTTCGTCCAGAACATCAACGAGAACGGCGACAACACCAAGATCGTGCGCGCCATCACCGAGCTTGCCCGCGGGCTCGGCATTTCGATCGTCGCAGAGGGCGCCGAAACCGAGGCCGAACTCGATTCACTGATGGCGATCGGCTGCGACCAGGTGCAGGGCTATTCGATCGCCTTCCCGATGCCGCAGGACAAGGCGCGCGAATGGCTGCAGGCGCGCAGCCCGAAGAAGGCGAAGCTCAAAGTGCTGCAGGGCAGCCTCGCCTGAGATGCGCAGATATTCAGGTGAGGCCGGCCTTGCAAACGGCGGCTTCCTGCGCTTCCGGTCTCACCTACGTTAAGTACGTTTCGCTCCGGTTCTCGGAATTCTCGACTCGGCCTGACCAGGACCCCAGCATATCTTTGGGTAGATAACGCCCAACTTGACAACTTCTGATAGCCATGGCGGCCTTGTGCGATCGCAATCGGGATTTCGGATGCCGCTTCGCCTTGCCCATTTGGTGTTGCTTCTTTTTGCGTCTCCGGCGCTCGCCGCCGACCGGACGATCTATCTCACTTTCGACGACGGTCCGCTGAACGGCACCGCCAACATCCTCGACGTGCTGCAGGCCGAGCAGGTGCCGGCAACATTGTTCATGGTCGGCATGCATGCCGAGGCCAATGCGACCAATCGGGCGCTGGTGCAGCGGGTGCCGCTGGTGACGATCGGCAACCACAGCTACAGCCATGCCTACAACCACTACCGGCATTTCTACGGCGACACCGAGGGCGTGGTCGCGGACATGCTGAAGGCCAACGCAGTGCTTGGCCTGAAGCCCGCCGTGCATGCGCGGCTGCCGGGGCGCGACGTGTTCCGGCTGCCGTCGATGTCGAAGGACGACAACTCGCTCGGGCTGGCGCAGGCCGGCCGCGAGGATCCCGACTACGAGTTCGTCGCCGCGTCCGGGTTCTGGCTCTACGGCTGGGACCATGAATGGGTGCATGAAGACAGCGGCAAGCCGGTGCAGAGCGTCGATCATCTGGTGAGCGAGATCGACCACCTATTCGGCTACGGCCATTTCGCCAAGCCGGGCAGGCTGATCCTGTTGATGCATGACGAGATGTTCCAGGATGCCTTCGATGGCAAGGCCAAGTTCACGGCGCTGATCGCCGCGCTCAAGCTGCGTCACCACGCCTTCGGCGCCATCGCGACCCATGACTAAGGCTGTTTAACCCCCGACATTCCCGCGAAGTGCTGCAAGCACTTCCGCGAACTCGGCCAGCTTCTCGTCGGGAATTCCGGCCCGCAGCCGCCTGTCGAAGGCGATCGCGGCCAGCCGCAGCTTCTCGAACATCGTCTCGCCGGCCTCCGTCAGTTCGACCTGATGCACGCGACGATTTTGCGGATCGCGGCGGCGCGTCAGCAACCCTTGCGCCTCCATGGTGTTGAGATGATGGGTCAGCGTGGCGCCCTGGATTCCGATCATGCCGGCAAGCTCGCGCTGGTTGGCCAACTCCTTCGACTTGACGGAGAGCAAAGTCACCCAGACTGGTAGCGTTCCGCCGGCCTCAACCAGCGCGGCGTCGAAGGCCTGCGCCACGATCTTGGAGGTACGGGCGAGATTCATGCCGACTGGCGGGCGATCAAATGGCGTCATGGCCGGACAGTAGAGCAAGCAGTTGATGGACGAAACCATATGCCATGCATTGACATCTAATCATTAGATATCTAACTTTGTCTTATTGATGGCGTCGCGTCATGCTGCGACGCGCGGCGGCGGGCGGTAGAGAGGAATTCGGTCATGCAATATGTCTACATCGTCGTCATCGGCCTTCACGTCATGGCCGGCGTGTTCTGGGCCGGCACGACCGTCGCGGTTGCCCGCGATCCGGAGATCAAGGCGGAGCGCTTCATCCGGCCGCAACTCGGCGCCTCCGGTGTGGTGTTTCTGACCGGCATATTGCTCTGGTATTTCTTCCATGAGGGTGTTTTTGGCTCGATGGAAAAGGTGCTGGCTCTGGGCATCCTGACGGCGCTGATCGCCGCCGGCGTGCAGGGCGCGCTTGTGGGCTCCGCCAGCAGGCAATTGGCCGGCGCCGATGCGGCGATGCAAACCCAGCTGCGCGCAAAAATGACCAGGGGCGAACGGATCGCCGGCGGGCTGCTGGTCATCACCGTGCTCTGCATGGCAACCGCCAGGATGTTTTGAGATATCGCACGTCGCCGGCACCAGTCCGGCGCCATGCGCGGCGCGCAACCGACCGAAGCAGCAGGTGGCTCTCCTTGCGGAGGCCGGCTGCGCGCCACCCGACAAGCAGTGGTCAGATCCTGATCCCGAACCTGATGCCGTCATAGATGGCGGCGTGGATGTTACGCGAGGCGACCGCGTCGCCGATGCGGAACACGACGAAGCCGCCTTCGGGATTGCGCGCCGGGAAGATGTCACCGCCGCTCACCAGCCGCTCATAGTCGACCGCGCCGCCATTCTTCGACAGCGGCTTCAGCGCAAGGTAGAGGTCGTCGAGGGGTGCCGTGCCGTGCTCGACCACCACCTGGTCGACACGCCGCTCGCCGCGCCAGTCGTCGGCGAAGTCGGAGGCAAGCTCGGCGATGAGCTGGTTGCCCTCGCGCCGCACCGAGCGCAGGCGGGTGTTGATGGTGACGATGACGCCTTTCTCGTGGAAGGCGCGCATATAGGGCACGTGGTTCAGGCCGCCCATTTCCGGCGCGAAGAAGCGTTCGGGCGAAACCAGCTCCAGCTTCGCGCCGCTGTTGGCGATCAATTCCGCCGCGCCCATGCCCTGATGGCCGCCATTGTCGTCATAGAGCAGCACATTCTCGGCCGGCTTGACGCTGCCGGCCATGATGTCCCAGCTCGAGGTGACGAGATTGTCGCCCGCCGTCAACGGCGGGTTCTGCGGCAAGCCACCGGTGGCAACGATCACCACGTCCGGCGAGAGCGCCAAAACGTCGTCCTTCTCGGCCCATGTGTCGTAGCGCACCTCGACGCCGAGGCGATCAAGCTCGGCGAGCCGCCAGTCGATGATGCCGATCAGTTCCTTGCGGCGCGGGTTCTGCGTCGCGAGCCGCACCTGGCCGCCAGCCTGGCTCGACGCTTCGAGCACCGTCACCTGATGGCCGCGTTCGGCGGCGACCCGAGCCGCTTCGAGCCCGCCGACCCCGGCCCCGACGACGACCACCCGCTTCTTCGGCCCTTCGCTTTTGGCGATGACATGTGGGATCGTCGCTTCGCGGCCGGTCGCGGCATTGTGGACGCAGAGCGCCTCGCCGCCCTCATAGATGCGGTCGAGGCAGTAGGTGGCGCCAACGCACGGCCTGATCTCGTGCTCGCGGCCCTCCATCACCTTCTTCACGATATAGGGATCGGCAATGTGGGCGCGCGTCATGCCGACCATGTCGAGCTTGCCGGTGGCAATCGCATGGCGTGCGGTAGCGACATCGGAAATGCGCGCCGCATGGAAGGTCGGGAACTTCGTCGCGGCCCTAATCTCGCCGGCGAAGTCGAGATGCGGCGACGAGCGCATGCCGGTCACCGGGATGACCTTGGTCAGCGCCGCGTCGGTCTCGATCGAGCCGCGGATGATGTTGAGGAAATCGACCTTACCGGATGAGGCCAGCCGCCGAGCGATCTCGACGCCTTCCTCCTTCGGGAGACCTTTTTCGAAATCCTCGTCGGCGACCATGCGGATGCCGACGACGAATTTTTCCCCGACCGTCGCGCGAACCGCATCCAGCACCATGTTGGTGAAGCGCAGCCGGTTGTCGAGCGAGCCGCCGAAATCATCGTCGCGCTGGTTGGTGGCCGGCGACCAGAAGCTGTCCATCAGGTGCCCATAGGCCTCGAACTCGATGCCGTCGAGGCCGGCCGCCTGGCAGCGCTGGGCGGCGGCAGCATAGTCGGCGACGATGCGCTCGATATCCCAGTCCTCGATGGTCTTCGGGAAGGCGCGATGCGCCGGCTCGCGCACCGGTGAGGCCGAAAGCACGGGCAGCCAGTCGGCCTTGTTCCAGCCGGTGCGGCGGCCGAGATGGGTGATCTGGATCATCACCTTGCAGTCATGCTCGTGGCAGGCGTCGGCAAGCTCGGCGAGCCAGGGAACGATGTGGTCGTCATAGACATGCAGGTTGCCGAAGGCGGCCGGGCTGTCGCGCGACACGATCGCCGAGCCCGCCGTCATGGTCAGCGCCATGCCGCCCTTGGCCTTCTCGGCATGATAGAGCCGGTAGCGCTCCTTCGGCATGCCATCCTCGGAATAGGCCGGCTCATGGCTGGTCGACATCACCCGGTTCTTCAGCATCAGGTGCTTGAGCTGGTAAGGTTGGAGAAGCGGGTCGTTGCTGGTCATCGTCTTCCTGCCGTTTCAAATTGTGCTAATGAGCGGTCAAACGCGCTGCGCCCGAGAGGACTGCAACGCTTCTTTCAACCTTCGTTTCGCGCCCGCCGCCGTTGAATTGCGCTTCCAGCGGCTGGGAGCAAGGAGCCGCCCATGACTGATTCAAAGAACCTCACCCAGCTCGGCAAGCACGTCGAGACGCCGCAAAGCCCCGAACAGGCGGTCCTGGAGACCGTACCGTTCACTCGCGGCGACGGACCGCCGGCGATCGTGCGCTTCACCTGCCCGGAATTCACCTCGCTCTGCCCGGTCACAGGCCAGCCCGATTTCGCCCACATCGTCATCGACTACGCGCCGGACACGACGCTGGTGGAATCGAAGTCGCTGAAGCTGTTCATGACCTCGTTCCGCAACCATGGCGCCTTCCATGAGGAATGCACCGTCATGATCGGCCGCCGCATCGTAGAGGCTACCAAGCCGCTCTGGCTGCGCGTCGGCGGCTACTGGTTCCCGCGCGGCGGCATCCCGATCGACGTCTTCTGGCAGACCGGCGCGCCGCCGAAGGACGCCTGGCTGCCCGACACCGGCGTCGCGCCATACCGTGGAAGGGGCTGAGCTGGTCACCGTCATTCGCACTGGTATTGACTGAGCGCCCATTCCCCCGTCACCGACAGAAGGTCGGAGATCTTCCAGGCGCCGCCGATCTTCTTCAGCTTCCATTCGAGGCGATGCTGATGGCCTTCGACGACGAAGGCCACCACCACCTTGGCCTCGTCGCCATTGACGGCCTCGATGGTCCTCAGGCTCCCGTCGATGGCGAGCTTGTCGTAGTCGGCGTTGTCGAGCGCCATGTTCGGATCGAGGCATTCGCCCTGCCCCGAAGCTCTGAGTGCATCGCTCTTGTCGAGCACGCTCTTCGCCGGATCGATGAAATTCTTGCGCTGGGCCGGGTCCAATTCCAGCCCGAGATGCTCGTAGAAGGGCTTCACCACCGCTGTCGGCGAGCCAGGCAAGACGGGCGCGGCTGGCTTGGTTTCCGGCGGCGTTGTGGCTGGCGGCGACTTGTCGACCGCAGGCGGCGACTTGTCGTCAGCCGGCGCGTTGTCGCCTGAGGAAGCGTTCGGCGGCGGCGAACCGAACAGCCCCTGCGCCGAGGCGCCGTTCAGCCCCGCGACCAGCATCGATGGTATCGACAGCGCCAGGACGAGACGACGAAGCACGGGATCACTCCGTCGAGGAGCCGCATCCCAGCGCGCTGAGCGTCCAGTCGCTGGTCTTGGAGGCGATGTCGGCGATCTTCCACTTGCCGTCCACTTTCTTCAGCGACCACACCATTTCACGTTTGGAGTCATCGCCTTCCGGGAAAAGATTGAAGTTTGCCGTCACCTCGGCGGTGTCGCCATTGACGGCCTCGGTGAGCTTTAACGTCTTCGACACGGTCTTCTGATCGAAATCCTGGGCGTCGAGGCCCGGGTCGAAATCGATGCAGGATACCTCGTCGGGCTTCTCCTTCTGCGCCTTGTCGTTGGCCGCGAAGAGCTTGGTGACCGGCTCGGTGAAGCGGTCGCGGTAATTCGCGTCCGCCTCGAACTTCACTGACGGCACGTAGAAGAACTTCACGGCCTTGGAAGCCGGCCCGGCGAGCGCCGCGGCGGGCAAGGCAATCGACATGGCAGCGGCCAGCACTATCGGTCTCATGCAGGATCTCCGGATGTTCGGCGGCGTGGTGGCAAGATCACCACCACGCATCCTGCATATCGGCTTTTTCGCGGCGCATGAAGTCCTTGCGCTGCCTGCCTCAGCTCTCCAGCCAGACGTTCTGGAAGTCCATCTTGTAGGTCTGGTGCATTGCGTAGTTCTTCACCTTCTTGTTCATGTGGCAGTAGAGCTTCTGCCAGAACGGCTGGATGATGACGCCGGAATCCTGCAGGATCTGCTCGACGTCCTTCATCACCTCCTTGCGCTTGGCGGGATCGGCCAGCGACAGCGCCTGCTTGAGCTTGGCGTCGAAATCCGGGTTGGAAAAGGCCGTTTCATTCCAGGCCTCGCCGCTGCGGTAGCCCAACGCCAGCACCTGGACGCCGAGCGGGCGCATGTACCAGATGGTCAAGGAATAGGGATATTTCGTCCAATCGTTCCAGAAGGTCGAGCCGGGCAGCACCGTGCGCTTCACTTTGATGCCGGCATCGCGCAACTGGCCGGCGATCGCGTCGCCGGTGTTCTTCTGCCACTCGTCCTCGACCGTGATCAGCTCGTGCTCGAAGTCGGCCTGTCCCGCGTCCGCCATCAGCTTCTTGGCGCCGGCGGCATCCCGGGTCTTTTTGGGCAGCGGATAGTATTCGGGATGGATCGGGCTGACGTGGTGGTTTTCGCCGACCGTGCCGCGGCCGGCGTAGCCGAGTTGCATGACGGCGTTGTTGTCGACGGCCATCTGCAGCGCGTTGCGGACCCGTTGGTCGTCATAGGGCTTGTGCGTGATGTTGGTGCGGGCAACCAGCGTGGTCGCCGTCGCGACCTCCGATTTCACCAGATCCATCTTGTCGAGGGCGTCGATAAAGTCGGCCGGCGTTTCGAAATCGAGGTCGATTTCGCCGGAATCGAAGGCATTCAGCGTGGCGTTGAAGTCGGTGCCGTAGTCGATGAACTCGACGCCGTCGAGCGGCGCTTCGCCACCCCACCACTTGCCGTTCTCGCGGCGCTTGACGACCGCTTTCTGGCCGACATCGTAGGAGACCAGTTCGAACGCTCCGGTCCCGATCGGCTTCTTGATCGGGTCGGCGCCATCCTTGTCGAAGTCGCGATGCACGACCAGCGCCGGATAGTCGGTGAAGCCCGGTATGATCGCGATATCGGGTTCGGACAGCTTCAGTTTGACCGTGTGGTCGTCGACCTTGGTGATAGCGCCGTCCTTCGCCTTACCGGTCTTTGGGTCGACCAGCGCGCCGACGCGTGCCGCCATGGAATTGCCGGAAGCCCCCTTCTCGCACCAGCGGTTCAGATTGGCGACCACGTCGTCGGCGTTGAAGGCATCGCCATTGTTCCAGGTGACGCCCTTGCGCAGATGCAGCGTGTATTCGGTGGCGTCGTCATTGACGTCCCAGCTCTCGAGCAGCACCGGTTCGAAAGTGAACTGGTGGGTGTAACGCACGAGCGGCTCCAGCCAACTGCGGGTGACGTTTGCCATCTCTGTCCAGTCATAGGTGCGCGGATCCTTCTGCGCCTTGACCGACATGGAGACATGCAGCGTTCCACCCTTTTTCGGCTCCTCGGCCAGGGCTTTTGTCGGCGCGGCAAGGCCGATCATGCCATAGGCGAAAGCCGTCGATGCGCCGAAGGTGCTCGCCAACGCCAGGAATTCACGCCGGTCCATGCGGCCCGCGCGCGTCTCTTGCGCCATCGCCTCGATGGTGGCGGGGACTCGATCACCGTTGCTTCTGAAAAGTGTCATTTTCTTTCTCCCATTGGTTCGGCGGGTTCTTCGCCCGCTCTCTGTTAACTAACGCTGTCAGGCAGCTTTTCCTCGCGCCGCGCGATCAAATCCTTGAGACCTTCGGCGACGCCCTCGTCGAGCTTCGGCTCCTGATAGTCCGCAAGCATGTTGCGCGCCTTCTCCCGACCCCGCGTGTCGTGGTCCTTCGCCCCTTCGGCGCTCCACTGCTCGAAGGAGTTGAAGTCCATTATACTCGGCATGAAGAAAGCGCGCTCGAAATGCTCGAGCGTGTGCTGCGTGCCGAGGAAATGCCCTTGCGGACCGACCTCGCGGATCGCGGCAAGAGCGTCCTTGAAATCGTCGAACGAGACGCCGCCGGCATATTTGTACCAGCCGATGAGCTGCTCGCAGTCGGTGGCGAATTTCGAGTAGCCGCAGGTAAGGCCGGCCTCGAGCCAGCCGGCGGAGTGCCAGATGTAATTGGCGCCGGCGAGGATCGCAGCATGCATCAGCATGTTCGCCTCGTATCCGGCCTGGGCGTCGTTGAGCTTGGAGCCGACATGGAAGCCGGAGGTGCGCCACGGCAGTTTGTATTTTCTCGCCAGCGCGCCCATCAGATACATCATCTGGGCGGCTTCCGGCGTGCCGCCCATCGGGGCGCCGGTCTTCATGTCGACCGTCACCATGAACTGGCCGTAGATCTGCGGCGAACCGGGACGGATGAGCTGGGTGAAGGCGACGCCCGCAAGCGCCTCGGCGTTGACCTGCGCGACCGCGCCGACGGCGGAAGCCGAGGTCGAGGCGCCGCACAGCGCGAAGGGCGCCAGGATGAGCGGCTGGTTGTGACGCGCATAGACCCGCATGGCGTCGAGCATAGTGGCGTCCCACACCAGCGGCGAATTGCAGTTGGTGATCGCCACCAGCACCGGATTGTCGCGGACGAAGTCCTCACCGAAGACGATGCCCGCCATCGCCATCGTATCCTCGGCCCGCTCCTTCGACGTCACGATGCCCATGAACGGCTTGTCGGAGTGCCTGAGCGCCGAATGGATGATGTGGAGGTGCCGCTTCGGCACCGGGATCTCCATCGGCTCGCAGATGATCGAGCTCGAGGAATGCAGCGCCGGCGCCATGTAGGCGAGCTTATGGAAATTGTTGAGGTCGGCAAGCGTGCCGTAGCGCCGCTTGTTGTCGAGGTCGCGCACATAGGGCGCGCCATACATCGGCACGAAGATCGAGTTCTTGCCGCCGACGCGAACTGTGCGCTCGGGGTTGCGCGCGTTGAGCGTGAACTCCGGCGGGACCTTCGAGACGAGCTCCATCAGGAGCGCGCGGTCGATACGGACACGCGTTTCCTTGACATCGGCGCCCGCCGCCTTCCAGAGCGTGATCGCCTCGTCGTCACGGAATTCGCAACCCACCTCCTCGAGGATCTTGAGCGATTCCTGATGGATCAGTTCCACTGCTTCGTCGGGGACGATCTCGTAGGCGGGAATCTGCCGGACAAGGGTCGGAAACGATGCGACCGGCGCGCTTCTCAGCGCCTTGCGCCCAAGGCGGCCGCCGCCGCGACGGTGGGTCGGTTCAGTCAATTCAGCGGCCGGTGCGTTCATGGAGCCTCCTTCTTCCCGCTATGGCAAGTTAGCGAGACAAAATATGGCTGTGACGCTGGAAAATCCTGATCTCTTGTATAAGCTCTCCTTATGCGAAGCCTACGCCACCTCCTGCCCTCGGCCGGCAGCCTGATCGTCTTCGAGGCGGCGGGCCGACTGTCGAGCTTCACCGCCGCCGGGCGAGAGCTCGGCATGACGCAGGCGGCCGTCTCCTACGCGGTGCGCGGGCTGGAGGAACAGCTCGGCGCCAAACTCTTCCAGCGCCGCCACCGCCAGGTGATCCTGACGGAGGCAGGCGAGCGCTTCCATGCCGATGTCTCGCTGGGCCTGTCGCATATCCGCAAGTCGGCCGAAGACCTTCGCCTGCAGGCAACCGGCGGCCATGTGACGCTTGCCGCCTCGACCGCCTTCGGCTCGTTCTGGATGATGCCGCGCCTGCAGCAGTTCCGCGACGAGCTGCCTGGCATCGATCTGCGCATCCAGACCGCCGACCGCGACCTCGACATCATCGCCGAAGGCATCCCGCTCGGCGTGCGGGGCGGCGAGCCGCGGGGGTGGATGGACTATCACTCGCTGCCCTTGGCCGACGAGGAGATCTTCCCGGTCGCCGGCCCCAGCTATCTGGCCAAGTTCGGCATGCCGAGGACCGTCGCGGAACTGGCCACGCACCGGCTCATCCACCTCGAGGAGCCTTATCGCGAGGCCGCGAACTGGGACGAGTGGTTCGCGTCCGCCGGAACCAATCTTCGCAACGCCGAGCGCGGGCTGCGCATCAACGATTACGCCCTGGTGATCCAGGCGGTCATGGAGGGACAAGGCATCGCGCTCGGCTGGCGCCATCTCGTCGAGCGCCTCGTGGCCTCCGGCCTGCTGGTGCCGGTGACCGACCATGTGCTGAGGACCGGCATCGTGTTCTATGTGATTTGGCCGAAGAACCGCGAGCTCAGCGACAACGCGCGCAAGGTCAGGGACTGGCTGGTGGCGCAGGCGTGAAGTAGCCCCTCCCCCGCTGCACTCGAATCCGCCTATAATCGCCCAATGCCCATCCGCCAGCTTTCCGAAACAATGATCAACCAGATCGCCGCCGGCGAGGTGATCGAGCGTCCGGCGAGCGTGGTGAAGGAGCTGGTGGAGAACGCGCTGGATGCCGGCGCAAGCAGAGTCGAGATCGTCACCGCCGGCGGCGGGCTTTCGCTTATTCGCGTCACCGACGACGGTTCCGGCATTCCCGAGCGGGAACTGGCGCTGGCGGTTGCCCGCCACTGCACCTCGAAGCTCTCCGACGACATACACGACATCCGCTCGCTGGGGTTCCGCGGCGAGGCGCTGCCGTCGATCGGCTCGGTGGCGCGGCTGTCGATCCGCTCGCGCACGGCCGCCGGCGACAGCGCGGCCGAGATCGGTA
>NZ_JHQR01000237.1 GCF_014843825.1 Mesorhizobium silamurunense
CGAGGAGGCTGCATTCGTCACCGGCCAGATCTTTGTCGTGGATGGTGGTCGCACTGCTAAGCTAAGTCTTCCATGAAGGTAAGTCGCCTTCCAAAGAACCTCGAACCGGGAACGCCATTCTCCCGCCGCAGCAGGAGAGTCCGGCTTTGGGGACAGTCTCGCCTTCGATTGGCGGGATCATCGGCGCCGGCTTCGCGAGCTCTGGTATCCGGGAATTATTGAAAGACGCAGTCCACATCGGATACCGTGGAATGCGGGTGAATGACGCGTGAATTCCGCTTCCTCCCGCGGAGGAGTCCTGCCCACTATTCCCCGGAAAGCGCCGGGCGCCGACACCAGCTATCGGTTCTGTCGAGCCCGTGACACGGTGGCGTTCGGCTTGCTCCCGATGCACTCTCATTTAAGCCTTTGAATAGTATGCAGATCATTGATCTGACACTCCTTCTGCTCAGTTGGCACGACTCTTGAATCTTCCTTGTAGCGAGGCAGCAGGAGCTGCCGGCGGCGCGTGGCAGAAATCGCCCCGCGTATTTCCCAAGCAAATGGCCAGAGGAAGCATAATGGACGAGAGGATGTCTGCCCCGACGAATGCCGAAGCTCAGGCGCGCGACGCGCAGCTTTGGGTGAATGCATCGCGCAATGCGCTCAGCCGGTTGGTACGCTGCCTGTTCGCCGAGCGTCTTCTTGAAGCAGATGGATTATTGTGGGCGCGCGACGGCCACCAAGCCTGGCTCCCCCTTTGGCAGTCGCGCCGAGTCTTGCATTTCACCGACCTGTGTCGTGCACCTGCCGGAATATTGCAAAATGGTGGTCCCATCGAAGTGCTGGACGAAACCGGCGCCCGGCACCGGATCGATGACCCCTCCGATCTCATGAGGCAGGTCGCGCCCGCCTTCGCGATTTCGCCTGCATCGGACGGCTTGGAGAATCTTTTGCGCGACATCGATAACAGCGTGCGCAACGACGTCCTGGCGCGTCGCCACCGACAGCACTGGAGCGCCCAGATGCGAGGGAAAGTAGCTGAATCAGGCGCGCAAGGATTCCTCGCCTATCTTGCTAAGAGCTTGCCGCCGCACCTGGCAGCCATGACTCTCGATCAGTGGGGCGCGTTGGAAGGTCACCCCTTTTATCCGACATGGAAGGCCAAGCCCGGGCTACCGCCTAAGGACGTGAGTGCGTTGTCGCCTGAATTCGGCGCTCGTGTGCGCGTGCGCGTCGCAGGGCTGCGCAAGGAATGGGTTTATGTGGAGAAAATGCCGCATGTCGGCAGCTATTCGGAATGGTTCTCACGAAAGTTTCCCGACCTCTGGCGCGACTGGGCCAACGGCCTGAATCACCGTGGAAAGTCGCCTGAAGACTGGCTTCCTATGCCTGTCCATAGCTGGCACCTTGAGAATTTCGTGCGCCGTGAATTCGCGTCCGAGATTGCTTCCGGTGTTTTCGACCCGGATGGCCCGGAGGTCCTGACGCTGCCGTCTATGTCCTTCCGCACGATGCTGCCGGACGAACAGGAACGGAGGCCCTTTATCAAGCTGCCGGTGGCGATCTGGATGACCAGCGAACAGCGTACCCTGCAGGGCAAGTCGATTCACATGGGGCCGCGCCTCAGCACCCTGATTTCCGATATCCTGTCAAAAGAGAAGGATATTGACGAGAGGCTGGAGATATTCACCGAAGAGCTGGGCGCAATCTTGCGTCACCCCGAGACGGGCGATGAGCATCCGGGCCGCTTTCTCTCGGTTGTCTATCGCAACGCTGACGCTCTAGCTCGCAATGACGGACTTTTGCCCGTTACTGTGGCTGCACTGTTGACGTCAAGCCCGATCGATGGTCGTCCGCTCATTTGCGAATTGATCGCAAGGAACGGCGATGAAAGCGACACGACCGTGTCTGCGTTTTTCCGCGCCTATGCACGCACCGTTATCCGGCCGACGCTCGGCATGTATCTGCTATACGGCATTGGCTTTGAGGCGCATCAGCAAAACAGCACCATCCTGTTCGATGAAACCGGCCGCCCACGAAAACTGTTGATCCGTGATTTCGGCGATGGCCGCAGGCTTGCGCCCCTGTTCAAGGAACGCGGGCACCGCCTGAAGCCCTTCAGTCGCAAGGAAATCTTATCCACCCTATCCAATGACGATATCAGTTTCGTGCGCTCATTCGTCATCGACGCCTGCTTCATCTGCCATCTTCATGAGATCGCACTGTGCCTCAACCAACAGTATACGCTGACGGGCACGAGCCTTTGGCGCATCCTGCGGGAAGAAGCCGAGGCAGCGTTTGCCGCCCTCAGGCCGCGCATGTTGTCGGACGCGTTCTGGCTGGAGGAACGCAAGGCTTTTCTTGAGAACCCCTGGCCGACCCGCTCAGTGCTCCGGATGCATCTGGAGCGCTACCCCGAGGGTCGGTTGGAGCATCACTTGCCCAATCCACTGGCGGAAGCGGAATGACATGCCTCTGCCGCGCTTCGCGGCCTCAGAGCTGTTTTTGTTTTCCTACTCGGCCTGCATTCGTCTCCATGGACGCCATGGAAATCGGTGGCCCCATTCCGGCCGATCCATATAAAAATGTCGCGCGCTTGCGACAGCGTCTTTGGACTCGCTGGATTTGTGCCTACGGGCGGCTGAATGGCGAGGCATCGTTTCATTCAGCTTCAAGTTCGCACCTCTGGGTCACCAGCTGGCGGCCCCCAGGCTGGTCAACATGTCATCGCCCGGCGTGCACCTGGAGATCGTAAAGGGCCTTGTAGCGGCCTCCTTTTGCCAGGAGTTCCTCACGGGTGCCGCGCTCGACGACAACGCCATTCTCGACAAAAAGGACCTAGTCAGTGTGGCATGAGGGAACTCAGCCGGTGATAATGGCGATTGTCGCGCCGTCGCGAAGCGCCGCATGGCCGAGCGTATGCGCTGTTCGGTAGCGGCGCCCGTCCGGCGCGCGTTGAAAATTCCAGGAGGTTCCGAAATTTCGTCAGGTTCCGAAAGCAGGTCTGCAATCAGGTTCCGGGCGGCGGCAGGGACTGCGGCAGCAAAGTTTGCCGGTCGACAGTACTGGCCATTGCTCACGGGCCCCTGTCAGCCGCTTCCGGGGAAGCCGTCACAGGCGAAGGCAAGGTGGAAGGTGCTTGTTCCAAGGGTTGGAGTGCGGCCTCAAGAACGCTCCTGTCCCCGCGCGGGCGTCCTACGATCTGCATGCCCATCGGCAAGCCCCGTTGGTCGAAACCTGCAGGAATCCCGATAGAAGGCAGCGATGCCAGCGTCGGGCCGATCACGACCTGCATCCAGCGGTGATAGGTATCATTGTCCGCCCATTGATCTCCTTCGGCCAACGGATCGACGCGTCGAATGGGAAGACCTGGGCCGAGGGGAGCAACAGAAAGTCGTACCGTTCGAAGAGGCCGACCATCTTGAGGTACCATTCTGTCCTTGCCAGATGCGCGGTGTAGAAATCGTAGGTGGAGAGCGTGCGGCCCAGTTCCACCTCCCACTTGGCTTCGGGGCTGATCAGATCTCTCAGCGACGGGTCATTGAAGGGGTCGTGCAGTTGTCCGGCCAGCGCATTACTCCGCAGCGTGGGCGTAGGCGTTCCACAGCCGCTCCAGGTCGAAACCGGAGGAAATTTCCTCGATCATCGCCCCCGCCTGAGCGAATTTGCCCGCCGCACCGCTGACCAGATCGACCAGCCCCGGCTCGAAACCAAGCTGGCTTGTCCAGTCGCCGAGCCATCCGAACCGCGCCTTGTGCGGATCAATTGGCCTGAGGTTGTCCAGCCAACCCGGAGGCGAGTCGAGCGATTGCGGTACCCGGTCGTCACATCCGGCCTGCACTGACAGCAGCATGGCCACGTCCTGAACTGTGCGGCCCATCGGGCCTACGGCCGTCATCTGGCTGCTGAACGCCTGAGGCACGCCGAGAAGCGGGCCAACCTTCTCCCCCCCGAGATACGGCCACGTCCGCCGCGGCCGCCTCCTCCAGCAGATCGCGCCGGGGACGAAGCGAGATGATCGCGTTGACCAGCGGGTTCACCCGCTCAATATGATCCAGATAGGCGGTTATGACCTCCACCACCGAGACCTCGCGGGCACGGATCATGCGAGCAAGTTCGATAGCTTCGGGTCGGCTGAATTCGCAAAAAAATCGCCTGCCGGTTGATTTTAATTCGAATGTCCAGATACGCCCTTTTCTGTAGCCTGCGGCGTGCGTGATTGGAGCAATCAGCGGAAAGCCCCAGCTCTTCCGTCTTATCGTGCCGAAGATCCCGGCGCTTTCCGTGCTGGTCCACGGCCGCTGTCCTTAGCCAATTTGGGAGGTTCAAATGGGGTATTTTACTAGGCATGGCAAACCTATGCCTAAGGTCTTCGATAGTCTCGCCGAGGAAGCAAAAAAGGACGGGATGGACCGGCGCGAGTTCCTGGCGCTCGCTTCCGTCTTCGGTGCGTCGACGGCTATGGCGTACTCGATGCTGGATGCAATACCGCCGGCGCATGCCGAAGAAGTGCCTAAGAAAGGTGGAACTCTGCGAATTGCTACGCAGGTTTTTGGTCAGAAAGACCCCCGCGTAAACGACCTTCCTGCATTAGCGAACATTTACCGCCAATTCCTCGAACCTTTGGTCAAGTATACCAACGAATACACCTTTGA
>NZ_JHQR01000019.1 GCF_014843825.1 Mesorhizobium silamurunense
TGACACAACTCGCCTCATATGAGGGGGCTGGCCGCAATGCCGGCTCCCTTCTTGCAACGTTGGAGATTGGCGAAACCGTCGATGACAGCACCCCTCTCCCCGTCCCTATACGGAGAGAGGATGCCGGCAGGCAGGGGAGGGGCAGCGCCTACTCTGCGAGAATGGCCCCTGCACGAAATCTGCAAATCATTGCTGAAATTCTCGGGCGATCCGCCCCGAGCTTTCCTTGTCCGCCAGCGAAACAGCCTGCCATGCAAACACATCGCAAATTCCGCTGGTCCCTGCCCTCCCGGCTGCGCACCGACGGCTGGTGGCTCGCCGAGCCACAAAGACAGCGCTTCACGGCAACGGTGCTTCCCTTCACCCCGAAATCGCGTCCGGCATACAGCCGTCGCATGGCAACAGGCAGGAAGGCGCGGCAATGACGACAATGACCATGCTGGCGCCGACGATGAAGACGTCGCTTGCCCCAAGTTATTGCCGCCGCATGGGCACCGGCATCCTTCTGGTGGCGCTGGCGGATTTCCTTTTCTACGGCCAGCCAGTCGGCATCACGGTCTTCCTGTTCGCCGTCCTACTCGCGGCCGCCGTCGTCGCCATGCATCCGGCCGCGCTGAGCAATGGCCGGGTCTGGCTGAAGCCTGTTGCGCTCCTCGCCGCGCTGTTGCCGCTTATCGAAAACGTCAGCCCGCTGTCGGTGCTGGTCGCGGTTCTTGCGCTGGCAGTGTTCGCGCTGTCGCTGGCCGCGCGGCTGCGCGCCGGGCTGGCGCGGATCGCGAACCAGCTTTGCGTGTTCCTGCTCGCCGCGCCCTTTCGGTTCGCGCGCGACTTCCTGCGCTGGCGCAAGGTGGCGCGGCAACTCGAGCGGCCACGCATCCGGCTTGCGGCAATCGCCGTCTGGGTGATGCCGCTGACCCTCGGCGTCGTCTTCCTCGCGCTGTTCGGCGCCGCCAATCCGATCATCGAGCATTGGCTGTCGCTGATCGACCTCTATGCGCTGCTCGAACGCGTCGAGGTCGGGCGGCTTGTCTTCTGGCTGATCGTGCTGGCCGGCGTCTGGGCCTTTCTGCGGCCGCGCCTGCCGCGCTTCCCGTCGCGCATCAAGCGGGTCGCGACAGCCGCGCCGGCGGCGAGGCCGCCAAGAACCACAGCCGAGGACATCATTTTCGGCAAGGCCGCCATCCTGCGCGCGCTGATCGTGTTCAACGCGCTGTTTGCCGTGCAGACCGTGCTCGACGCCGCCTATCTCTGGGGCGGCGCAGCACTGCCCGACGGGCTGACCTATGCCGCCTATGCGCATCGCGGCGCCTATCCGCTGGTCCTCACCGCGCTGCTTGCGGCCAGTTTCGTGCTCGCGGCGCTCAGGCCCGACAGCGAAACGTCCCATGATCCGCTCATCCGCCGGCTGGTCTATCTCTGGGTGGCGCAGAACATCGTGCTGGTCGTCTCCTCGATATTGAGGCTGGACCTTTATGTCGATGTTTACGCGCTGACCTACCTGCGCATCGCCGCCTTCGTCTGGATGGGGCTGGTGGCGACGGGGCTGGCGCTCATCATTGCCCGCATCGCACTGGCAAAATCCAGCGAATGGCTATTCTCCGCCAATCTTCTGACGTTATCGGCGACGCTTTATGTCTGCTGCTTCGTCAACTTCGCCGCGCTGATCGCCAACTACAATGTCGACCATTCCTACGAGATGACCGGACAGGGCGTTCCCCTCGACAGCTGGTATGTGAACTCGCTCGGCGCGAGCGCACTTCCGGCCCTCGACCGCTTCATCGATCATCAAAGCGCGAGCGTCGCCAACAATCCGGACTTTCGCCAACTGGTAGCGGTGCGCCATGCCGGCGAAGGCAGCTATCGAGCAGTCCTGAACTACTGGCGCGCCTGGACCTTTCGCGACTGGCGGTTGCTGCGCGCTCTCGACAAGCGCGGCCCGCTTGCTAATCCTGCCGTCACCGAACCCTACGCGCCGGGCCGCTGATTCCATGCCGCACAACATCCTCGTCGCCGACGACGACCCGCATATCCGCGAGATCATCTGCTTCGCGCTGGAAAAGGCCGGCATGAAGACGGCCGCCGTGGCCGACGGCGCCGCCGCGCTGCTGGCCGTCGAGCGCCGCGCGCCGGATCTCATCGTGCTCGACATCGGCATGCCGGAGATGGACGGGCTGGAGGTATGCCGGCGGCTCAGGCAGCGCTCCGACGTGCCGGTGCTGTTCCTGTCGGCGCGGGACGAAGAGATCGACCGCATCCTTGGCCTCGAAATGGGCGGCGACGACTATGTGACGAAGCCGTTCAGCCCGCGCGAGCTGGTCGCCCGCGTCAACGTCATCCTGCGGCGCGCGCGTCCTGCGGCGGCGGTCGAGGAAGAGGCGAACGACCGGCAGTTCGCGCATGGCAAGCTCGTGCTTGTTCCGGCAAGCCACGCCGCGAGCTTCGACGGCAAGCCGTTGCTCTTCACGGCAATCGAATTCGCCATCATAAAAGGTTTTCTCGCCCGCCCGCTTCATGTGCTTGGCCGCGACGCTGTGATGGCCAATGCCTACCAATCGAACATCCATGTCTCGGAACGCACCGTCGACAGCCATATCCGCAACATCCGCGCCAAGCTGGCGGCCGTCGGCTGCCTGGACGCGATCGCGACCGTGCATGGCGTCGGCTTCCGGCTCGTCCGATGCGGTGGTTGAGCAAGGAAAGATGGCGGCCCAGGCTCGCCACCGTCGTGGTCGCCATCCTGATCGTGGTGATGGCGCTCCCGCTGGTCGGGCTGTTCTTCTTCCGGCTCTATGAGAACCAGCTGATCCGCCAGACCGAGGGCGAGCTCATCGCGCAGGGCGCGGTCGTTGCCGCCGTCTATGCCGATGCGGTGCGCGCGGCCGGCATCTCGCCTGAAAAGCTCGGCGCGCAAATCCCCCCGATGCATGACGGCACCAACTATCCTTACGAGCCGATCGAGCCGCAGCTCGACCTTGCCTCCGACTATGTCATGCCATCGCGCCCGGCGGGTCTTCCCGCGGCGGCCAATCCGGCTTTCGCGGCCATCGGGGCGCGGCTCGACGGTATTCTCGACGAGACGCAGAAGACGACGCTCGCCGGCTTCCGGCTGCTCGACCCGCATGGCGTGGTGATTGCCGGCGGCGGTGAGGTGGGCTTGTCGCTCGGCCAGGTCGAGGAAGTGCGGCAGGCGGTCGCGGGCTCTTATGCCAGCGTGCTCCGCTTAAGGATTCCCGACCAGCCGGTGCCGCCGCTCTATTCGGTGAGCCGCGGCACCAAGGTGCGCGTGTTCGTCGCCCTGCCGGCCGAAGTCGGAGGCAGGGTCGCCGGCGTGGTCTATCTCTCGCGAACGCCGAACAACATCGTCAAGCATCTCTATGGCGAGCGCGGGAAGGTGACATTGGCGGCGATCGCCATCGTTGGCGGCACGTTGCTGATCGCGCTGGTGTTCATCCGCACCGTCAGCCGGCCGATCTATGCGCTGATCGAGCGGACGAAACGCATCGCCGCCGGCGATCGCGATGCAATGCGACCGCTCGACCATCACGGCACGCGCGAGATGGCGGCGCTGTCGGCCGCCTTCCTCGAAATGGCGCAAAAACTGCAGGCGCGGTCAGACAGCATCCAGACCTTCGCCACGCATGTGTCGCACGAGCTGAAATCGCCGTTGACGGCGATCCAGGGCGCGGCCGAGCTGCTCAGGGATTCCGGCGGGACGATGGATGAGGCCGAGCGACGGCGTTTCTCCAACAACATCGTCACCGATGCCGGGCGGCTCAATTTGCTGGTGCGCCGGCTGCTCGAACTGGCACGCGCCGAAAACCTGGCGCCGAGCGGTGCAAGCGCGACGCTCAACGCGGCACTGGCGCTGCTGCCGGTCGACACCAGGCTGGAGGCGCGCATCGAATCCGGCGGCGAGATCGGCCTCGGCATCTCGGGCGAGAATCTGGCGATCGTGCTTGCCAACCTCATCGACAATTCCGCGCGGCACGGCGCCAAGCAGGTCTCGATCGGCGCCGAAAGAGCAGGCGAAAGGGCGGCTGTCCATGTCGGCGACGACGGCGACGGCATTTCGGCCAGCAACCGCGCAAAAGTGTTCGAGCCGTTCTTCACCACAAGGCGCGAGGCCGGCGGCACAGGCATGGGGCTCGGCATCGTGCTGGCCCTCCTGAAAGCGCATGATGGCACGATAACGCTGGTTGACACCGAGCGCGGCACGCGCTTCGAGATCAATCTGCCGGGAGTGTGAGTTTGAGCGTGATCCTGTCCGAAAACCGGTACCCACTTTTCTGGATCATGCTCTGAGCTGGAGAGCCGAAAGAGTGCGTTACGACATCTTCATCATCGGCGGGGCCATCGTCGGGTCCTCGGGCGCCTATTATTTGCGCGAGGAGGGTTTTACGGGCTCCATCGCGCTGATCGAGCGCGATCCGCAATTCTCCCATGCGGCGACGACGCTGTCGCTGGCCTCGATCCGCCAGCAATTTTCCATTCCTGAAAACATCCGCCTGTCGCAGTTCACGCTGAAACTCTTTCGGCGGCTCAAGGAAACCTTCGGCGCCGACGCCGATATCGGCTTTCGCGAGGGCGGCTACCTGATCCTTGCCGGCGAGGCCGGGCTGCCGATTCTGAAGGCCAATCACGAGGCGCAGATCGCCGAGGGTGCCGACATCGTCCTCGAGGACGCCGACCAGCTCACGCGCCGTTTCCCGTGGCTGTCGGCCGAAGGCATTTCCGCCGGCGCTTATGGCCGCACCGGCGAAGGCTGGTTTGACGCGCATGCGCTGCTGATGCTGTTCCGCAAGGCGCTGCGCGAGAAGAAGATCGATTTCATCACCGCCTCGGTCACCGGCATCGCGCGGGTGGGCAACCGCGTCACCGGCGTGAGCCTCGACAATGGCGAGACGCTTGAAGCCGGCATCGTCGTCAACGCCGCCGGGCCGAACGCCGGCAAGGTGGCGGCGTTGGCCGGGCTCGCGCTGCCGGTCGAGCCGCGCAAGCGCAACGTCTTCGTGTTCGAGGCGCGCGAGAAATACGCCGACATGCCGCTGCTGGTCGATCCCTCCGGCATCTATGTGCGGCCTGAAGGCTCTGTCTATCTCACCGGCGGCGCCGAGCCGGAGGAAGGCGACCATGCGCCCGATCCCAAGGATTTCGAGGTCGAGTGGCCGCTGTTCGAGGAGGTGATCTGGCCAACGCTCGCCACCCGCATCCCAGCCTTCGAGGCGATCAAGCCGACGCGCGCCTGGGTCGGGCACTACGACTACAACACGCTCGACCAGAACGCGGTGATCGGGCCGCATCCGGAGGTGGAAAACTTCCTCTTCGCCAACGGCTTCTCCGGCCACGGGCTGCAGCAGGCGCCGGCGGTCGGCAAGGCGCTCTCCGAGCTCATCGTGCACGGCGGCTACCGGATGATCGACTGCTCGGCGTTCGGGTATGGGCGCGTGGCGGAGGAGCGGGCGTTCCCGGAGCTGAACGTAATTTGAGGGCGCGCCTCTCCTTCTCCCCTTGTGGGAGAAGGTGTCGCCGAAGGCGACGGATGAGGGGTGCTGGACGGAGTGAGGCGTCGGCGATTTGCCACGATGCGCCCTCGGTGACGAAAGCCATCGTCAAGCTGGAACACCCCTCATCCGTCTCGGCGCTGCGCGCCGATCCACCTTCTCCCCCAAGGGGAGAAGGGGAAGGCGCTAGGCCGCCTGCCGTCCTTCGCCAAAATATCCCTGCAACCACCCAAGCACCCGGGCCCACCCCTCCGCATGCTCGGACGCCGCGTCGGCAAAGCCAGCAAACCCGCCATGGCAGATGGTGAGCCGCGTGCCGGCCGCGATCGGCTCCAGCAGATAGGCGACCATCGTTTCCTTGCGGCCGAGCGTCGGATGGTCCCAGTCGTAGCGCCGGGTCTGGACGATCCGGCGCGGCATCTCGATTTCGGTGAAGGTGCCGCCGGCGGGCAGGCGCCTGCCGTCGGGCGTTCGCACGGTGACGCTCCAGCTTCCGCCGACGCGAAGATCGGCGGTCCAGCCGGTCATCCGGTAGGCGTCGGTCGAGCCCCACCAGCACTCGACGTCATTGGTGACGAGCGCTGCGATGACCTGCTCCGGTGCGGCGAGAAGTTCGGCCGAAGCCATGCCCGTCTCGCCGTTCGCCATGGCTCGCGGCCAGTTATGCGGCAGCATCATTGCAACCTCCTCAGCGGCTGTTCGGCATCGAAACGAAGTTCAACCCTTTGATGGCGGGCGCTCATAACCCTTGCCGGTCTCGAGCAGGCTCTTCAGGCTCGACAGCACCAGCGGCCAGCCCTTGGCGACGTTTGCGATCAGCTTGTGCGGGCCGTCGGCCTCGTGGGTGACGGCAAGCTTCATCAGCTCGCCATCCTGCTCGATGGTGAAGGTGCAGCGCGTGTAGCCGTCCTCCTTCACCTCGGGCATCCATTCGTTGCGCCATTTGATGACCAGGCGCCTGGGCGGATCGATCTCCAGGATTTCGCCCGAGTCGGCGACGCGGCCGTCGGGGAAGATAAGCTTCCAGCTGGAGCCGACTTTCCAGTCGCTCTCCTGATAGGAGCAGAGGAAGAACTGCCGGTTGAACTCCGGGTCGGTCAGTGCCGTCCAAAGCTTTTCGGGCGTGGTGCGGATGTAGGTGACGTAGACGAAGGTGTTGTCGCTCACGGCTCTTCCCTTTCAAGTCGTTTCTTCATGTCGCTCAACGCATCCAGCCGATGGCGCTCGAACTTGCCGATCCAGCGCTCGGCGATCTCGTTGATCGGAACGGGGTTGAGGTAGTGCTCCTTCTCCCGGCCCCGGCGGATGGTGGTGACGAGGTTCGCCTCCTCGAGGATCGCCAGGTGCTTGGTCACCGCCTGGCGCGTCATGTCCATCCGCTCGCACAGCGCGTTCAGCGTCTGCCCGTTCCTGGCATAGAGGCTGTCCAACAATTGCCGGCGGGTCGGGTCGGCCAAAGCGCGAAAGACGGCATCCATGCTCATGGCTTTAATATGCAACCATTTGGTTGCATGTCAAGTGCTGCAACAGGGGCGGGCGATCACTTGGATGTGAGCCGATCGCGGAAGGCAGAGGCGGGATCAGCGCTGGCGGCCGAACCAGAAGGCGTCGGGCATCCGCGTCATGCCGATGCGCTCAGTGCCAGATCGGTCGCCGTATTGAAAGCAGGCGATGCCGATCTTGTGTCCGATGGCCCAAGCCAACTGCCAACACTTATCTTTCATTTGCCAGCCGCTTTGTGTAAACCGGCGCCAGCAAATCCCCGCAGCGAGATGAAGACGGGCAAGGACCATGGACAAATTCACCAAGCTCACCGGCGTCGCCGCGCCCATGCCGATCGTCAATGTCGATACCGACATGATCATCCCGAAGGATTACCTGAAGACGATCAAGCGCACCGGACTTGGCACCGGCCTGTTCGCCGAGATGCGCTACAAGGACGATGGTTCGGAGAACCCGGATTTCGTGCTCAACAAGCCCGCCTATCGCAAGGCGCAGATCCTGGTCGCCGGCGACAATTTCGGCTGCGGCTCGAGCCGCGAGCATGCGCCCTGGGCGCTGCTCGATTTCGGCATTCGCTGCGTCATCTCGACCTCGTTCGCCGACATCTTCTACAACAACTGCTTCAAGAACGGCATCCTGCCGATCACCGTCAGCCCGGAAGACCTCGACAAGCTGATGGACGACGCCTCGCGCGGCTCCAACGCGACGCTGTCGATCGACCTCGAGGCGAAGGAAATCCGCGGTCCGGACGGCGGCGTGGTGACGTTCGATCTCGACGACTTCAAGTGCCACTGCCTGCTGAACGGCCTCGACGATATCGGGCTGACCATGGAAAAGGCAGGCGCGATCGCTTCCTTCGAGAAGAAGAACGCCGAGCTGCGTCCCTGGGCCTGAGCGGCTCAGCGTCAAATCGATAGACCCGGCCATTGCCGGCCGGGTTCGCGGCGGCTGAATGGAGGGACAGTCATGACACGCTCGCTTCTGGCCGGTGCCTCGGCGGTGATCCTTCTGGCGGTCTCCGGCGCAGCCGCGCAGACCCAGGCCGCGCCGCAGGCGCCCGCTGCTTCCGATCCCGCCACCGATCAAGGGGCGGCCGATCAGGGCGCGTCGGGCACGTCCGACGCCGCTTCCGCCGACGACGACAAGCAGGCGCCGATCCCGTTCGAGGGCGGCCAGCTGACCATCACGCAGCCGGAGCAGGACGGCGAGAAGGTGCTGTCCTATGACGGCAAGCCGCTTGCCAGCAATTACGACGTCTTCATCGACAAGGTGGTCAAGATCGGCGACGTCAACGTGGCGCTGGTCGATGTCGGCGACGGCGGCAATCAATGCGGGCCGGCGAAGGTGATCGTCTGGAAGCCGACGGACGGCGAGATCCAGACGACGACGGTCGAGCAGGACGAATGCGGCGCGCCGCCGGCTGCGGTTTCCGACGACGCCATCTATTTCGTGCCCTATCTTCTGCCGGGCGATTCCAAGCCGGCGCTGCAGTGGTCGCCGACCACCGGGCTGACGACCTCGGGCGAGCTCACCTATACGCCGGAACCCGGCACCGACTGGAAGGATGTCGATCCGGCGAAATACGACAACATCATCGACGCCTTCCACAACGAGGCCGTCTACAAGGCGGCCGAGGCCTTGCTCGGCAAGGACATGCCCGACATGGCGACCAGCCTGCTGGTCGGCGGTGGTACGGAAAAGACGGCTTCCGGCGCCTTCTATGCCAGCGGCTGCGTGCCGCACGACTGCGGCGGCAATGACGGCTTCATGGCGGTCGACCCGGCGAAGCACAAGGTCTATTTCGCCCGCCGCGGCGACAATCCCGAGCCGGATGCCTGGCCGCCGCTCAAGGACTGGCCGGCCGACATCAAGAAAGCGCTGGACGAGGCGCAGGGGTCGGGGAATTAGGCGTTTCGGCGCGGCGCGCGGGCAGCCGCCTCGCTTCGTCATCGTCAGGCTTGACCCGGCTTGCTTGAGGATCAATGCCATGACCGTCGTCTGAGGGCGGCGCGGTGGATCAGGATCATGCACAGCAGCACCGCCTCGATAAAAGCGGAGTAGGACAAAAATGGAAAAGGAAAAGCTGTTCGAAATTTCAGTTATATCAGATAATTCATACGAAAACTTGGTTGCCAAGGTGAAATTCACGTCGAAGGAGGTCGGTCTTATATTAAGTCAGGAGAGATCGTTCGATAAGATCGACATCTCTGTATTTTCTTTCATATCAAACGGCCGTGAGAGATTCTACGAGACAGAAAATATAGCAGAGATATGCATTGATCTTGACCTTTTTCTCGCCGCAATCGGCGAGGCGGCTCAAAGATTGAGACTTCTTGATGAGCCAAGATGATTGTGTTGCAAGATGCTTTGGATGTCGACGTGACAACAGCCAATTCTCCTTGGGCCGCGACAGGATTGCGCCTTTCCTGATAACACGCGCCCACGAAATGCGAGGCTCCCCGTGCGCAAGCTGATCTCCACCGGATCGCCCTTTGAAAAGACCGCCGGCTATTCGCGCGCGGTGGTGCAGGGCGACTGGTGCTTCGTGTCGGGAACGACCGGCTACGACTATGCCACCATGACCATGCCGGAGACGGTGGAGGCGCAGACGCGCAATTGCCTAGCAACAATAGCCAAGGCCCTTGGTGACGGCGGCTTCGAGATGGCCGATGTGGTGCGGGCCCACTATTATATCACCGACCAGGCCTATGTTGACGTTGTCTTCCCGATCCTCGGCGAGTCGTTCGGCGATATCCGCCCGGCGGCAACGATGATCGTTTGCCAGCTCAACAAGCCTGAAATGAAGATCGAGATCGAGGTGACGGCGCTTCGGCGAACGGCTTGAGGAACGCGAGGCCAAAACCATGAAGGTTCGGCGCATCGTAGCCAATATCGAGACACAGGACGCGGCAGCTGCGAGACGCTTCTATCATGACGTGCTCGGCCTCGATGTCCTCATGGATCAAGGCTGGATCGTCACCTACGGTTCCGAGGAAACGATGCAGGTGCAGATGAGCTTCATGACTCAAGGCGGCTCGCGCACTCCGGTGCCGGACCTCTCGATCGAGGTCGACGACGTCGACGACGCGCTCGACCGCATGCGCAAAGCCGGCTTCGCCGTCGAATACGGCCCGGCCGACGAGCCCTGGGGCGTGCGGCGCTTCTATGTGCGCGATCCCTTCGGCCGGCTGGTCAATATTCTCTCGCATCGGTGAGCCTATAGGTCATTTTTGAGACGCTGGCGGGACAGCACCCCCCTCTGGCCTGCCGGCCATCTCCCCCGCAAGGGGGGAGATTGAGCGCTCGACCACTTTCGCCAATCTCGAACGCTGCAGGAACAGGCGAGGCGCCGAAGCTGCTGATCTCCCCCTTGCGGGGGAGATGCCCGGCAGCGCAGAGGGGGGTGTGAAGGATCTCGGCGCTCGTCCCCTTGCGCACAGCCCGCTTGGCGTTTAGCAAGGCCGCGGTTTTCTCCAGATACTATTGGGACGGTTCTCCATGGCTTCGAAAAATCTCTTCCTGCTCGCCGGCGACGGCATCGGCCCCGAGGCCATGGCCGAGGTGAAGAAGCTGATCGCGGCCATGAACGCGAAGCTCGGCAGCGGCTTCGCCACCGACGAGGGGCTGGTGGGCGGTTGCGCCTACGACGCGCATGGCGCTGCGATCTCCGATGCCGACATGGAAAAGGCGATGGCGGCGGACGCCGTGCTGTTCGGCGCGGTCGGCGGGCCGAAGTGGGACAAGGTGCCTTACGAGGTGCGCCCCGAGGCCGGCCTGCTGCGCCTGCGCAAGGACATGGAGCTGTTCGCCAATCTTCGCCCGGCAATCTGCTATCCGGCGCTCGCGGCATCTTCCTCGCTCAAGCAGGAGGTGGTCGAAGGCCTCGACATATTGATCGTGCGCGAGCTCACCGGCGGCGTCTATTTCGGCGAGCCGAAGCAGATCATCGATCTCGGCAATGGCCAGAAGCGCGGCATCGACACCCAGGTCTACGACACGTTCGAGATCGAGCGCATTTCGGGCGTCGCATTCGAGCTGGCGCGGACGCGCAAGAACCACGTTACCTCGATGGAAAAGCGCAACGTCATGAAGTCCGGCGTTTTGTGGAACGAGGTGGTCACCCAGACCCACAAGACCAGATACAGCGACGTCAAGCTCGACCACATGCTGGCCGATGCCGGCGGCATGCAGCTGGTGCGCTGGCCAAAACAGTTCGACGTCATCGTCACCGACAATCTGTTCGGCGACATGCTCTCCGACATCGCCGCCATGCTCACCGGCTCGATCGGCATGCTGCCTTCGGCCTCGCTCGGCGCGCCGGACGTCAAGACCAAGAAGCGCAAGGCGCTATACGAGCCGGTGCACGGCTCGGCGCCCGATATCGCCGGCAAGGGCATCGCCAACCCGATCGCGATGATCGCCTCCTTCGCCATGTGCCTGCGCTATTCCTTCGGCATGGTGGCGGAAGCGGACAAGCTCGAAGCGGCAATCGCCGCCGTGCTCGACGATGGCCTGCGCACCAAGGACATCATGTCGGAAGGCATGAAGGAAGTCGGCACCACGGAGATGGGTGACGCCATCATCGCCAAGTTCCTGGCCTGATCCCATGGCGGTCGACGTCCGCTGGGCGACGACCGACGATGCCGAGGCGCTCGCCACCGTGCTTTGCGAGATGGCGGCGCACTATCGGCAGCCGCCGCTCGATCACGGCCGGGCGATGGCTGCGGCAGGGCAGTGGCTCGGCGACGAAAGCCCGGCCTATCCGCATTTCGCGCTCGCTTTCGTCAAGGGCGAGGTTGCGGGCCTGGCCTCGGTCGCGATCGCGCATCCCGGCATCGACCTCGAGCGACTCATGTTCCTGAAAGACCTGTTCGTGCGCGAAGAGGCTCGAAACGCGGGAGTGAGTGAGGCACTGATCGGCTTTCTCGCCGGCTATTGCCTGGACAAGCGCATCGGCCGCATCGACCTGACCACGGAAGACTGGAACGAGGGTGCGCTGCGCTTCTACGACCGGCTCGGCGCCGACCGCCACGGGCAAAAGATCTTTCTCAGGCTTTCGGGCGAGGCGCTGAGGACGGCCGCTAGAACCTGACGCCGGCCGGCACCGGTCCCCATTTGTTGTCGCTGGCCTGGGTCGGGATCAGCGCGAAGACCAGCGTGGCCAGTCCGCCGAGATACGGGACAAAGCAGAGGATCGCGAGCCAGCCGGTCAGGCCGAGATCGTGCAGGCGGCGCACGATGAGCGCGATCCACGGCAGGATCGTCAGCAGTATGTAGAGACCGAGAAGGCCAAGCATGACGATCGGTTCGTCACCGCCGCCATCGATATCGCCCCGCGACAAGTCCACGGACAATCCAACGCCGATGGCGACGATGAGACCGATCGTCCAGAACAGGCAAAAGCCCCAGAACTCCTTGCGCCGGGCACGGCCGGAAAAGTTGACGTAGTTCGTCGTCAGGCCGCGCCAGAAATAGCTCCACAGGCCGGTGGATTGCGTTGTCCCGTTCTCGGCGTTGCGGCCGAAATGCGCGGGCACCACGGGCGCGCCACCCGGTGGCGGAGTGGCGGCCGCCGCGGTTGGAGCGGCACCTTCTGCCGGCCCGGCCACGCGGGCGCGAACCGAAAAGATATTGCTGGCCCGGTCGCCATTCGGCTGGAACTCGACCTCGGCGCCCCTGGCAAGCGCCATCTCGCGGCGCAGGTCCTCGCGCGCGAAGCTGTAGCGCTTGCCGTCGGCGCCGGTGATGAAACCGAAGCCCTGCTCCTGGTCGTAGTGAAGAACTTCGCCGCGCATTGCCCTGTCCGCCGTTGCCGCGCATTGCCCAGACTGTTCAAAGTTGCGGCGGACCGCAAGGGGCACGCGGGAGGCCGGCTTCAAACTAGCCGGGCCGTTTCTTCGATTTCTTGTGCTTTGCCGGCTTGTCGAATTTCGGCTTGCCGGGCTTCTTCGCCCACGGGTTTGCCTCTGTCGCGCCGCCGTGTTCGGCCTGCGGCTGTACACGCTTCTCGAATTTCGGCTTCGGCGCATTCTGGTCGAAGGGCCGCTTGCCGCGATGCGGCTTCTTGTCGGAGCGTGGCGGCTGGTAGCCGGCCCGCGACAGGTCGGGCGTGCCCTCCAGGCGCTTCACGGCGATGCTGCCCTGCAGTTTGCGGTCGGGGCCGATCGCGGCGAGGAACCGGTCGGCCCAGTCGGCCGCGATCTGCACGAAGGTTTCCTCCGGCTGCATCTTGATGGCGCCGATCTCGCGCTTGGAGATGTTGCCGGTGCGGCACAGCATCGGGATCAGCCAGCGCGGCTCGGCATTCTGCCGGCGCCCGACCGACAGCGAGAACCAGACACTGTCGCCGAAATCGTCGCGGCGGCCGGGTGCTTCGTCCCTGCGCGCGAACGTCTCTTTTGATCGCGCGAACGGCTCGACATCGAGCAGGTCCTCGGGCGCCGAGCGGCTGCCGCGGCAGAGCCGCACGAAAGCGGCGGCCACCAGTTCGGCGCCATGCCGCTCGAGAAGTGCCGTGGCGAACTCGCGCTCCTCGTCCTTCACCGGCTCGCTGAACGCCGGATCGGCCAGGATGCGCTCGTCGTCGCGCCTGAGCACCTCGTCGGCCGAGGGCGGGCTCGCCCATGTCGCCGTCAGGCCGGCATTGCCAAGCAGCCGCTCGGTGCGCCGGCGGGCGATTCCCGGCACGATCAGCGCGCTCACCCCTTTTCGTCCGGCGCGTCCCGTGCGGCCGCTGCGATGCAGCAGCGTCTCGGGATTGGTCGGCAGGTCCGCATGGATGACCAGGTCGAGATTGGGCAGGTCGATGCCGCGCGCCGCCACGTCAGTGGCGATGCAGACCCTGGCGCGGCCATCGCGCATGGCCTGCAGCGCGTGGCTGCGCTCGTTCTGGCTGAGCTCGCCGGAAAGCGCCACGACGGAGAAATTGCGGTTGTTGAAGCGCGCGGTGAGATGGTTGACGGCGGCGCGGGTGTTGCAGAACACCATCGCATTGGTGGCCTCGTAGTAGCGCAGCACGTTGATGATGGCGTTCTCACGATCGGCGGGCGCGACGGAGAGCGCCCGGTAATCGATGTCGAGATGCTGTCTCTCCTCGCCGGCGGCCGAGATGCGCACCGCATCGCGCTGGTAGCTTTTCGCAAGCGTGGCGATGGAACGCGGCACGGTGGCGGAAAACATCAGCGTGCGCCGCTCGGCGGGCGCGGCCTCGAGGATGAATTCGAGGTCCTCGCGAAAGCCGAGATCGAGCATCTCGTCGGCCTCGTCCAGCACCACGGCCTTCAGCGCCGACATGTCGAGCGCGCCGCGGGTGATGTGGTCACGCAACCGGCCAGGCGTGCCGACGACGATGTGGGCGCCGCGCTCCAGCGCGCGCCGCTCGCCGCGCATATCCATGCCGCCGACGCAG
>NZ_JHQR01000238.1 GCF_014843825.1 Mesorhizobium silamurunense
GCCGGCGTGGCGGCCGGAGCGGACTTTGACGCCGACCACCACATCGGCGTGCTCGCGCACCGCCGCAACCGTTTCGCGCGGCTCGCAGAGCCTAAGATCGGCGCATTCGCCGACGGACACGGTCTTGGCGAAGCCGAAGATGCCGGCGAAGGAGATGTTGACGTAAGCGAGGATGCGGACCTTGGAGCGCTCGATGACATGGCGGCGAAAGCCCAGGAAATTGCCGGCGCCGGCGCTGCCGGCATCGATGAAAGTGGTGGTGCCGCTCTTGGCGGCGAGCCGGTCGGCATCGACGCCGAGCGACGTGCCGCCCCAATAGACATGGCTGTGCAGGTCAACGAGCCCGGGCGTGACGATGCAGTCCCTGGCGTCGACGACCTCACCGGCGGCCTCCGCATCGATTGCCGCGTCGATCGCGGCGACGCGGCCATCGGCGATGGCGACATCGCGCAGCGCATCGAGGCCCGAGGCCGGGTCGATCACACGGCCGCCCTTGATCAGCAGATCGAACTGCATCGGCGCCTCCTTCGTTGTCTTTTGCGATCAGACCGGGCGGTAGGCGACGGCTTCGATCTCGATCTTGATGTCGATCATCAGGCGCGACTCGACGGTGGTGCGCGCCGGCGGGTCATTCGGGAAGTGCCTAGCATAGACCGTGTTGAAGGCACCGAAATCGCGGGCGTCCTCGAGCCAGACGGTCGTCTTGACCACATCGTCCATGGTGCAGCCGGCAAGCGCCAGCGCAGCCTTGACGTTCTGCAATACCTGCTCGGCCTGCTCGGCGATGCCGCCCTTGACCACCAGGCCGTCGCTGCCCACCGGCACCTGGCCGGAGACATAGACGAAGTCGCCGGCGCGAACGGCCGGCGAGAGCGGGACATGCGATTTTCCAAAGCACTGCTTGGGCAAGTGGGCCTCCTTTGTCGACCGAATGGGTTCATTCTGATAGCCGTCTACGCCTGTCGGCGTGATCCTCCTAGAGGCAATGTCGGAAAGCAACATTTTTTCGAAATCCATGTTGCTTTATTACAAAAGCCTGAGCATCCTGCGCCCGAAGCCGGTACGCAACCGGCGGGGAGCCGGTGGCAGGCAAGAAGAGGGAAGATCCAGCATGACCTTCGACAAGAATCCATTTCCGGAGGGCGATGCAGATCGCCACGCGCTGTGGGAAATGCTGGTGCGGCGCGACATCGACGCCTTCCTCGGCCAGGACTGGTCGATGGTCGAGGACGACTTCATCGCCGAGAGCTTCTTCGGCATGCATGCGCATTTCCTCAACGATGCCGACGCCTGGCGACTGCAATTCCCGAGGCTGGAAGTCTATCGCGACGAGTGGCTGCGCCAGGCCAAGGAAACCGCCGCGACGAAATTCGCCGAGCCGCTGCGCGAGGCGCTGTTCCGCGTCACCAACATGCGCGACATCGACGTCGACGGCGATCGCGCGGTGCTGCACAAAAAGTTCGACGGCTCGGTCGCCAGGGCGGATGGCGGTGTCGACCGCCTCAAATGGCAGACCCTCTACTTCTGCCGCAAGGTCGGCGGCCGCTGGAAGATCGCCGGCTTCGTCGGCTACATGCCACATCCGCTGGGAAGCTAGGGGATCTGTTGATATTCAGGTGAGGCCGGCCTGCAAACGGCGACTTCCTGCGCTTCCGGCCTTCGCCGGCCGAAGCATCATGACATGAGAGTGGCGTGGCAGTTAAGGCTACGGCCTTCAAGTACGCTCCGCTCCGGTTCTCGGAAGTCACCTTTTTCGGCTCGGCCTGACCTGAATCTCAACAAACCCTAGAGCGCGATGACCCCGAACCCTGCAGGCAAATGCGTTCGGAGGGCAGCCTAGGACAGGCGCGGTAGCCGCTCATCGGGCGAGCGATGATCGAAGACGATACCCATGGTCTTACCAACGGCGGTCATGACGATCAGTTCGACCAGATGGTCGTCGCTGTCCTCGCAGGCGGGGTCCGATTGGCGGATGACGTCGAGCATCGCGCGGGTCGAGATGGTGTCGCCGGCGCGAAATTTCGAAAGGGCAAACGAAACAAGATCTTGCACCGTCAGATCCATGACGGGCACTTCCGAAGCGACGTTCATTAGCCTCCTCCTGCCATGAACCCTCTCCAGAAAGATGATACGCCAATGGCGGGATTGCGCCAGCGAAATGGTGGTCCGACCAGTTAGCGGAGCAGGCCTTGGTCAGCGCCCTTTCGCCCTGGACCTCGGCGAAGCCGGCTTGATCCTTATTCGCATCGTTCCGCCTTCGGGATGGTCGATGTCGAACGCGTTTGTCTTCCTCACAAGGTCGCTCAACTTGCGGAAGCCGAACGTTCTGGGGTCGAAGTCCGAAGCAAGGTTGGCAAGTTGGTTGCCAACCGCGCCGAGCGGCACCCAGCCGTCTTCGCTTTCCATCTGCGCGATAACCCTGGTGATGATCGGAGTGGCGGCGCTCGGCGGCTGCAGCGATTTCGTGGTTGAGACCGCGTCCGGGGTGTTTGCCGGCGACATTGGCAGCAGGTTTTCCGTGTAGACAAATCTGCGGCATGCCTGGCGAAAGCTCTCCGGCGTCTTCTGCTCGCCAAACCCGTACACGTCGACGCCCTCTTCCCGGATGCGCGAGGCAAGACGGGTGAAATCGCTGTCGGACGACACCAGGCAGAAGCCGTCGAAGCGACCGCTGTGAAGCAGGTCCATTGCATCGATGACCAATGTGATGTCGGACGCGTTCTTGCCCGCGGTGTAGGCGAATTGCTGTTGCGGGATGATCGCGTGCTTGGACAACACGTCGGTCCAAGCCTTCGAACGAGCGCTGGAAAAGTCGCCATAGATGCGACGGACGCTTGCCTCGCCGATCTTGGCAATCTCCTCGAAAAGCCCATCGACAATTCTGGCCGAAGCATTGTCTGCGTCGATCAGTACCGCAAGCCGTGGAGAACGCTGTTCAGCTGGCACGATTGCTTCCATCTTTGTTGTCGACACAGCAGATGTAGCGGAATCTAGCCGCCAACGATACGACCGTCGAGGATACAAGCCGATAGCGTCGGCACTTGCGCACCGAGTAGCTGTGCGAACACCGGGCGGCCGGCGATTGCACACTCGACGCACGGCGATCGGGTTGATAACCCGATCCGGCGCAGGGAGACTTCTGAGTCGACATGACGGTTGCAATCGAGATGGGGCAGACGACGGCGGGTGCGCCGGCGGCCCTCGACCTTGAGGAACTGCTGGCGACCCGCCTGCTGGTGCAAGGCAATTCGGGCTCGGGCAAGTCACATCTGCTGCGCCGTTTGCTCGAACAGAGCGCACCCTGGGTGCAGCAGACGATCATCGACCCCGAAGGCGATTTCGTCTCGCTCGGCGAGCGCTACGGCCATCTGGTGATCGATGCCGAGGAGCATACCGAGCGCGGCCTGCAGGCGGCCGGCGAGCGGGCGCGCATCCATCGCGTCTCGACGGTGCTCAACCTCGAAGGGCTCGACGCCGAGAACCAGATGCGGCGCGCCGCCGCCTTCCTCGGCGGCCTGTTCGAAGTCGCGCGCGACCATTGGTACCCGATGCTGGTGGTGGTCGACGAAGCTCAGCTCTTCGCGCCGGCCGCCGCCGGCGAGGTTTCCGACGAGGCGCGCAAGCTTTCCCTAGGCGCCATGACCAATTTGATGTGCCGCGGCCGCAAGCGCGGGCTTGCCGGCATCATCGCCACGCAACGGCTGGCCAAGCTCGCCAAGAACGTTGCGGCGGAAGCCTCCAACTTCCTGATGGGTCGGACTTTCCTCGACATCGACATGGCGCGCGCGGCCGACCTGCTCGGCATGGAGCGCCGGCAGGCGGAAGCGTTTCGCGACTTGGAGCGGGGGCATTTCATGGCGCTCGGGCCCGCATTGTCGCGCCGCCCGCTAAGCCTGCGGATCGGCTCGACGGAGACCAGCCCACGCAACGGCACGCCGCGGCTGATGCCGCTGCCGGAAGCAACGCTCGAGGATGCGCGCTCGATCATCCTG
>NZ_JHQR01000243.1 GCF_014843825.1 Mesorhizobium silamurunense
CAGCCGGCGGCCGCGCGCCGACCGCATCGACCTCACCGAAGCCGCACGCCAGGTGCTGGAAGGCCATGCGCCGAGGGCAATCGAGCGCGGCATCGACCTCGGCCTCGAGGAAGCCGGCCCGGTGCCGGTCATCGGCGACGGCACGATGCTGCGCGAGATGATCGTCAACCTCGTCGACAATGCGCTGCGCTACTCCAAGTCCGGCGGCAGCGTCACCGTGAAGCTCGCCGCCTCGGACGGCGAGGCAGAGCTTACGGTGACGGACTCCGGTCCCGGCATTCCGGCCGAGGAGCGGGAGCACGTCTTCGAGCGCTTCTACCGCATTGCCGGTTCGAGCGAGGAAGGCAGCGGGCTCGGCCTCGCCATCGTGCGCGAGGTGGTCGAGAATGCCGGCGGCAGCGTCACGCTTGGCGATACCGCCGGCGGCGGACTCAAGGTCGAGGTGCGGCTGCCGCTTGCGGACAGCTAGAGCAATTCCAGGAGAAATGCGGAATTGCTCTAAGGCGCCTCGCGGTTGCTTACTGCGTTTCGTGCAGCGGCTGCGGCCGCCACTTCGCCAGCCGGTTCTCGGCCAGCGTCATCAGGTATTCGGCGCCGAGCGCCACCACCATGACGATGACGATCGCGGCATACATGCCTGCCGCGTCGAACGAACCCTTGGCGATGTTGATCAGAAGGCCGATGCCATAGCGCGAGCCAACGAACTCGCCGACGATGGCGCCGATGATGGCGAAGCCGAAGCTGACATGCAGGCTGGCGAAGATCCAGCTCATCGCCGAGGGTACGATCACCGAGCGCGTCAATTGCCAGTCCGAGGCGCCGAGGATGCGGGCATTGGCGATCATCGCCCGGTCGGCCTCGCGCACGCCTTGGAAGGCGTTGTGGAAGACGACGAAGAACACCATGACGAAGGCCAGCGCCACCTTGGAAGCAAGGCCGAGGCCGAGGATCATGATGAAGATCGGCGCCAGCACGACACGCGGGATCGAATTGATCAATTTGATGTAGATGGAGAAGATGTCGGCGGCCATGCGATTGCGGCCGAGCGCGACGCCGATGATGATGCCGGCGACCGAGCCGGTGACAAAGCCCAGCACCGATTCCTCCATGGTGACGAAGAGGTGGTACCAGAGCGGACCTTCCGAGGTTCCTTCCGTCATCCACTCATAAAGCCGTCCGGCGATCGTGCTCGGCATCGCGTAGAAGAAGGGATCGATCCAGCCCATGCGGCCGGCGAGCTCCCAAGAGCCGAGGAAGACGATCAGGATACCGAGCCGCCAGAAAAGGACGGTGCGGCGGCGATTCACGGCGGCCTTGGCGGCGGCGGCTTCGATCTCGGCGTCCGAAGTTCCCGGCTTGAAGGTGGCGGTAGAGATGTTGATGGTAGCGTCCGTCATTTCAGCCTCCCTCACGCCGCCGCGCGGGCGTAGCTGGTCTCGACCTCTTCCTTGAGATCGGCCCAGATGGTGCGCGAATAATCGATGAAGCTCTGATCGTAGCGGATGTCGGCGACGACGCGCGGGCGCGGCAGCTCGATCGTGTAGACGGATTTCACCGTCGCCGGCCCCGCCGTCAGCACATAGACCTTGTCGGCCAGCGCGATCGCTTCCTCGAGATCGTGGGTGACGAAGACAACGGACGCCTTAGCCTCGGACCACAGGCGCAGCAATTCCTCGTGCATGAGGACGCGGGTTTGTACGTCAAGCGCCGAGAACGGCTCGTCCATCAACAGGATCTCGGGACCGTTGATGAAGGTCTGGGCGAGCGCGACGCGCTTGCGCATGCCGCCGGAAAGCTGGTGCGGATAGTGCTGCTCGAAGCGCGCCAGGCCGACGCGCGCCAGCCAATCGCGTGCCGAAGCCTGTGCCTCAGCCTTCGGCTTGCCGCGAAACAGCGGTCCAGCCATGACGTTCTCGATCACCGTCCGCCAGGGGAACAGCGCGTCGGTCTGGAACACGAAACCGATGCGCGGGTCGATACCCTTGACCGGCGCGCCCATGACGCGGACCTCGCCGGCGCTCGGGCTGGCGAGCCCGGTGACAAGGTTGAGCGTCGTCGACTTGCCGCAGCCGGTCGGGCCGACGACAGCGACGAACTCGCCGCGCTCGACCGTCATGGTGAAATCACGAATCGCGGTCAGCGATTTGCCGGTGGGGGAAAGGAAGCGGCGGCTGACATTGATCAACTCGATCGCCGGAGCGGTCTTTTCGACCATGGTGAGCATACTCCATCAGCCGACGATCGCCGCACGGGGATCGCCGGACGCAAAATCGGGATGAACACCAGGCGCGAGGCCGGGACCTCGCGCCTGGCATTGTTTGCTATTTCGCGTTCTTCACGAATTCCGTGGTGTAGGTCTTGGAAAGGTCGATCTGCTTACCCTGCAGTTCTTTCTTGAAGGCCGAAAGCACCGTCAGAACCGTTTCCGGGCCACCCTGCGGCATCACGCCATCGGGGGTGAACATCGCCTTGCCGGCGTCGAGCGCCTTCACATAGCCTTCCTGGTCGCCGACATAGTAGTCTTTCGGCATCTTTTCGGCGATCTCGGCGCCGCTATGGGTGCTGATGAACTTCAGCGTCTTGACGAAGGCGTTGGCGAGCTTCTGAACCGTTTCCTTGTGGGCGTCGGCCCATTCGGTCTGCATGTAGAGGGAAGCGGCCGGATAGGTGCCGCCAAGCGCAGCCTTCGTGCCTTCCACGGTGCGCATGTCGACGAGAACCTTCGCCTCGCCGGTCTTAAGCAGCCGCGTGATTGTCGGCTCGGTCGTCATGCCGGCCTGGATCTTGTCCTGCTGCATGGCGGCGATGAAGGTGTTGCCGGCGCCGACCGGAACTGACGTGAAGTCGCCGAGCTTCACGCCGTTCTTCACCGCAAGATACTCAGTCAGGAAGTTAGTCGAGGAACCGAGGCCGGTGACGCCGAGGCTCATGCCCTTGAAGTCGGCCGGCGACTTGATCTCCGGATGTTTCGCCGAGACCAGCTCGACCTCACCCGGCGCCTGGCTGAACTGGACGACGGATTCGACGAACTTACCCTTGGCCTGCAGGTCGATACAGTGGTCGTAGAACCCGACCACGCCCTGCACGGCGCCCGCCAGCATCTCGTTTTCGGCATCGACCCCGGCCGGCTCATTGAGCAGCTCGACGTCGAGGCCCTCATCCTTGAAATAGCCGAGCGCCTCGGCGAGCTTGGCGGGCAGGTAGATCTGTTTTTCGTAGCCGCCGACCATGATCGAGATCTTGTCGGCGGCCGATGCCGCCGTGGCGCCCGTGGCGACAATGGCAAGCGTCAGCGCCGCCGAACGCAGGGCGCACTTCGAGATGAAACCGGTCACGTAATTTCCTCCACCTGGGCGACGCGCCATCCGGGCGGCGCCGCATTTCCTCCTTGCCGACCACTCCCAGGCCGGTCACGTGGCGAACGCCACAAAACTGTCATGGCATGCCCAAGCTTTCAGCTGGCTTTCAGCCATTTTAGAGATGGTTGAAAAGGAATTTGGCGAAATTGCCGATCATGCGGCAAAACCGAGCACGTCGCGCATGTCGTATTCGCCGGGCGGGCGGCCGGCCACCCAGAGTGCCGCCGCGATGGCGCCGCGCGCGAACATCGAGCGGTCGCCGGCCGCATGCGAGAGCGTGAGCCTCTCGCCTTCGCTCAAGAAGCTTGCGCCATGCTCGCCGATGATGCTGCCGCCACGCAGCACAGCAAAGCCGATCTCGCCGGCAGCGCGCGGGCCGGTGATGCCGTCGCGGGCGCGCTTTGCCACATCGTCCAGCCTGACGCCACGCTCTCGCGCTGCCGCCTCCCCCAGCATCAGCGCCGTTCCTGACGGCGCGTCGACCTTGAAGCGGTGATGCGCTTCCAGAATTTCGATGTCGCAGTCGTCTCCGCCGAGCGCCCGCGCCGCATGCTCGACCAGGCCGGTCAGCAGGTTGAGCCCCAGCGAATAGCTGCCGGAGCGCACGATGGCGATTTTCCAGGCAGCATCGACAATCATCTTCAGTTCGGCGGCGTTGAAGCCGGTCGAGCCTATGACCAGGGGCGGACCGCCGCGCACCGCGCAGGCTCTTGCCAGCTCGGCCGACGCTGCCGGTGTGGTGAAGTCAATGACGACATCGGCAAGTGCCAGCGCTTCATCGCGCGCGACCAGCCCCTCGCCCGTGCTGCCCGGCCGGTGGAAACGGGCGACGAGTTCCAGCCGCGGATCGGCCGCGATTGTCTCGGACATCTGCCGGCCCATGCGGCCGAGTGCGCCGGCGATGGCTATCCTGAGCGGCTGCGCCATGGCTGTTCCTATTGAGAGATGAGTCGGAACAAAGCTTTAGCATGCCGCCTTGCCAAATTGATTCAGCCGGCGCCGTTCGTCTTCAGCATCATGCCGGCGATCTCCTTGACCAGCTTGGCGGCGACAAGCGCGGTGACGTTGGAGAGGTCCTGGCGTGGATTGTATTCGACGACATCGGCCGCGATGATTGGCTGGTCTATTCCCTGGATCAGGCCTATCACCTGGCGGGTGGTGAAACCGCCTGGTTCGCGGTGGGAGATGCCTGGGGCGAAGGCCGGATCGAGAGCGTCGACATCCATCGAGATGTAGACGGGCGTCTTGAGGTCGAGCCGTAGGCCTTCCTTGAAATGCCGCATCTCCACCACCTCGACGCCGAAGCGTTCGAACTGGTCGCGGTGGTGATCGTTGACGGTGCGCAGTCCGATCTGGATCAGCCGGTCGCACAACCGCTCTTCCAAGATTCTGGCGAAGGGCGAGGTGTGCGAGCGCGGATTGTCATCATAGGAATGATAGATATCCGGATGCGCGTCGATATGGACGATCGTCAGGCTCGGATGGCGGCGGCGAACGCCACGCAATACCGGCCAGGAGATGGCGTGGTCTCCGCCGAGCGAGATCAGCGGGTGACCTGCATCCAGCGCGCGGCCGACCTCGTTCTCGATCCGCTCCCACGGGTCGCCGCCTTGCGTGAAATCGATATCGCCATAATCGACGAAGCGGTCGGTCAGATCGAAACCGGTTTCCGACCATGAGTTGTAGGCGTCGCTGACGAGTTCGCGCCGGATCAGCGGCGGCGCCTCGGCCGGTCCGCGCAGATAAGACGAGTTCTCGTCATGCGGAATGCCCAGAAGCGAGACCTTGGTCACGACATCCTCCCACGTTACGCAGACAGCGTGCTTCTATAGACGCCGGAGCTGGCGGGTGCGACGACAGGCGCTTAGGCCAGGTGCGAAGCCAAGCGTTCAGCTGCTGGCCTTCCGCAGCCAGACCTTGTTGTCGTGGAAGGCAGCGCCGCCGTAAGGCGCCGGCGCGTCGGCGCCGGTCAGCACGTTGATGCCCTCGCCGCGCTCATGCGCGCTGTTCGGCCAGATGCCTTCGGCCACCACCACGCCGCGCTTCACGCCGTCGAAGAGCTTTGCGTGCAGTACCAGGTCGCCGCGCCGATTGCCGACCTCGACGCGGCCGCCATCCTCGACCCCGAGCGCCGCAGCGTCCTCCGGATGGAGCAGCAGTTCCGGCCTCCCTTCCTTGGCCTTCGACACCGGCGTCTCGGCAAAGGTCGAGTTGAGGAAGTTGCGGGCCGGCGAGGTCGTCAGCCGGAACGGATGCTCCTCATCCGCAACCTCGATCAGGTCGACATGGTCGGGGAATACCGGCAGCCGCTCGACTGGTCCGAACAGGCCCATGCTTTTTGGCGGCCGGTTGGGGGCCGATTGCCCGGTCCAATTGGCCCGGAAGTGGAATTTCTTGTCGGCATGGCCGAAGCCGTTGATGAAATGCGCGTCGTCGAAATCGGGCTGCAGGTCGACCCACTTCTGTTCCTTCAGGCTGTCGAAGCTGCCGAGCCCGCGCTTGCCGAGGATGATGTCGATATGCTGCCGCTCGGTCAGCCCGAAGCCCGGCCGATTGCCGACGCCCAGCCGCTTGCCGAGCTCCTCATTGACGTAGTGGTTGGTGCGCGGCCCTTCCGGCGGCTCGATCAGCTTGGGGCCGAGCGTGATGTGCTGGTTGCCGCCGCCCTTGTAGATGTCGTCATGCTCCAAGAACATCGTCGCCGGCAGCACGACGTCGGCGAGCTTCGCCGTATCGGTCATGAACTGCTCGTGCACGCAGGTGAACAGGTCCTCGCGCAGGAAACCTTGCTTCACCAGCCGCTGCTCCGGCGCGACGTTCGCCGGATTGGTGTTCTGGATCAGCATCGCCGTCACCGGCGGACCGCCATAGAGCGCGTCTTCCGCGCCGGTCAGCACCGGGCCGATACGCGAATGGTCGAGATAGCGGATCTTCGGATCGCGCATCGCGGTGCCTTCCAGCACGTCCTGATTCAGCTTGAAGATGCCGGAGTTCGAGTGGAATGCGCCGCCGCCCTCATACTGCCAGGCACCGGTGACGGCGGCGATGCATGAGGCGGCATGCATGTTGACCGAGCCGTTGCGGTGGCGGGCGAAGCCATAGCCGAGGCGGAAATAGGTCTTCTTGGTCGTGCCGACGAGACGGGCGAAAGCCTCGATCTCGGCGACGGAGAGCCCGGTGGTGGCGGCCGCCCATTGCGGCGTCCGGGTCTTGAGGTGTTCTTCCAGCCCGCGCGGGTCGTCGGTGTATTTTTCGAGATAGGCGCGGTCGGCCAGCCCGTCGCGGAACAGTACATGCATGACCGCGCAGGCGAGCGCGCCGTCGGTGCCGGGCTTGAGCACCAGGCCGAGATCGGCCTGCTTCATCGTGGCGTTCTCGTAGATGTCGATGACGACGATCTTGGCGCCGCGCTCCTTCCGCGCCCTGGTCGCATGGGTCATGACATTGACCTGGGTGACCACGGCATTGGTGCCCCAGATCACCACGCAGTCGGCCTTCGCCATCTCGCGCGGATCGGGACCGCGCAAGGCGCCCGCCCCCATCATCCAGCCCGTCCAGGCAAGATTGGTGCAGATCGAGCCGAAGAAGCCCGAATACTTCTTTGCATGTCGCAGCCGCTCGATGCCGTCGCGTTGCACCAGCCCCATCGTGCCGGCATAGTAATAAGGCCAGACGGTTTCCGAGCCGTATTTCTCTTCGGCCGCGATGAACTTCTCCGCGACTAGATCTAGGGCAGCTTCCCAGCTCGCTTCCTTCCAGACGCCCTCGCCCTTGGCGCCGGCACGCACCAGCGGCTTCAGCAGCCGGTCGGGATGGTGCACCCGGTCGGCATAGCGCGCGACCTTGGCGCAGACGACACCGGACGTGTAGCTGTTGGCTTTGGCGCCGTGCACGCGGCCGATGCGGTTGCCATCGAGCAGCTCGACCTCGAGCGCGCAGGTGGAAGGGCAGTCATGCGGACAGGCCGAATGGCCGATCCGGAGCTTGGCGTGCTGGTTCATGCGGGGTGTGTAGCGAGTTTCAGGGGCACCGTGTAGGGCCAGATTGGGCGCGAGTTGGCACTGTTCTGCCAAGATGTGCTGCGCTTCGGGTCGAAGTCAGCATGTTCTTTGCGCGGCGTTGAAACTGCCAATCTCCCCACTGCGGGGCCAAGCTTGGCACCTCACCTTCTTCCCTTGCGGGAGAAGGTGGCCTCGCGAAGCGAGGTCGGATGAGGGGTGCTGGACGGAGTGAGGCGTGATGAGTAAGCGCCTAAAATCTCTCCATTTTTTCTATGTCGCGTTTCTTCCAGCACCCCTCATCCGTCTCGCCGCTGCGCGCCGATCCACCTTCTCCCGCAAGGGGAGAAGGAAGAAGGTGCGCCTTCACATCCCGAACCACCGCGCGCGGCGGCTGGAGCCGAAATTCTCCTTGTCGGCCCTGAGCGCGAGCGAGGCTTCGTGATAGGTGCCGGTCGGCTTCGGGCCGGAGAAGAAATCGACCTCGACCTTGCCGATGCGGCCGCCGCCGAATTCGATGTAGCAGGTGCCGAAGCCGTCATATTGTTTCGCCGTGCCGCTATTGCTGAGCTTCACGATCAGGTCGCTGGCCACGGCCCGCGCGGCGCCCTCGGCGAACACGCCGGCTTTCGGCGTGCCGGTGTTGGCGCCGTCGCCCACGGCATAGACGCCGGCATAGTTGGTCTCCAACGTCCTCGGGTTGACCGTGATCCAGCCATTCTCGGTCATGCCGCTGGCAATCACCACGTCGGGCACGCGATGCCTGGGCACGCCGAGGAACAGGTCGAACTGCATCTCCACTCCGTCGTCGAGGACCGCCACCTTCCGCGCATTGTCGATGGACGCGACGCGGCGGCCCGGAATGAAGCCGATGTTGCGCTCGACGAAGGCGGAGACGAGCGCGCGCGAAGTTTCCGGCGATGGCGGCACCGGGCTCGGCAGCGGCAGCACGAAGTTGATCTCGCAGGCCTCGCGCACGCCGCGCTTGACCAGGTAGTCGTGCAGCATGAGCGCGCATTCGCTGGGCGCCGGCGGGCATTTGTAGGGCGCGCCGCAAACCCCGACCAGCGCCCTCCCCTTGGTGAAGGTGGGCAGCACGTCGCGCAGCCTCTCGGCGCCAGCGACCGTGTAGAATTCGTTGGTATCGGCGAGCCCAGGCGTCGCGTCGAAATCATAATCGGCGCCGAGCGCCACGACGAGGAAATCGGCCTCGTGGACGCCGGCATCGGTGGTGACGCGCCGCCGCTCCGGGTCGATCGCGGTGACCGTCTGCCTGAGCAGGCGGACGCCCGGTTTGGCATAGTTCGAGTAAGGCAGGCGCACTTGATCCGCCGTCTTGTGGCCGAACATGACGTCGAGCTTGGAGAAGCCGAAGACGAAGGCGTCGCTCTTGTCGATCAAGGTGACGTCGATGCCGGCGCCGAAGGTCTCGGACAGCAGGCAGGTGAGTTCGAGGCCGCCAAAGCCCGCCCCAAGGACGAGGACGCGCGGCTTGCTGGAAGTGTTCATGTTACCCTCTCATTGTTTGCTTGGAATGACGCGCGTCGTACCCGGAGTTCCCCTATGACCAGTGCCTGAGCGTGGCGGTGTCCTCGGCGAAGATCACGCTGAAGAAGCCGTCGATCATCTTCAGCGTGTCGGCATCGCTCATGCCGGGCAGCGCCGGGAAGTCGCCCTCCAGATCCACCTTCGTCCTGCCACCCATCGGCGTGTAGCTGTGGGTGAATCGCGCGCCGTCGAAGGCACCGCCGGTCAGCCTGGTCTCGATGCCGCGCGGCGGATTGAGCGCATGCTCGACCTGCATGGCGAAGGTGGTTCCGTCGGGATTATAGACCTCGGCGTCGAGCGTGACGACATTGCCGGCCACGCCGGCGAGCCGATGCAGGCCAGATGCCGGTGGTTGCCGGCGCTCATGTATCGGAACAGCCGCTCCGGCGTGGTGTCGAAGACGGCGATGGCGGGTTTGCTGTAATGCACGGTCATGGCGGTCAGCTCCTCCGATGGTGCCTGGGCGCGCGGCCGGGAAGGGTCTTGCCGCTCCCCGGCCGCGGCTCACGCGGCCGCGGCTCAGGCGTGCGGCTGCGGGACGATGCGGATGTAGGGCTTCGGCGCCTTCCAACCGTTCGGGTAGATCTTGGCCGCCTCGTCGTTCGACACCGAACCCGCGATAACGACGTCCTCGCCCTGGCGCCAGTTGACCGGCGTCGCGACCCGGTGCCTGGCGGTGAGCTGCAGGGAGTCGATGACGCGCAGGATCTCGTCGAAGTTCCGCCCGGTGGTCATTGGGTAGGAGATCAGCAGCTTGACCTTCTTGTCGGGTCCGATGACGTAGACGTTGCGCACTGTCTGGTTGTCGGCCGCGGTGCGGCCCTCCGACGTGTCGCCGACGGTGGCCGGCAGCATGTCGTAGAGCTTGGAGATCGCGAGTGTCGGGTCGCCGATCATCGGATAGTTCGGCGCATGCCCTTGCGTCTCCTCGATGTCCATGGCCCAGCTCTGGTGCCGGTCAACGGGGTCGGCGCTGAGCCCGATGATCTTGACGTTGCGCTTGTCGAATTCAGGCTTGAGCTTGGCCATGTAGCCGAGCTCGGTGGTGCAGATCGGGGTGAAATCCTTGGGGTGGGAAAAGAGGACGCCCCAGGAGTCGCCGAGCCAGGAATGAAAGCTGATATGGCCTTCGGTCGTTTCGGCTTCGAAGTCCGGGGCGGTATCGTTGATGCGGATGGACATGTGCGTTCTCCTCTGAACGGGTTGACGCGCCCATACTGACCGGCCCGCGTTCCTCCGCCGTTCCCCGAATGCGCTTTGCGTGTGCCGGCCCTTTCCATTGGTGCAGATGCATGGCTATGGTGCTCAGGGCGGTGGGGAGACGAAAATGCGTGTAGAAGTGGATCTGCTTGGCCAGTTCCGCGTGTCCGTCGATGGACGCGTGGCTTCCGCGGCCGCATGGCGGCGCACGAGCAGCGTGACGCTGGTCAAATTGCTGGCGCTTGCCCGGCGGCACCGGCTGCACCGCGAGCAGGTGATGGACGCGCTCTGGCCGGACCTCGAACCGGAGGCGGCCGCCGCCAATCTGCGTAAGGCCGTGCATTTCACCAGGCGCGCGCTCGGCGCGCATGAGATCATCGCGCTCGACGGCGAGATCGTAGCGCTGGCGCCGGATGCCGAGCTCGCCATCGATGCCACGCTGTTCGAGGCCGAAGCGAC
>NZ_JHQR01000239.1 GCF_014843825.1 Mesorhizobium silamurunense
CGGCACCAGCGCGCCGTCGGCGCCGATCATGCGATAGGGCGCCAGCGACGCGGCGGCAGCCTCGGCATTGGCGACCGCGGCGCCCTGGTTGCGCGACAATTGCACGACGCGCCTCAGCATCTCGACGAAGCTGCCGGAGATCGGCAGGTTAGACCAGGTCGCCTCCGGCGTGACATGGAAGAGCACGAGCGTGCCCTTGTCCTTCTTCATGCCCGTGACCAGAGGCGTGCCGTCGGCAAGTGTGGCCCAGGTGCGCTCGACGATGTCGGGCGTGGGTTCGGCCAGCACCTGCCGGCTGACCGTCACCTCGGTCGGCGGCGCGAGATCGGCGAACGGGCCGTTCTTTGGGAATTCGGTGACCTGTTGCGGCGTCGTCCAGGACAGCGCACCGCCCAGTGCGCGCTCGCCGCCGCGCAGCCGGACCGGCAAGAGATCATCGTCATTGCCGGCGGCTGCCAGCCTTGAACCGGCAAAGCGCACCAGCGTGCCGCCATTGTTCACCCAGTCGACCAGCCGCTGCCGGACCTGCGCGGGGATGGTACCGACATCGGCCATGATGACCATGGCCGGCTTCTGGTCGAGAAGCTGCGGAATGGCGTCGGCCAGATCGGCGCTCGACGGCTCGACCAGATCGGCGAAGGGCTGCAGGGCGCGGCGAATGTAATAGAGCGGCGACAGCAGCGGCTGCGCCTGGTCTGCCTCGGCCTGCGAAAGCAGCCCGACGCGGCGGCGCTTGGAGCTCTCGTCCAGCACGCGCACGGCTCCGGCCTGATGCTCGCCATCGAGTGCTATCGAGGCGAAGTCGTTGCGCAATTCAAACGGCACCTTCATCGTTCCGGTGGCGGTGGTCTCGCCCGGCGCGAAGGTCAGCGTCGCGTCGGCGATGCGGCGGCCCTTGTCGTCGAAAGCGCCCGCCGTGACTTGCG
>NZ_JHQR01000242.1 GCF_014843825.1 Mesorhizobium silamurunense
GTCGCCGCGTCGTTGGTGCCGGTGATGGTGACGGTTACGACCTGCGTTGCCGCCGAGCCATGGCCGTCGTTGACCGTTACGGTGTAGTGCTCGACCACGCTCTGGCCGTCGGCCAGGTACTGGGCGGCGGCGTTGTTGAGGGCGTAGTGCCATTGCACCGAGCCGTTGGCGGCGTTCGCGGCTTCACTGACAGGGTCAAGCGAGAAGGTGCCGAGCGCAGTCTCACCGGCGGTCGGCGTGAACGACGCAGTGTGGCCATCGCTGAGGTCGACGTCGTTGAAGGTGATCGTGCCGGCGGCGTTGAGCGAGTCAGTCGCCGAAGGTGTCGTGTTGGCATCTTCGACGACCGCACCGTTCTGTGCGCCGCTGGTGATCGAGACAATGTCATTCGTTCCAGTGATGGTGATGGTAAGCTGCGCAGTATCCGTGAGCCCATGCGGGTCACGGACGGTGTATGTAAACACCTCAGTGACTGTGACCCCGTCCGCCAGCGCGTTCGTGTCCACATCACCGTTGTTGAGCGTGTAGGTATAAGTTCCGTTCGCATTCAAGGTCAGTGAGCCATAGGTGCCCACCAACGGAGATCCGACGGTCCCCCCATTTCCAGATCCGGATTCCGGACCTGTCCGGACCGCCGAGACAACCAAGGACGGCTGGCCATCGTCCGCATCCGTATCGTTAGACAGCACGTTGCCCGCGGCTGTGGGATCGCCCGCTACAGGTGTATTTCCCGGGCCAACACCGGCCTCGCGCACCGGATCCGCGGCGTTGGTGTCGTCAATTCCGACAGGTGAGCCTGGGTCACGGGCGACGAAAACCTGCTCGATCGCGGAGACTTTCAAATTGATGCTGGTGAAGGTGAATTCTGCCTGACCTGCCTGTCCGGTATTCACGTTCGAGTTCGCGGCTATAAAGGCTCGAAACTGAGCAATCTCACCGTTAAGCGTCGTCATAAACGAAGCGTTATTGAGCTGATCATTGCTTAGATAGATGAAAAGCGTATCGATTTCGGCAGTGCCCTTGGCAGCATTCCCGTTGCCGCCATCATAGGCATCGTAGCCGGAAAAGATCGTTTGTCCGGCCGTCGTTCCCGTGCCGAAGACTTGGCCGCCGATCTTGTACTGATTTTCCCATGCTCGGTAGATAAGAGTGTCCGCCCCGGATCCGCCCAAGACCGTATCGAAGCCGGTGCCTCCATCGAGCGTGTCTGCGCCCGATCCGCCATTCAGGCGGTCGTTTCCAGCGCCCCCGGACAGCACGTCGTCTCCGCTGCCGCCAACTAGATTGTCGTTGCCGCTCGTGCCAACAGTCGAAGTGGCCATTTCTACCCCCTGCGGACAGACGCTCCCGGCGCCCGCCTATTGGCCGTCCGAGACGGCCGACTAACCATGCCGAAAAGATCGGCGCCCAGTCTAACGGGGAGAGGAAATGATCAAAGTGCCATGCAACCAGGCGCAACCCGACAGCCTGGCCCGTGGGCCAGCCATATTGGCAGCTCACAGACAGGCGGTGGCTCGATGGTGATGACTGCGACGGCTATAAATAACCGCGCTGCGTTTCCCCTGCCCCAGTAGCGCTGTAGCTCGTTGTTGCCGGTCGGGAGATAATTCGCGCTACCCCTATATATTAGGATATTATTAACTCTATCCCGGGAAGCGTCAACAGCCAACTCGATGAACAGTTAACGACAAAGGCGTACTTGTACGCGTTCGCGAAAAAACTTCATCGATCGATGGAAGTCTGGGCCAACAACGATCGGCAACTGCTGGAGCGAATCGGTCGGAGGCTGGTTGCGCATACAACCGTCTTGCCGCGCTTGCCGCCGTGCTCCGAAATCGTCGTCTCGACAGCGCACTCAGTTCGTCCTTGATCAAGACTGCCTCGGCCGTCCGGGCTGGCCCGATGCGGCTTCTAAGGCCGAGTGCATCGATTAGGTACGCCCCGTAGCGTGTTCTCATTATTCCGATTGCCGCCCGTCACTGATGGTGAACGTTGATTGCGTTCTGGTACTTAACGAAGGCCAGCCGCAAATGTTCGGCCCGCGTGACGGCGTGCTGGCGCAACTGCGCCGTCCCGAGCAGCAGTCAGCAGCGCCGCAGGTCCGGGTCGTGAGCTCTGAAAGGACGGGATCGTGACGGAAGCTGCCCTGTCATTGGAAATGCCGCCCCCACCGCCCGCCTGGCCGGCGGTGAGGGCCTACGTGTTCGGTGGCCTGACCGTCATCGGTCTGTTGTTCGGCTGCTTCGGCCTTTGGGCGGCGACAGCGCCGCTGACCAGCGCGGCGGTCGCGCCGGGTATGGTGAAGGTGGACAGCAACCGCAAGACCGTCCAGCACCTGGAGGGCGGCATCATCCGGGAAATCCTGGTCCGGGAAGGAGATGCGGTCAAACAGGGCCAGACATTGGTGCGCCTTGACGGGCTCGACGCGGAATCCGATCGCGATGCCGTGCGCGGCGAGCTCGACTCCGCGCTCGCCAGCGAAGCCCGCCTGACGGCGCAGCACGACGCCCTGAGCACAATTCCATCCCGGCGGACTTGTCGTCCAGGCGAAGCGAGCCGGGCGTCGCCGAGGCCATGGCCGGACAGGAGCGCATCTTCCGGGATCAGGCCAAGGTGCAGGCGTCGGAGGTCGAGGTCTGGCAGCAGCGGATCGCCCAGTACCAGGCTCAGATGTCGGCGCTCGCCGCGAGAGTTGCAGCCTTCGAGATCCAGTTACCGTATCTGCGGGAAGAGCTGGCGGACGCCCGCACACTTCTCAAGAAGGGCTATGGCGTGAAGTCCCGAGCGCTCCAGCTCGAGCGCCAGATCATCGCCGCCCAGGGCGAGGCCGACTCGAACCGCGCGAGTATAGAAAGCCTGCGACAGCAGGTCGCCGAGGCAAATGCACAGATCGACAATGGCCGGCTCTCGTATATCAAGAAGGCCGCCGAGGATCTGCGTGACGTTCAGACCAAACGCTCGGATCTCGAAAAGGCGCTTCAGAAGACCGGAGCGCGCGCAGCGCGCCGGGATGTCGTCGCGCCTGAGGATGGCGTGGTGATGAACCTTCGCTACTTCACGCCGGGCGGAGTTGTGGCTGCGGGCGGTGCTATTCTCGACCTCGTTCCCGTTCAGGACAAGATGGTGCTGGACGTCAAGATCCAGCCCCTGGACATCGATGTCGTTCGCCCTGGTCTGCCGGCGACGGTGCGCCTGGTGGCGTACAAGCAAAGGACCACGCCCACGGTGGAGGGCGCCGTTACCCGCGTTTCAGCCGACGCGGAGATCGACGAGCGCAGCGGAGCGACGTTTTTCAAGGCAACAGTCGAGGTGGGCGCCGATCAGCTCAAGAAGCTCCCTCAAGTAAAGCTATATCCGGGAATGCCGGTGGACGTCTCCGTTGTTACCGGCAGGCGAACCCTGCTCGAATATCTTTTCCAACCGGTTGCCGACAGTTTTGCTCACGCCTTTAAAGAGGAGTGAGCAGTAACAGGGTTTTGGTCAATTCGGCCCCTTCTTGCTCCCGGCGAGCCGACGCCGTCGCGCCGCAGATCATCGACACGGCGAAGCCGCTCGGCATCGCGGTCCACGACCACATCATCATCGGCCGCAAGGGCAATGCCTCGATGAAGGGCCTGCTGCTGATCTGAGGTGTTTTCCCGACGTCCGAGGATGCAGGGGAACGACGCTGTCTCCTCATCAGACAGTCGGCTCTGGAATTTCAACGGGAAATCGATCATGATGCGGTTTGGTATTTTCCCGGGATGCTTCGTGTTCCGGCGAAATACTGGAGGAACGGGACATGGCAGTAGTGCTTGTACTCGTTTTGATCGTCGTGGGCTCGGTGTTGTTCCACTTCCTGAGCCCATGGTGGTGGACGCCGATTGCCTCGAACTGGGACTATATCGACAACACCATCATCATCAGCTTCTGGATCACCGGCATCGTCTTTTCCGCTGTCGTGCTCTTTATGGCCTACTGCGTCTTCCGCTTCCGGCATCGGGAAGGCAATCGCGCGGCATATGAACCGGAGAACAAGCGCCTCGAATCGTGGCTGATGATCGTCACCGCTGCCGGTGTCACTGCCTTGCTGGTTCCCGGCCTGTTCGTCTGGAGCCGCTTCGTCAACGTTCCCAGCGAGGCCGCCGATATCGAGGTTATCGGTCAGCAATGGCAATGGAGCTTCCGCCTGCCCGGCAAGGACGGCAAGCTCGGCACGTCCGACACCCGCGACGTATCGGCTGAAAATCCGCTCGGCATCGCGCCCGGCGACCCCAACGGCCAGGACGATATCGTGGTCGAGGCGGCAGACCTGCACTTGCCGGTCGGCAAGCCGGTCAAGGTGCTATTGCGCTCGATCGACGTGCTGCACGATTTCTACATCCCGGAATTCCGCGCCAAGATGGACATGATCCCGGGTTCGGTCACCTATTTCTGGTTCACTCCAACCAGGACCGGAACCTTCCAGGTCTTGTGCGCCGAGTTGTGCGGCCAGGGACACCCGCTGATGCATGGCACGGTCGTGGTCGACACCGAGCAGGACTATCTGGCCTGGGTCGGCCAGCAGCAGACCTTTGCGCAATTGTCGGCGCCCAAGCAAACGGGCTCTGTGAACCAACCGTCAGGAAAGACGATGGCGTCCGGTTTGGACGTCGCGGCAAAGCTCGAAACGCTCGAGGCCCGCTGAACAGGGCGCGGAGGTGCTCCCATGGTCGACGTCACACCCGCAGATGCCGTTCCCCCCGCCGAAGTCGGGGAGGTGGAACTCTACCATCCGCACAGCTGGTGGACGAAATACGTCTTCTCGCAAGACGCCAAGGTCATAGCGGTCCAGTATTCGGCGACGGCAACGGCAATAGGCCTCGTCGCGCTGGTGCTGTCCTGGCTGATGCGCCTGCAGCTCGGCTTTCCCGGCACGTTCGACTTCATCACTCCGGAGGCCTATTACCAGTTCATCACCATGCACGGCATGATCATGGTGATCTACCTGCTCACGGCGCTCTTCCTCGGCGGCTTCGGCAACTACCTCATCCCGCTGATGGTCGGCGCCCGCGACATGGTCTTTCCCTATGTCAACATGCTGAGCTACTGGGTCTATCTGCTGGCGGTGCTGGTGCTGGTGTCGAGCTTCTTTGCGCCGGGCGGACCGACGGGCGCCGGCTGGACGCTCTACCCGCCGCAGGCGATCATGACCGGCACGCCGGGAGGCCAGGACTGGGGCATCATCCTGATGCTCTCTTCGCTCATCCTGTTCATCATCGGCTTCACCATGGGTGGCCTGAACTATGTGGTGACGGTGCTGCAGGGCCGCACGCGCGGCATGACCTTGATGCGCCTGCCGCTCACCGTCTGGGGCATCTTCACCGCCACCGTCATGGCACTGCTCGCCTTCCCGGCGCTGTTCGTTGCTTGTGTGATGATGCTGCTCGACCGCCTGCTCGGCACCTCCTTCTTCATGCCGGCGGTTGTCGAGATGGGCGAGCAGCTGCAGCACAATGGCGGCAGCCCGATCCTCTTCCAGCATCTGTTCTGGTTCTTCGGCCACCCGGAAGTCTACATCGTGGCGCTGCCGGCCTTCGGCATTGTCTCCGACCTGATCAGCACCCATGCGCGCAAGAACATCTTCGGCTACCGCATGATGGTCTGGGCCATCATCGCCATCGGCGCGCTGAGCTTCGTGGTCTGGGCGCACCACATGTATGTCAGCGGCATGCACCCCTATTTCGGCTTCTTCTTCGCCACCACCACCTTGATCATAGCCATTCCGACCGCCATCAAGGTCTACAACTGGGTGCTGACGCTGTGGCGCGGCGACATCCACCTAACCATACCGATGCTTTTCGCGCTCGCCTTCATCGTCACCTTCGTCAATGGCGGCTTGACCGGGCTCTTCCTCGGCAACGTGGTTGTCGACGTGCCGCTCTCCGACACGATGTTCGTCGTTGCCCATTTCCACATGGTCATGGGCGTCGCCCCGATCCTGGTGATCTTCGGCGCGATCTACCACTGGTACCCTAAGGTAACCGGCCGCATGCTCGACGAGACGCTCGGCCGCTTCCATTTCTGGGTGACCTTTCTTGGCGCCTATCTGATCTTCTTCCCCATGCACTATCTCGGCCTGATGGGCATCCCGCGGCGCTACGCCGAGCTGACCGACATGACCATCATGACGGAGTCGGCCCATCATCTGAACTCGTTCATCAGCATCATGGCCTTCATCGTCGGCTTCGCGCAGATGGTGTTCCTGTTCAACCTGATCTGGAGCATCCGCCATGGTCGCGAGGCCGGCGGCAACCCGTGGCGGGCAACGACGCTCGAATGGCAGACGCCCCATACGCCGCCTGCGCACGGCAATTTCGGCAAGGAGCTGCCGATCGTCTATCGCTGGGCCTATGACTACAGCGTTCCGGGCGCCAAGGAGGACTTCATCCCGCAGAACGTGCCTGGCTCCTTCGGCCTCGGCCCATCCAGGGAGCAACCATGAGCGTCATCCTGGTCTTCTTGGCTGTGATCGCCGGCTTTGCCGGATGGTGGCTTTCGCACCAGCGGCTGACGGCGAAGCCGTGGCTCGAGCAAGGCCTGGCGGGAGATTTCGTCAGCCTTGACCGGTCGGCCCTGCCCACCGCCAAGATCGGCCTCGGCGTCTTCCTCGCCGTCGTCGGCTGCCTGTTCTCGCTCTTCACCAGCGCCTACTTCATGCGCATGGGCCTGTCGGACTGGCGGCCGCTGCCGCTGCCGCGCCTGCTCTGGCTGAACACCGGCGTGCTGGTGCTGAGCAGCGTCGCGCTGCAATGTGCCGTGGTCGCCGCGCGCAAAGGCCAGATGGACATGGTCAGGCTCGGCCTTGCAACGGCCGGACTGACCGCCCTCGCCTTCCTTGCCGGCCAGTTGATGGCCTGGCGGCAGCTCACCGAAGACGGCTACCTGCTGGCCTCCAACCCGGCCAACAGCTTCTTCTATCTGATCACCGCAATGCATGGCCTGCACATATTGGGCGGGCTGGTCGGCCTCGGCAGGACGAGCGCCGGCGCCTGGAACGGAGCGCGGCCGGAGCGGCTGCGCCTCAGCGTCGAGCTCTGCGCCATGTATTGGCATTTCCTGCTTTTTGTCTGGCTCTGCATCTTCGCCGTTCTGGCCGGCTGGGCGGCGACGTTCATCGACATTTGCCAACGGCTGCTGACCTAGGAGACCGGCGATGGCCGAGACGACCCTGACACATACCGACCGGATGGCGCCCCGGCCAGCGGGCTGGCAAGGCATCGCCGCCGACTGGGCCTCGGACCAGCGCGCGTTCAAGAACGTGTCCTGGGGCAAGGCCATGATGTGGATCTTCCTGCTCAGCGACACCTTCATTTTCGGTTGCTTCCTGCTGTCCTATATGACGGCGCGGATCTCCACGCGCGTGCCGTGGCCGAATCCAAGCGAGGTCTTCGCCTTGCGCATCGGCGGCTCGGAAATCCCCCTCATCCTGATCGCCATCATGACTTTCGTGCTGATCTCCAGCAGCGGAACCATGGCCATGGCGGTCAATTTCGGCTACCGCCGCGATCGTCGCAAAACCGCGATCCTGATGCTTTTGACCGCCGCGCTCGGCGCGACCTTCGTCGGCATGCAGGCCTTCGAATGGACCAAGCTCATCACCGAAGGGGTGCGGCCCTGGGGCAACCCCTGGGGAGCCGCGCAATTCGGCTCGTGCTTTTTCATGATCACCGGCTTCCACGGCACCCACGTGACCATCGGCGTGATCTTCCTGATCATCGTGGCGCGAAAAGTCTGGCGCGGCGACTTCGACATCGGACGACCCGGTTTTTTCACCAGTCGCCGGGGCCGCTACGAGAATGTCGAGATCATGGGACTCTACTGGCACTTCGTCGATCTGGTCTGGGTGTTCATCTTCGCCTTCTTCTATCTTTGGTGAGAGGCGGGCTTTGAGAGGAAGACATGGCTGAAGCAACCGCAAACGGTCTCGGACAACACGCGCTGCACTCCACCCACGATGCGGTGGCCGCCGCCAAGGCGGACACGCATCAGGAACACCCGATCAAGCTCTATCTGGTGGTCTGGGCATGGCTGTTCATTCTCAGCACCTGCTCCTATCTAGTCGACTATTTCGGTATCGACGGTTACCTCAGATGGTCGCTTATCCTGATCTTCATGATGCTCAAGGCAGGACTGATCGTCGCCGTCTTCATGCATATGGCCTGGGAGCGGCTGGCGATGATGTATGCGATCATCCTGCCGCCGATACTGGTGCTGGTTTTCGTGACGATGATGGTCTTCGAGGCCGACTATACGCTTTTGACCCGTATCGCATTTTTCGGGCCCGGCCCCTGACGCGATTCGAGTCCGGCCGCAGCACGACCAGCCGGGCACAGTAGGGCCGGCCATGAAACCATAGGGCCGCCGGTCCGTTTTTGGTTTGGCGTGTGCGTCGTAAACTCAAGCAAAGGACGCGGACAATGACGATAGCAAACAGACTGAGAGACTTTATCGACGGCAAAGGCATCTCCTACGATACCGTCGGGCATCATCGAACCGCCACCAGCAGGCAGGCCGCCATTGCCGCGCACGTGCCCGGCAGCATGATGGCGAAGTCCGTGGTCGTTCACCATGAACTCGGCTATGCGCTGGCCGTGGTCCCAAGCACCCACAGGATCGAACTCGGCAAGCTGCAGGACGTTATGGACACCCGCCTCGGGCTCGCTTCCGAGGACGAGGTGGTATCGCTCTTCGATGATTGCGACATCGGCGCCATACCGCCGATCGGCGCGGCCTATGATGTGCCGGTCATTCTGGACGAAAGCCTGCGTGACGCCGCCGATATCTATTTCGAGGGCGGCGACCACAAGACGCTTGTTCATGTCAGCGGCAAGGATTTCCGCAATCTGACCACGGGCGCGCGTCAGGCACGGTTCAGCCACCCGGCCTTGTGAGAGAGTACCGGCGCTCTCGCCGGTACTCGTGACAGGGTTCGCTCAGTTCGCCGGTCTTGGGATGGCCGGCGCCTCCACCACCTTGCGATACACATGCCAGGTGGCATGGCCGAGGATTGGCAGCACGACCGCCAGCCCCGCGAACACCGGCAGCGATCCGATGATCAGCCCAACGGCGACGATAAGTCCCCAGACGGCCATTACGATCGGGTTCGTCAGCACCGCGCGCACCGAGGTGTGAATGGCTTCGTAGGCGCCGACATCGCGATCAAGCAGCAGCGGGAAAGCCACCACGGTGGTGCACAACACGACCACGGCGAATATGAACCCGATGGCGTGACCCAGCACGATCAGGGTCCAGCCGCGCCCGGTGGCGAATATCTCAGTGATGAAGCTGGACAGCGACGCCGGTGGCTCGGGGCCGAACAGCTGCTCGTAGAAAATCTTGGCGGTCAAAAGCCACGTGATGAAGATCGCAAACAGCATGATCCCGACCGCGGCGATGGCCGGCAGCGCCGGGGAGTTCCTGACCTCGAACGCGTGGCGCCAGGATATATCGAGACCGGCTTCCCGTCTGCGGCTGATTTCGTAGAGGCCGATCGCCGCGAACGGGCCGATCAGCGCAAAACCGGACACCAGCGGAAATAGCAGCGGCAGCGCGTTCGCCCCCGATGTCCAGGTCGCGAGCACCACGCCGACGAGCGGATAGATCATGCACAGAAACACGATGTGAGAGGGTTTGACCATGAAGTCGTCGATACCGCGCCTGAGTGCGTCGAAAAGATCGGATACACCGATCTTTCTCACTCTCGTGTGCTCCAGCGTTTCGCTGGCCCCTGCGATCACGTGAAAATTTGCCATGACCATTCCTCCAGACAAGGTCCGGCAAGGTCGCGGATTCACGGTGCTACCGCTCTGCGTGACTGGCCACCCAAACCGCGACCTGCACCGGCAGCCAACATACTCCTTCGTGCCCGATTTGTCGTCTTTTCATTGGAGCGGGTGCGGTGGCCGGCCAACGCTGCATACTGGTTCCAGAGGTTTTTTTGCGGTATTCTCCTATAGCGTCGCGCGCCCCTGAGGGGCGCGCAAAAGGACGCTGGATCACTTTGATTGGCCCATGATCCTTTCCCGATTTTCGGGGTCATGCGCCCGGTCGAAGGCGAACGTCATGGACACGCGGACGCTTCTCATACTCGGCCTTGGCATCGTTATTCTGCTGGTGTTGGGATTCTTTGCGCTGCCGGCATGACGGCGCTGGGCACGACACTCAGCAGCGCAATGGGCCGGGGCGAGCCGGCGACCACCGACAGAGCCCGGAAGGACCCGCTCACTTGGAAAACTGTTTCAGGTAAGCGATGACGTTGGCTATGTCCTGATCGCTCTTGAGCCCGGGAAACGCCATCTTCGTCCCTTTGACCATCGCCCTGGGATCGTGAAGATACTTTGTCAGCGTAGGCTCGTCCCATTTGATGCCGGATTTTCCGGCCTCGATCATGGCCGTGGAATAAGTGAAACCGGGATGCGTGCCTGCGGTGCGCCCGATGACGCCGTGCAGAGACGGGCCGACCTTGTTCTGGTCCTGGTCGGCAATGTGGCAGACCTTGCACTTGGTGAAGACCTTCTCGCCTGCGGCAGCATCCTGCGCCTGCGTTGGGCTTGCGAAGAAGGTCGTAGCAGACAAGACGATGAAAAGCGCGGTTGAGCGCATGGCACTTCCTCCCTGGCCGTCGTTTACGTCGGACGATCCGCACCGCGCCAGCCCCTGGCGTGCCCTGCACGGCAGAGCGGAATATCCGCGTCCCTTCAGTGGGATTGCGGCACCTACATACCACAGAATCGTCGCAATGGGTAAGAAAAAGCCAGCTTTTGCGAAGGTTTAGGCGTGTGCGGACAGGTCACGGCAGGTCGGTCTTGCAGCTTGAGGCCATCTGCCCGATCGCCTCGGACAGACCGGCAAGTTCGAAATCGGCCTCGCCGCGTCCGGACAGCAGGCCGAAGCGCCAGGACAGCAACAGCCGGTTCGCCGAAACCAGCCGCTTGATGCCGTCATCCCCTTCCCTGACCAGCAATTTGCCGCGAGGGCCAACGGACCAGCTTTCATCGATTTTGCTGCCACCGTCGACCATCACCGACATGGTGATCTTGCGGCTGGCCGAAACCGCGTCGTTGAGCTGCAGCCATTCGCTCCAGCGCGGTTCGCCGTCGGGCCGGCAGGCCAGCGTCAGGACCGGACTGTAGCCCAGCGCGCCGCCGCCGGTGATCAGCTTGTTGGTAGCGTAAAGCGACGCCGTCACCTGGCCGTCGCCGGCGGCGTCGACGCGCCAGTTGCCGAGATCGGGTCCGGCCTGTGCGACACGGGCCGTGGCAAGCAAGAGCGCCGCGGCAACGACCACGCCCTTCATCTTGAATGCCATAATCACCCGTGCCTCCGAACAACCCCGCGACATGCGATACCGCGCAGATAATCATCAACGTTCGGTATCGCCAGCAGCCGGCATTCATCTGAAGCCGATTGTGTTGCCGCGCGGCAACAACGAATGCGGTAACGAAAAAGGCCGCCTCAAGGGCGGCCTTTCGAAAATCGCGTTATTGAGCCGTATTACTCGGCGTCCTTGGCTGCCTTTTTCTTCGGCGCGGCCTTCTTCTTGGGCTCTTCCGCCTCGTCGGCGGCTTCGCCCGCCTTTGCTTCACTTGCCTTGGCCTCGGCCTTCTTCGAGGAAGCCTTCTTCGCCGGCTTCGCCTTGGTCGCGGTTTCAGCCTCCTCGTCGTCGGCCATCAGCTCTTCCTTGCTGACCTTGACGTCGTTGACCGAAATCTGGCCGAGCAGGTAGTCGACGACCTTCTCCTCGAACATCGGCGCGCGCAGCGAATTGATCGCTTCGGGATTGTTGCGATAGAACTCGAAGGCTTCCTGCTGCTGGTTGGCCGGGAAGCGGCGGACCTGCTCGAACAGGCCGCGCTGCAGCTCTTCGTCCGAGACGGTGACGCCGGCCTTCTCGCCAATCTCGGCGAGAACCAGGCCGAGACGCACGCGGCGTTCGGCCAGACGCATATATTCGGCGCGCGCCTCTTCTTCCGTCGTCTCCTCGTCGGCGAAGGTGCGGCCGGCAGCTTCGAGGTCGCGGTTGACCTGCGCCCAGATGTTGTTGAACTCGGCCTCGACGAGCTTTGACGGCGCCTCGAAGGAGTAGGCGGCATCGAGCTGGTCGAGCAGCTGGCGCTTCACCTTCTGGCGGGTCATCGAACCGAACTGGTTCTCGATCTGACCGCGCACGATCTCGCGCAGGCGCTCAAGCGATTCCAGGCCAAGGTTTTTGGCCGTTTCGTCGTTGATCTCCAGCGCGCCGGGTGCGGACACTTCCTTGACGCTGACGTCGAAGGTGGCTTCCTTGCCGGCCAGATGGGCCGCCTGGTAGTTTTCGGGGAAGGTGACGCTGATCTGCTTCTCATCGCCGGCCTTGGTGCCGATCAGCTGGTCCTCAAAGCCCGGGATGAATTCCTTGGAGCCGAGCACCAGCGGCTGGTCGGTGCCGGCGCCGCCGGCGAAGGCCTCGCCGCCGATCTTGCCGACATAGTCGATGCTCACGCGGTCGCCTTCGGCGGCCTTGCCATCCTTCGGCTCGTAGCTGCGCGCCGACTCGGCGACCCGCTTCACTTGGTCGTCGACTTCCTGTTCCGGCACGTCGTAAACTTGGCGCGTCACCTTGATGTCGGAGAAATCCTTGACCTCGATGGCCGGGATGACCTCGTAGTTGAGGCGGAACTCGAAGTCGGCGCCGCCGGCCAGGATCTTCTCGGCTTCCTTCTCGTCCTCGGTCATGATGACTTCGGGCTGCATGGCGGCCTTCTCGCCGCGGCCCGAGATGATCGAACGGGTCGAGTCGTTGAGGATCTCGTTGACGACCTCGGCCATGAACGACTTGCCGTACATCTTGCGCAGGTGCTGCACTGGCACCTTGCCGGGGCGGAAGCCGTTGATCCGCACCTTGTCGCGGGCATCGTTCAGCCGCGCCATCAGCTTGGCTTCCATGTCACCGGCCGGCACGGTGATCTTGATCTCGCGCTTGAGACCGGAGTTGAGCGTTTCGGTGACCTGCATCCTAAAACCTTTGTTTTCACCAATGAGGCTGCCAAACGGTTCTTAGCCGTTCACAGCCTGCCGGTATAATCTTGCCGGAAATGGCTTTTGGTACGGAACCTGGTGATTTGACCGCTAATGCGGCTCAACCTCTCCTGACCTGCGCTTCCAAAAATGTGAAGAAGTCTTTGTTTTTCCTACTTCTTCTTACATTCTGCAGAAGCGGATAGTCGCGTCCCGTCACATTCGACACGCCTTTTGTCACAGGCTAGGCTAATTTTCAACCATCTTCGCGATTAGGCGAATGACGGTGATCTGGACCCCGACATTGACAGAATGATGGCTACATGGGATTGCCGGGGAACGCGGATGTGGCGGAATTGGTAGACGCCCTGGATTTAGGTTCCAGTGCCGAAAGGCGTGGGGGTTCGAGTCCCTTCATCCGCACCACGATTTTAGCGTGTGCTGCATTCTAACGTATTGATCCGAATACATAAATTCAATTGTAAAAAGGTTCGAGTGCGGAGACGGCTTGATTTCATGCCACAAAACATGCCACCTATCCTGTCTCCAGTGGCGTTTTTTGGGGTGCGGGCGTGGGGCGAAACCGGAAGCAGGCCGACGGCGATTCCAACGAGGATCGCTATCTGAGCGAGATCAACGGCTACTGGTGGTACAAGCGCCGCGTGCCCAAACTGGTGGCGCATCTCGACGGCCGCGCGCCGCAGGTGCGCATGACGCTGAAGACGAAGGAAAAGACGCTGGCGCGCCGCAAGCGCGACCAGCTCGAGGCGGCCGACGACAATCTCTGGGCCTCCTTCATGGTCGACGGCAAGACCGATCCGGCCAGGCTTCGCTATGATGCCGCGGTGCGCCGGGTCGAGGCCATGGACTTCACCTTCCATTCGGCGGCCGTGCTCGAGCATGTCGACAACTTCGACGACCTGCGCCGCCGCATCGAGGCGATCGAAGCCGCCACGCCGGCGCAGGAGAGTGAGATCGGCCCGGCACTGCTCGGCGCCATCGACGTGCCGAAGACGACGGTCAGCGACGCTTTCGATATTTACTGCAACGAGATCGTCGCCGACGAGCTGGTCGGAAAAAGCGCGCTGCAGAAGGCGCAATGGAAGAAGGTCAAGCAGCGCGCGGTCAACAATTTCAAGCGCATCGTCTCCGATAAGCCGATCGATGAAATCACGGCCGACGATGCGCGCAAGGTCTACCTCCATTGGCTTGGCCGCATCGTGCCGAAGAAAGGCGAGAAGGCCACTGCATCGGCCAATTCCGGCAACCGCGACCTCGGCAACATGCGCGTGCTTTACGACGCGTTCTTCAAGTACCAGGGCCAGCACGATCGCAAGAACCCGTTCGACGGCTTCTCGTTCAGCCAGAAGAACAAGCGCTCGCGGCCGCCGATCCCGACCGAATGGATACGCGACAAGGTCATGGCGCCAGGCGCACTCGCCACGCTCAACGAGGAGGCGCGCGGCATCCTGCTGATGATCATCGAAACCGGCGCAAGGCCTAGCGAGATCTGCAATCTTGAGCCCGCCGCGATCCGCTGGTCGGCCCGTGTGCCGCATCTGTCGATCGAGCCGCGCGAGGATCCCGACGATCCGCGCGAGATCAAGACCGCCTCGTCGCGGCGCCTGGTGCCATTGATCGGCGTTGCGTTTGCCGTCGCCGAGCGTCACCACAAATTAGGCTTTCCTCGCTACAAGAATCGCGAAAACGACCTGTCGGCCGTGCTGAACAAGTTTCTGAAGGCGAACAATCTGTTCCCGACGTCGAGCCACACCCTCTATTCGTTCCGGCATTCCTTCGAGGATCGGATGAAGGAAGGCGGCATCGAGGATGAGCTGCGCCGGATCCTGATGGGCCACACGGTCGACCGGCCGAAATATGGCAGCGGCGGCGGGCTGGAATGGCGGCGCAAGCAGCTCATGCCGATCGCGCTGAAATTTGATCCGTCGATCGTTTAGCCTGGGATCGTGTGAGGCGAGCCCTCGCCTCGGCAAGCAGCGCGTCCGCTTCCTTGCGCTTTTCCAGTTCGCGCTGTAGCCGACGCCAGATCGGCAGATAGAGGTCGGCCTTGCGGCCGGCCTTGTCCATAAGGCGCGCGACCGTATCCAGATATCGCTCTATATCGGCCACGGTGACCGGCGGCAGCGGCCGGGTCGCCCAGGAGAGGCGAGGTTTGGCCTGCTTAGTCATTCGACCTCGACCGGCTTGCCGCCCTTCAGGCGATACCAGGTGTCCGGCTTAATGCCGTCCATTCCCACCGTGCCGATCCATCTCGCGATGACCTTGCCGCTGTCGTCAAACTCTCGCAGGACGAGATCGCACCCGTCAGCGCCCCGCGCCTTGCCGTTCGGGCCGGATGCCATGGCGATAGCCTGCTCGCCTGACGCGGTGGCAGCGCCCCGCTCGCCTGACGCGGTGGCAGCGCCCCGC
>NZ_JHQR01000244.1 GCF_014843825.1 Mesorhizobium silamurunense
CGCTTCCGTCAAAACGTGAAAGACTCTAGGAATTCGGAAGGCCGGCTCTCGATAGCATCTCAAGGAACCGGAAGTGATGATCGTCCCTCACATAGCGCGGCATAAAGCCGGGGCAGACATTGCCCAGGTTGAGAAATGGAAGTTGCGACAGGCAATGATGGATGGCGCGTGAAGCCTCTTCATTGTTGCCAGTCGCCGAAGCGGCGGCCGCCCAATAAAGGGCGCCGCGGACGAAACCCGGCTTTGTCCTGACCACCCTGCGGGCGACGTCGAGCGCCCGGCGGTCGTCGCCGCCGGCGAAGAACGCAACAGCCAAGCCGTGGTGACGCCAGAAGTCGATGACGTCGTGCGTGCCGAGCCGGATCGCTTCATTGGCCGAGCGCAACGCTTCGCTCACCTGGCCGCGCAGGCCGTAAAGCTCGCCGAGATCACCATGGCCGCTCGGATAGCTCGGGTTGAGGCTGACTGCGTGGCGGCATTCGACAATTGCCTCGTCGATCCGGCCGTCACACAAATAGGCAAAAGACAGAACGCAGCGGGCGATTTCATCGTCCGGCACAGCCATCACGGAATCTTCGGCAAGCCGGATCGCGTTGTCGACATGCTCCCGCTTGCCGGGCAGCGCGCCGAATGCGAGCCCCATGGTCGTCGCGATGGACAATGTCCGCTTTGCCCGAGCATTTTCCGGCGCAATCAACAGCGCCTTCTCGGCGAGTTCCTTCGACTCCAGCAGCGAGTCCCTGGTCATCTCGAAGTACTTCATCAGCGCTTCATTCACCAACCAGCGCACCTCTGGAACGCCCGCCGGGCTCTTGTCGCGAACCTTCCAGTTGGTCAGTTGAAGTTCGAGACTGACCGCCAGCACAACCGACTGTGCGATCCTGTCCTGGAATTCGAGCGCGTTCTCCGAATGGCCGTCGAATTTCTGGGCCCAGACATTGTGACCACCGGCAGCGTCGACAAGCTGGACGTTCACCCTCAGTTCATCCCCGGACCTCTGGATGCTGCCGCTGAGCGTATAGCGGGCGCGCAGCGTGGTCGGCGCCTTGGAATCCTCGCCGCTCTCCAAGTGCGGGAGCCCCGAGAGAACGACATAGTTGGCCACCTCGGAGAGGGCCGTGGTGATGTCATGAACGAGACCCTTGGCGAAGAAGTCGTCGCCTCGCTCTCCCGTCAAATTGGCGAAGTCGCCGACACTGATGGATGGACGCCCGAGGCGCTGGCCGGCCGGAACCGCATTTGCAGGCTGCTGACTTGGCGAAGTATCGGCGGAAGACAGGGATTGCCAAAGCGCTCGGGTCTCCGGGCTGACGTCGACACCGAATTCCTTCTTCAACACGCTTCTGCAAGCTTCGAACGTTCGCAGGGCCTTGTCTCGCTGACCGCAGGCAATGAGCAGTTCCATCTTCAGCCGATAGGACTCTTCCCGCGTCGGTTCCATGGCCAGAATTCGATCCGCCACGACCAGCCCGTTTTCAGCGTCGACGAGGCGCGCGAGCCTCTCGAAGGACTCAAGAGCACGGTTCAGCAGCCTTTCGCGTTCCGATGCCGCCCAATCATCGAAAGCATTGCTGCCCAGGTAAAACCCGTCGAGAAATGGCCCGGTGTAAAGTGCCAGAGCCGTTTGGAGTTCCTGAGCGGAACGGGCTAAAAGACCGGTTTCAAAATCCTCCACGTCAACCCACACCGCGTCCGGTGCAAGGCCGATCAGCTCCTTGTGGGAATGGACGATATCCATGCCTGCTCGCGACAGATCCCGGCGCAGGACGCTCAGTGTTTGCCGCAAGCTGTTGCGCGAGTGCTCATTGTCGCTATCGCTCCACAGAAGGTCAGCCAGCCTCTCCCGTGGTGCCGCCATGCCCGGACAGCGGGCCAGATAGGCGAGGATCGCCGGGCCTCGCTTTCCGGTCAGCCAAACCGGACCGCCAGCTTCCTTTTCAATCTGGAAACCGCCGAAGAGTGAGACTTTGCTGCCGGCGACGCCTGCCCCATTTCGCATTTGCTTAAACAGCTTTTCAGAATCACGAAATTCTAACTCAAAACTAACGCTGCGGAAACTCCGCCGCCCCGGCCCCAAGCGCTGCCATGACGATACACCAATTAGGCTTCGCTGAATTAGTGAAAGCTGAAACCCGCCATGGGTTTCCGCTCCGGGGGTGCGGCGGATGTCAAAGCTCACAGCCAACTTGCTGCTCCTTTTCGCCGCCGCTTTGTGGGGCTTCGGGAACGTGGCGCAGAAGATGGTGCTCGATCACCTCGATGCGCTGAGCGCTGTTGGCCTGCGCTGCCTGATCGGGGGGCTGCTTGTGCTGCCCTTCGTCCTGACGGAACGGCGGCTGCCTGCCGGCGCCGGCCATTTTTCCAGCCTGGCTCGGGTGGTCGCGCTGTTTGCCGTCTCCATCGTACTGCAGCAGCTCTGCTATCTTGGCGCCACCGTCACCAACGCAAGCTTCCTGATCAGCACGGCAACGGTGATAACGCCGCTGGCCGCCTGGCTGCTCATGGGCGAGCGTCCGAAGACGGGTCTCATACTTGCGGCCGGATCGACCGTCGTCGGCTGCCTGTTTCTTTCAGGTGGGATCGCCGGGCTCAGCAGCGGGGATATCACCGCTGTCCTGTCGGCCGGCTGCTATGCGCTCTGGACGGTCGAGCTTGGCCGGCACATGCAGGCCCATGCGCGTCCGCTCACGGCCGCGGCCGCACAGTTCCTCGGCGCAGCGGCCTTCGCCCTTCCGCTCGGGGCGGTGCACGGCAACCTGTCATTCGCAGCGGCTTCCGAGGCTGCCCCTGAACTCTTGGTGCTCGGGGTTTTCTCGACCGCGGTCGCCTTCGGCGTACTGATTGCCGCCCTGCGCTTCACCTCCGCCAGCCATGCTGCCGTGATCGTCAGTGCCGAAAGCGTCTTCGGCGCCATGGGTGCGGCGATCTTCCTTGGCGAGCGGTCTTCTGCCGTAGGCGCGTTGGGCGCGGCGATCATTCTCGGCTCGATCCTTTCGGTCGCGATGTCGAACCGAACGCCGGCGGCACGCCTGCCGTTGCGAACCGACCCCAGCACTTCCGACATGCCGGCCCGCGCCTTTGCAGCCGCCCCGGCGGGTTGGGGCACTACCGTCAATCCAGGTCACGAGGAGGCATTCCATGACCCTTCCCGGTAACGCCCTCACTCGTCCTGCCAGCCGCAGTCGACCGCTTCGAAAAACGATTTGTCGTTGAGAATGGAGGGTAACATGGTTGGACGCCATCATCAGGAATCGGGCCCCGGGTCTCACTCCGGGACGGGACATCGGGCCAATTCATTGCTGAGACTGGCGGCGCTCGCCGCCATGGCGTTTTGGGCACCGACCGCGCATGCCGCCAACGTCGATGGTGCGGTGCTGAACGTCGACGTCGCGGTCGTGTTCGCCGTGGACTTCTCATCGTCTATCGATCCCAAGATCGCCGATCTTCAGCGCGAAGGACATGCCGCGGCGCTCACCTCGCCCGAGATCATCAGCGCCATCACCCAGAACTATATCGGTTGCATCGGCGTGGCCTATTTCGAATGGTCAAGTCCAGGTCACTCACGCACCGTGCTGCCGTGGACACGTATCTGCGGCCTGGAAGACGCCAAGGCAGCGGCGTCGGTGATCAGGACGAACGGCGACACCGGCTATCTCCGCCGGGGCCGCGGCGGAACATCGGTTTCGGCGGCCATCGATGTCGGAAGCCTTCTGCTCGACCGGTTTCCGGGCAATGCGATGAAGAAGGTGATCGATATCTCTTCCAACGGCGAGAACAATGACGGACTGCCCGTTCAGCCGAGCCGGCAGAATGCCATCGCCAAGGGATACACGATCAACGCGATCGCCATTCCAACGGACGACGAGGACCCCGGGCAGCCGCTGGCGTCCTACTTTGCGCAGTCCGTCATCGGCGGCTCCCAGGCTTTCGTAATTTCGCCCACGGGGCCGCGCGACTACATCACGGCTCTGCGCCGCAAGCTGGTGACGGAAGTCAGCATGAACGTCGATCGACACATTCCGGCGACAGGGCCTCAATAGGCCTGCCGCGCCTTTGATCAAAGCACGGCGAGCGCTGCACCACGCCCGATGCGGATGCAGCGCCGGCCGCCCTACCCTTCCCGCAGCCAGACCAGCATCTCGCCGGGATCGCGGTTGTCCCAGGCGAAATACGGGACAGCCTTGAGCTTCGTCTCTTCCGTGGCCGGGAGTTCGGAGCGGTAGAGATCGCTGCCCCAGTTGTCCGTCTCGGTCCTGCTGCCGATGGCCGAGAGCGTGACGACGCCGCCGAGCAGGTTCGGCTCGGAATGCGCTTCCAGCTTGGCCTCACGCGGCAGAGCGATGCGGTGCAGCCCACCGCCATTGTCGGTTTCCTCGACGCAGTAGATCAGCGGGCCGCGCGCGAGCGCGACGCGGCCGATATCCTGGCGCACATGCGGGTTGGCGAAGAGCCGGGCCATCGACATTTCGAGGTCGAGCTCGACCCGGTCGCCCTGGCGCCACTCGCGCCGGATCGCGGCATAGCCGTCGCTCGCCGCATCGAGATCGACCATCTTGCCGTTCACCCTGAGCGCCGCGTTGCGGCACCAGGCAGGCACGCGCAGGTAAAGCGTGAACGCAATCGGCGCCTCCGCCTCGATCTCGATCGCGACCGCGCCGTCCCAGGGATAGTTGCTGGTCTGGACGAGGCTGACCGGCCGGCCGGCGATCTCGAAGCGGGCGGTCGAGTCGCCATAAAGATGGACTGCCAACGCATCGTCGGCGAGGCCGTAGAAATAGCTGCCGATCGACGCCACCATGCGGCCGATATTGGGCGGGCAGCACGGGCAGCGATGCCATTTCCAGCGATGATGGCCGCCGCGGCTCTCCAGCGGATTCTCGTAGAAGAACAGCGAACCGTCGAGCGACAGGCCCGAGATCGAGCCGTTATAGAGGGCGCGCTCCATCATGTCGGCGTAGCGGGCGTTCGGCCCCATGCCGAGCATGCGGCTCGCCCAGAACACCAGGCCGACCGAAGCGCAGGTCTCGGCATAAGCGGTCTCGTTGGGCAGGTCGTAATCGTTGGTGAAGCCTTCGTTGTCGGCCGACGGACCGAGACCGCCGGTGACGTAGAGGCTTTTCGTCGTGAGATCGTCCCACAACCGCTCGAGCGCCGCCTTCAGCGTGTCGTCGCCATATTCGGTCGCGATGTCGGCCATGCCGGAATAGAGATACATCGCCCGCACTGCATGGCCGACGACCTTGTCCTGCTCGCGCACCGGCTTGTGCGACTGGTTGTATTCGTAGGTCTTGAAGTGAAAGTCCTTGGGGTCGGCGCCGCGCGCCAGCGCCTCCTCGTCGAAGTAGTGCGGCTGCTGCCCGCGCTGGTCGATGAAGTATTTTGCCAGCTTCATATATTTCTCGTTGCCGGTGACGCGGGCGAGCTTGACCAGCGCCAGCTCGATCTCCTCGTGGCCGCAATAGCCCTTCCGCTTGCCGGGCTCGGGGCCGAAAGTGTCGGCGATGTGGTCGGCATAGCGGCTCATGATATCGAGCAGCTTGCGTTTTCCCGTCGCCTGAAAGTAAGCGACCGCGCCCTCGATCAGATGGCCGGCGCAGTAGAGCTCATGGCAGTCGCGCAGATTGGTCCAGCGCAGGCCGGGCTGGATGCGCTGGTACCAGCTCGAGAGATAGCCATCCTCCTGCTGCAGCTTGCCGTACATGTCGATGACGGCGTCGATCTTCCTTTCCAGATCGGGATTGCGGCGCCGGTAGAGCGAATAGGCCGCGGTCTCGATCGTCTTGCCCCAGTCGGAATCCCAGAACATCTGCGTCGTCACGGTGCGCGCGGTAAAACCGTCGCTGACATGGAAGGGAATGACGACGCCCGGCGACGGCCGGTCCGGATCGATCTGCTCCAGCATGCGCGCCTCGACGCAGCGGTCGTAGAGGATGCCGGCGGTCTTAGCGGCAACCGCGTCGACACGGTCGCCCCAGAAGCCGCGGACGTCGACCTGCGGCACGGGCAACGGCCGGAAGGCGAGCTTCAGCTTGGCGGCCTTGCTGGCCTCGGTTGCGGCGGGTTGCGGTGCGGTCATGAACGTCACTCCATTCGAATGCGGGAAATCACTTGACGGCCCCGGCCATCAGGCCGCGGATGTAGAAGCGCTGCAGCGCCAGGAAGAGGATCAGGCAGGGCACCATCATCACGGTGACGCCCGCCTGCACGGCGCCCCAGTCGATGGCGCCGAAGCGGCCGGACTGCAGCGCGGTCATCATCACCGGCAGGGTGAATTTGGACTGGTCGGTCATCAGCACCAGTGCCGCCAGGAACTCGTTCCAGGCGCCGAGGAACGCGAACAGCGCGATGGTGACCACACCCGGCCAGACCAGCGGCAGCATCACCTTGACCAGCATGGTGACGTTGTTGGCGCCGTCCATGCGCGCCGCCTCCTCGATCTCGCGCGGCACGGCGTCGAAGGCATTGCGCATCATGAAGATCGAGAACGGCAGCTGCAGCGTGACATAAACGCAGACCAGACCTGTCAGCGTGTTGTGCAGGCCGAGCCTGGTCAGCACGAGAAAGATCGGCGTCAGGATCGACTGGAACGGGATCATGATCGTCGACAGGATGAGGACGAAGAAGAAGTCCCTGAACGGAAAGCGGAAACGGGAGAAGCCGTAGCCGGCCAGCACGCTGACCAGAACGGACAGGATCACCGTCATCGCCGAGACGTAGATGCTGTTCTGCGCCGAGGCCCAAAGCCCGTCGCCGAAGCTGTTCAACGTCTGATAATTCTCGACCGAGAAGCCGGTGGTCGGCCAGGGCGGCAGCGGCGGCTGGCGCGCCTCCTGCGCCGGCTTGAAGGTGGAGAGCACGGTCCACACGATCGGCGCCAGGAACAGCACCGAGGCGATGATGCCGGTGGAATGCCTGGCGAGGCTGAAGGCCGCTTTCCGGTTCTGCGACATCGCCCCCGCCATCAGTCGAGCCCCTCGGGCTTGCGCAGCAGCCAGAGCTGGATGAGGCTGAGCGCCACCAGGATGACCAAGAGCACCATCGAAAGTGCAGCGCCGTAGCCGAGCTTGAACGAGACGAAGGACTGGTTGAAGATCCAGTAGACCGCCGTCAGCGTCTGGTTGCGCGGGCCGCCGCGCAGGATGATGTAGAACTGGTCGAAGGCGAGGATGGAGCCGGCGACCGATAGGATCAGCGCCAGCGCCAGCGTGCGGCGCATCAGCGGCAGCGTGATCGCTCTGAACCTGGCGAACGGGCCGGCGCCATCGATGACCGCGGCCTCCTGCAGATCCTGCGGGATCGACTGCAGGCCAGTCATCAGGATGATCATGGTGAAGCCGGCGACCTTCCAGACCACCATGGCGATGATCGACCAGAAGGCCGGCTGGAAGGTGGCCAGAAGATTGACCTTTTTCCCGGTCAGGCCGAGGTCGAAGGCGGTCGGGCTGAACAGGCCGGAATCGACATTCAAGAGCCACGACCAGAGCAGGCTCGCCGAGGCGAAGCCCACCACCGCCGGCATGAAGAAGGCGGTGCGGTAGAGATTGGTCAGCGGGCGCGGGCGCTCGATGAAAATCGCCAGCGGAAAGGCGACTGCGAAGATCGCGATGGTGACGATCACCGTGTAATAGGCGGTGAATTTGAGCGCGTTCCAGAAGCGGGTGTCGCGCAGGATGGCAAAATAATTGTCGAGGCCGATGAAGGCATGCTCACCCATCAGCGGCCAGTTGTTGAGCGACATCCACGCCGTCATGCCGAGCGGGATGACAAAGAAGACGACAACGAAGGCGACGGCCGGCAGGACGTAGAGCAGGCCCACCCATTGCCGGCGGCTGACGCCGGCCCGTGTTCGGGCGCGGGCGGGTGCCGAGGTTGCGGTGATGGTGGTCATGCGGGTCTCTCGTTGGCGCTGCGTCCCCCTCCCCCTTGAGGGGAGGGTCCAGCCGAAAGGCCGGGGGTGGGGTCGCCCGCGACGCGCTCCAACGCAAAAGAACGTCGAGCGCTGCCGAGACGACCCCACCCGGACCTTCGGTCCGACCTCCCCTCAAGGGGGAGGTTTTGGCTGGCGCTATTTCTGCGGCGCCTGGTCGATGATCGACTGCATGGTCTCCTGCGCATTCGAAATGGCGCCGTCGACATCGTCGCCGAAGAACACCTCGTTGACCATCTGCGTCCACGGGCCGTTGGCGGAGTTGATCAGGTCGTTGAACACCACCGTGTAGGGCGTGCGGCCCTTGGCCATCGCCTCGGCCGCCACCTGGTAGCGCGGGTCGAGATCCTTGAGCGCTTCCTTGGCGATGTCGCCGCGCACCGGCAGGCTGCCATATTTGGCGAGGATGGTCTGGCCCTCCAGCGAATAGGCGAAGTCCAAAAACTCCTTCACCACGGCGACCTTCTTGGTGCCCTTGGTGACGACGAAATTGTCGCCGCCGGCAAAGGACGACCAGCCGCCATCCTTGCCGGGCAGGAAGGTGATGCCGTAGTCGATATCCGGATATTGCGTGTTGAGCGCGCCGATGGCGAAGGCGCCGGACGGCGAGATGCCGATCTTGCCGCCGGCAAAGGCGGCGAAGAAGTTGGCGCCGGTGTCGGTCTGCGCGCCTTCAGGGACCATCCCCTTCTTGACCATAGAGCGGTAGAGGTCGATCGCGCCGCGCAGCTGCGGGCTGTCCAGCGTCGCCTTCGAGCCGTCCTCGGAGAGGATGTCGCCGCCGGAGGCCCAGATCAGCGGCGTGAAGGTGAAGATGTTGCAGCCGCCGCAATTGCCGGAGAAGTAGAAGCCCTTGATGTCGCCGCCGAGCGCGTTGACCTTCTCGGCGTCGGCTTCGATCTCTGCCCAGTTGGTCGGCCCCTTCTCGGGGTCGAGGCCGGCCTGCTTGAACAGCTTCTTGTTCCAGATCAGAACCGAGGAATCGGCCGAGAACGGCAGGCCGTAGATGCGGCCCTTATGGGTGCCGGTCTTCACATGCGCCGGCGACAGGCTCGAAAAATAGGGCAAGGATTTCGCCCAGTCGGTGATGTCCTCGAGCTGGCCGGCGGCGGCGAAGGACGGCGTGTAGATCAGGTCGAGCGACAGCGCGTCGGGCGCGGTGCCGCCGGCGGCGGCGGCGCCATATTTCGGGATGATCTCGGCATTAGGGATGATGTCGAGCTTGATCTGGTCCTTATGCGCCTTGTTGAAAGCGTCGACGATGCGCGGCATGAAATTCGAGCCGTCGGCGCGCACCCAGATGTTGGCGGTCTCGGCGGACGCCGCCTGCAGGCCGCCGCCGATCACGGCCGCGGCCAAAGCCAGCTTGGCAATCAAGGTCTTCACGGTATTCCTCCTCATGGTTCTCCTCCCGGTTTGGCCGTTGCGCGACGGCCGTTTCGTTTGATGCCTCAGCCGCCCAGCGGACGGCCGCATGACTGACGCACCACCAGCCGGCACGGCAGTTTCCTGATGCCCGGCGCGGCCGGCTGGCCGCCCACGAGCGAAAGCAAAGCGAGCCCGGCCTCGCGGCCGAGCGTCGCCAGGTTCATGTCGACGGACGTGAGCGGCGGGCGCGTCGCCTCGGCCACGATCTCCCAATTGTCGAAGCCGATGACGCCGACATCGTCGGGCACGCGGATGCCG
>NZ_JHQR01000249.1 GCF_014843825.1 Mesorhizobium silamurunense
CATGCCGAGTTGCAGCTCGAACTGCCGCTCGGCCTGGCGGACGAGAAGCTCAAGCCCGGCAGCCGCCCGGGGCTGGCCCGCTTCGGCGCCGACCGCGCCATCGACAAGATCCGCCAGCGCTTCGGCAAGGAGGCCGTCGGCTACGGCACCGTGGCGCTGGAAGCAGCGCGCTCGGTGCCGGACGCGTTCAGGGAGCTGGCCGAGAAGGAGTTGTGAGGGTGGCGCTGGAGAATCGAGGCGAAGCGTCGAAGCTGCCAATCTCCCCCCTTGTGGGGGAGATGTCCGGCAGGACAGAGGGGGGCGCTGTCCCGCCAGCCTCTCAGGTCGGTCCAGCCAATCCCGCCGCAATAACAATATGCTGGCAGACATTGTCGATGTCGCGGATGACCTCGTCGTTCCAGAAGCGCAGGACGATCCAGCCATACTGTTCCAAGCGCTTGGTTCTGGCCTTGTCGGCACCTGCACGGCCGGCTTCGCCGTGTTGTGAGCCGTCGACCTCCACGATCACCCTCTTCTCCGGGCAGGCGAAGTCGACAATGTAGCCTGCGATTGGAAACTGCCTGCGGAACCCAAGGCCCATCAGCCGATGCGCACGGAGTTCGTTCCACAACTTCAACTCCGCGTCAGTCATGACTTTGCGCATCGATTTTGCGTTGGCGCGATGTCTTGGCGGCGGAGGCGTATGCGGCATGGTCGAACTGTGGCCTGGGGTTTGTCGCCGACGCTTCTACTCTACGGCGCCCCCCTCTGTCCTGCCGGACATCTCCCCCTACTTGGGGGGAGATCGGACGTCGCCTCGGCTTTCGCCAATCTCCAGCACCTTCGCCGAGCCGCCAATCTCCGCTGGGGAAGATTGCGCTCCGCCGCTGGCGCGCCCTCAATCGGTCTCCGCAATCTCCCAGTCCAGCCGCATCGTCGCGCTCATCGTCTCCCCATCATCGAGGGCCGTCAGCCCCTCCCCGTGATGCGCGTCGACCGGGTGCGAGACCGGCTCGAAGCAGAAGAAGCCTGCATCGGGTGACGGCGAATAGAGGATGTAGACATCGAGCTCCGGCGAGGCGGTGAGCGTAATCTTGATCTCGCCCTCGAGCTGCACGATCGAGGCGCGACGGTCCCAGCCTTCGAAGGCGTTGTTGACCCAGTCCAGCGGCAGCGGGATGGGGCGCTCGAAGTCCCAGGCCGGGCGCTCGCTCACCGGCACGACGCCGACCGGCAGGTGGCGCTCATCCTCCAGCCAGACGCGCTTGGCCTTCGCCTTCAGCAGGGTCGTGTCGCCGCGCGGGAACCAGGGATGGAAACCGAGGCCATAAGGCAGGCGCATGCCGGCTCGGTTCTCGACCGTGAGGTGCGCCTCCAGCGCGCCGTCGCGCAGCGCGTAGGTGACCGACGCCGTGTACCGGTAAGGGCCGATCGCGCCGTCTTCGAGCACCAGCTCCGCCTCGGTATCGGTGCGATCGACAAGCCGCCACGGCCTCTGGAAACCGTCGCCATGGATCGGAAAGGCTTCGCCAGGCACGTTCGGCAGGACGGAATGGAAGCGGCCTTCGAAGGTGAAGCCGCCGCCGGAAATGCGGTTCGACCACGGCACCAGGAGCTGGCAGCCGGACGCGCCGGTGCCATCCCCCGGCTTGAGCAGCTTGACCGGCGCGCTGCCGATGACCAGCGCGTCATAGCGGGCGATCGCCGCGCCGTTCTCCGGAACCAAGACCAGCCTCGACTGCCCGTCCTTCAACTCGATCGCGCCGGCCATGCTCACCAGCCACCGTCGATGGCGATGTTCTGGCTGCTGATCATGTCGGAAGCGGGCGAGACGAGGAACAGCACGAGCTCGGCGACATTCTCGGGCTCGATGCGCTTCTTCAGGCTTTGGTTCTCGAGGATCCAGTCATTGTATTGCTTGAGCCGGTCGCCGAAGACGCGCTCCTCGGCTTCCGAAACCACCGCGCCCGGCGAGACCGCATTGACGCGGATGCCGTGCGGCCCAAGCTCGCGCGCCAGCGATTTGGTGAGGCCAAGCATCGCGCCCTTCGACGCGACATAGGGCACGTAACCGTCCCAGCGGCCGTTGAGCGTGATCGAGCAGAAGTTGACGATCTTGCCATAGCCCTTCGCCTTCATGCCCGGCGCGCAGGCCCGAGCGAGCGCGAAGGCGGCCGACGAATTGACGCGGATCTGATCCTCATATTCAGCCAGCGAAAACTCCTCGAACGGCCGGTTGATGATCAGCGCGGCGTTGTTGATCAAAATGTCGATGCCGCCTTCGCTCGCGGCCAGCGCGGCAACCGCCGCTTCCGCCTCGGCCAGCCGGTTGAGATCGCAGCCGACGAAGGCGATGTCGCCCTTGGCCTGCCGGGCAAGTGCCGCCACCGTCTCCTGAGCTTCCCCGATGTCAGGGCGGTCGAGCACCAGGACGCGCGCGCCAGCCCGCGCCAGCGTCACTGCCTGGGCCCGGCCGAGCGAGCCGAGGCCGCCGGTCAGAAGGACTTTACGACCAGCGAGAGTCTTCATTGCCGCCTCACAGAACAGAGTGGACTTCGTCGATCGAGGTGTCCTCGATGCGCTTGTCCAGCACGATTTCGCCGCGCGCCATCGCAACGATACGGTCACAGCAGTCGAAGACGTGGTGCATGTTGTGGCTGATGAAGACGCCGGTGACGCCCTGCTCCTTCAGGCCGCGCACGAAGCCAATCACCTTGTTCGTCTCCTTGACCGAGAGATGGTTGGTCGGCTCGTCGAGGATCATCACCTTCGACTTGAAATGCATAGCGCGCGCGATCGCGACGCCCTGGCGCTGGCCGCCGGAGAGCTCGCCGACGAGCGCGTCGGGCGAGCGCAGATGCAGGTCGACATTGGCGATGGCGCGGACGCTCTCCTCGGCCATCTTCTTCTGGTCGAGGATACCGACGCCGAGGATCGAGAACCGGGTCGGCTCGCGGCCGATGAACAGGTTCCTGGCGATCGACATGGTGGGAACCATCGAGTTGTACTGGTAGATGGTCTCGATGCCGAGATCCATCGCGTCGCGCGGCGTGGCGATGCTGACCGCCCTGCCCTCGACCTTGATCTCGCCGTTGTCCGCCCGGTGGACGCCGGACAGGATGTTGATCAAGGTCGACTTGCCGGCGCCGTTGTCGCCGACGAGCCCAAGCGCCTCGCCGCGCCGGAAGTCGAGCGTGACGCCTTTGAGGGCATGCACGCCGGAATACCATTTGTGCAGGTCGCGCACCGAGATGATGGCGTCGGTCATCGCTTCAACCCTCCATCTTGATGGCCTTGGCGCGCTTGCGCATCCAGGCATTGGCGACGACGGCGAAGATGGTCAGGAAGCCGATGGCGAACTTGAACCAGTTGGCGTCGACGTGGCTCAGCACAAGGCCGTTGTCGATGACGCGGATGAGCGTGGTGCCGATGATGCCGCCCATGACGGTGCCGATGCCTCCGGCGAGCGAGGCACCACCGATGACGGCGGATGCCACCGCCTGCAGTTCCATCCCTTCGCCGATCGAAGGCAGCGGCGAGCCGAGCCGCAGCACCTGCAGCATGCCGGCGAAGCCCGAGAGCACCGAGCACAGCATGAAGCAGACGATCTTGACCCTGGCGGTCGGGATGCCCATCGCGGCCGCCGCGGGCAGGAAGCCGCCGGTGGCCTTGATCCAGTTGCCGAAATTGGTGCGCGACAGCATCAGCGAGGTCAGCAGCGCGACCGCCACGAACCACAGGAACGACATGCGGAACATGTTGCCCGGCCCGACGAAGGAGGTGAACAGCCAGTTCGGCAGGTCTGCGGGCAGCAGCGGCGGGAAGCCGCCGGAGACGACGACGGTGAGCGAGCGCGCCATGAACAGCATGCCGAGCGTGGTGATGAAGCTAGGGATCGCGAAGCGGATCGTGACGTAGCCGTTGATGTAGCCGATCGCCGCCGAGACCAGCAGCCCGGCGAGCAGCGCCAGCGGGAACGGCCAGCCATGCACCATCAGTACCGCCATCGTCATCGGCATCAGCGCGAAGACCGACCCGACGGAGAGGTCGAACTCTCCGCTGATCATCAGGATGGTGACGCCGATGGCGACGAGGCCGGCCTCCGGCAGGATGCCGAGGATGCCGCGCAGATTGTCCTGGTTGAGGAACACGCCATGCGAGCGCACCTGGAACAGGATGATGAGCAGCACCAGAAGGATCAGCCCGGCCAGTTCCGGCTTTTCGAGATAGGTCTTGAACAGGCGCTTCAACGAAAGGCTCCGGTACTTGATTTCAAGGCGCATCGGCGGCGCTGGGCCGCCGACGCAAGGACTTCCAGCCGAAGTTCAGCGCATGCCCTGCGCGGACAACGCCATGATGCTGTCGGCCTCCTTCGGCCGCACGATGCCCTGGCCGGTGTCGATATCGGAAGGAGCAAGACCGATCTTCTTGTTGAGATAGGCCTCCATCACCGGCATGAAGCCCTGCATGTAGGGCTGCTGGTCGACCAGCGCCTGGACATAGCCCTTCTGCATCTGCTGCAGCACTTCCGGAACGAGGTCGAAGCCACCGAGCAGGACCTTGCCGGGTGCTACGCCGCGATCGGCCAGCACGCGCGCCACGCCCGCGCACCAGAAGCCGGTGTCGAAATAGGCCGTGGTGTCGGGATGGGCGTTCAAATAAGCGCCGACGCGGTCGGAGGTGATGGCGAGATCGGTGCCGCTGTCGATGCGCTCCCACGACACGTCACGGTCCTTATGGGCGGCCTTGTATTCCTCAAGGAACTGCATGACGCCGGCGCCGCGAGTTTCCGACCAGTTCTGGCCGGGAGCCGAAATGCCGACCAGCACCTTGATTGGACCGTCCTTCGGAAAACTCTCGGAAATCGCCTTGGCGAGCGAATAGCCGGCGGGCTTGAAACCCTGGCCGACGAAGGCCTGGCGCGCGTTGCCCTTGGCGCCCTCGGTGTCGTCGACATTGACGGCGATCACCAGCACGCCGGCGTCGCGCGCCTCCTTGATGACATCGTCGAAGGCGTGGTCGTCGACGATGGAAGTGAGCAGCGCGTCGGGCTTGGCGGCAAGGGCCGCGCGCATGTTGGCGACCTGCTGCTCGATCGAGCCTTCGGTCTGGGTGAAGACCATGTTGCAGTTCGCCTCGACCTTGGCGCAGGCGTCGTCGAACCCTTTCTTCACCGCCTGCCAAAAAGTGTTCGAGGCCGACGAATTATGGGTGAAGACGATGTTGAGGCCGTCGGCTCTGGCCGCGTATTGCCCGCCGAGCAGGGCCGCGCCAAATAGCAGTATTGCAGTCAGTTTCCTCATGTTTTTTCCTCCCTTTGGATTGGTCAGATATCCGCCTTGTCTGAGACGCGGCGGTGGACGGTGTAGGCGCGGCCGAACTCCGGATTGAGCGCCAGCCCGAGCCCCGGCCCCGGCGGCACGGTGATCATGCCGTCTTTCACCTCGGGCAACGCCGTCACCAGGTCCCGGTACCAGGTGCGGTAGAAGGCGCGCACGCTTTCCTGGACGAGCGCGTTGGGGGCATTGAGCGACAGATGCGTCGAGGCGGCAAGCACGACCGGGCCGGTGCAGTCATGCGGCGCCACCGGCAGCCGCCAGGCCTCGGCCATCGACGCGATCTTGCGCGCCTCCGACAGGCCGCCGCACCAGGAGATGTCGAGCATGACGATGCCGGCCGCCCCGGTTTCCAGAAGGTCGCGAAAAGCCCAGCGGCTGCCCAGCGTTTCCGAGGCCGAGATCGGCGCCGGACTGGCGGCGGCGTAGCGCTTGAGGTCGCCGAGGCTGTCCATGCGGATCGGGTCCTCGTGCCAGTAGGTGGCATAAGGCTTCAGCGCCTCGGCGATCCGCATGGCCGGCAGGAGCTGCCACATGGAGTGGAACTCGACCATGACATCCATCCGGTCGCCAACGGCTTTGCGAATCTTTTCAAAGGGCTCCAGCGCCGCCTTCAAGTCGGCCGCGGAGATGTCGTTGCCGCGCGTCTTCTCCGCCGCGTGATCGAACGGCCAGATCTTCATGGCGGTGATGCCGTCCGCGAGGAGCTCCTCGGCGAGCTCATCGGCGCGGGTGAGGAAGCCGTTGAGGTCGTCATAGTCGCGCCCAGCGCCGATGCCGTAATTGGCCGTCGTCTGGCCTTTGGCGTCCTTGATGTATTCGCTGCCGGCGCAGGTGTTGTAAGTGCGGATCGAACGGCGGCTGAAGCCGCCGAGCAGTTGCGCGATCGGCTGGCCGGTGGCCTTGCCGAAAATGTCCCACAGCGCGATGTCGAAGGCGGAGTTGCCGCGCACCTCCGCGCCGCTGGAGCGGAAGCCGAGGTAGCCGACGAGGTCGGCGGCGAGCAGGTCGATCGCGAGCGGATCGCGGCCGATGACGCGCGGCGCCACATATTCGTGCAGATACTCCTCGACCGTGCGCGACAGATAGAACGTCTCGCCGAGCCCGGTGATGCCCTCGTCGGTATGGACCTCGACCCAGAGCAGGTTGGGCCGTTCCTCGATGCGGACGGTTTCGATGGCGCGGATCTTCATCAGGCTATCCCCGCATCGATGAGCGCCTTGACGCTCTTGTCGAAGTGCCCGGCCATGTGCTCGGCCGCCAGCCGCGGGTCGCCCTTGAGGATGGCGTCGGCGATGTCCTCATGGCCCTTGATCATCTTGAGCTGGTCCTCGTCGGACGAGCGCGTCCGCCAGCCGATAACCCAGGTGCGGCGCGTCACACCACTGAAGGCGGTGACGATGAGCGAAAAGACCGGGTTGTGCGAGGCCGCCGCGATCGCCTCGTGGAAGGCGATGTCGTGCTCCATCACGGTCTCGGGGTTCTTGAAGTTCTCGCGCATCAGCCGGGCCGACTGGACGATCGCCGCGGCCTCCTGGTCGGTGCGGCGGAGAGCCGCGAGCGCAACGGTGCGCATCTCGATGGTGCGCCGGACGTCATAGACCTGCTGCACGCTGATCTGCTGGGTGGTGATGCCGTGCTCGATCACCATCGACATCGCGCCGGTGTCGAGCTTGGCGACGGTGGCGCGGCGCCCCGCGCTCAGGTCGATGAGGCGCATGGCCGAAAGCGAGCGGAAGGCCTCGCGCACGACGGTGCGGGAGACGTTGAGCTGGCGCGTCATGGCGGCTTCGCTGGGCAGCGGATCGCCTGGTGCCAGGCCCTCGGAGCGGATGTGCTGGGTGATCGCCTGGATCGCTGTGCTGACCAGGCCAGGACTCGGCTCACCCGGTGGGTCCGTCTGCTCTTGCATTCCGTTTCCTCAAAACCTGTATGACAGGTTGATATTTAATTGCTCATAGTTCAGGCAAAAGATATATGTCAAGCCGATTTCTGGACGTGTGCCGGAGGAGCCTCATGCACGAAACGGAAGCCAGCCTGATCTTCGACGCGCGCGACGTGGTCGGCGAAAGCCTGGCGTGGGACGAGCGCCGCGAAAGGCTGGTCTGGGTCGACATCATCGGCCGCAGAATCCATCGGCTGGATCCGTCCACGGGAGCGCATGAGAGCTGGCCGACGGGCGACCTCGTCACCTCGGTCGGCCTGCGCAAGGACGGCGGCGCGATCGTCGGGTTGCGCAAGGAGATCGCGCTCTGGGACTTCGGCGGACCGTTCCGGACGCTCGCGGCGATCGAGGCCGACCGGCCGGGAACGCGGCTCAACGAGGGCGTCGTCGCACCGGACGGCTCGTTCTGGGTCGGCACGATGGCCAACAATATCGGGCCGGACGACGCCCCGGTTGCGATCACCAGCGATGAGGGCAAGCTCTATCGTGTCGATCCGAACGGCGCAGTGACGATGCTCAGCGAAGACCGGTTCGGCATCACCAACACGATGGTGTGGCTGGCCGACGGACGCTTCGTCACCGCCGACACGATGAAGAACGCGCTCTACAGTTACGGCTGGGACAAGAAGGCCGGACGGCTGGGCGGGGCTCTTCCCTTCTTCGCCGGCTTCGAGCGCGGCCTGCCGGACGGTTCCTGCCTCGACGCCGAGGACTACGTTTGGAATTGCCGGGTGGTCGGCGGACGCTGCCTCGCCCGCATCGCGCCCGACGGCAGGCTGGACCGGATCGTCGAATTACCCTGCAGTTGGCCAACGAGCTGCGCCTTCGGAGGCACCAACCTCGACACGCTGTTCGTCACTTCCGCGCGTTTCACGATGAGCGCCGAGCATCTTGATGCAAACCCGCACGAGGGTGGCCTGTTCGCGTTGCGGCCAGGCGTGCGCGGTGTGCCGGCCAACCGCTTCGGGTAATCTCCCCGCTCGAGGGGAGATCGGCAGCGGCGGCGTTGAAAATTTCTCCACCGATGTCGGACTGGCCAATCCCCGTTCGTCATTGCAGCATAGACCGGCAATCAAAGGAGAAACGATATGCCCAGCACTGTCCGCCTGCATCGCGTGCTCGCCACCAAGCCTGAAAAAGTCTATCGCGCCTTCATCGAGGCGGACGCGCTGGCGAAGTGGCTGCCGCCGAACGGCTTCACCTGCACGGTCCATCACTTCGAGGCAAAGGTCGGCGGCAACTTCAAAATGTCCTTCCGCAACTTCACTACGGGCGAAAGCCACGCCTTCGGCGGCGACTATGTCGAGCTGGTCCCGGGTGAGCTCGTCCGCTACACCGACAAGTTCGACGATCCCAACCTGCCCGGCGAGATGCAAGTGACCGTGAATCTGAAGAAGGTCTCGGTCGGCACGGAGATGGAGATCACCCAGGCCGGCATTCCGGACGCCATTCCGGCCGAGGCCTGTTATCTCGGCTGGCAGGAGTCGCTCAAGAACCTGGCAAGGCTCGTCGAACCGGAGATCAATCAGTAGAGGATCGCGACGATCCATGCGGCCGACCGCGGCATCGAAGGCGTCGCGGCCGGCACGCGGGCTGACCATCATGCTGTCAGCCACATGGCGCCAACCACTCCTTACGACAGGAAATAGTCGCGGCTGGTCGGGATCGGATTCGGCTTGAACCAGCGCGCCTGCCAGTCGGCCGTGGTCCTCAGGAACCCGCCCGAATTGGCAACCGGCGGCTTTCCCGTTTCGATCAACGACTTGCGCAGGCTGTCTGAGAGTTTTGCCCGCATCAGATAGTGATCATAGACATCCAGGACATGGACCGAATACGCAATCGCAAGCGGCTGGTTGCCACGAATGATGAGCAGGTTCTCGTCGTTCTGGTAGGAAGCCTTGTAGCCGAAGTTGTGGCTGCCGGTGATCATCGCGCAGCCCTGGGCGTCCAGCGGATCGATGACAATGATCTTGTCGTGGATGATGGCATGGCCGGCCGAGAGCAGTTCCGGCCGCAAGTCCCCGGTCTGCATGGTGACGGCGGCGGCGCGGATGACCGCGATGCGGCTGGCATCGCCTCCCGGCCACCAGACGGCCGGCTGCGGCAGTTTCTTCGTCGTTCCATCGGGCGCCGTGTACGTTGTGGGCTCGCCGGCCTTGGCCCGCGGCGGCAGGGCCTTCGGGTCGCTGACCGCTCCCTGGACCAGGAGTTCCGGGCGCTCGGCGGCAAGCTTCGCCGCCTCGCCGATGATGTTCTGGACGCCGTTGTAGCCGGGCAGGAAAGCCAGGAACAGGATCGCGTGGTTCGCATGCTCCATCAGCGAATAGACCCGGCTGAGATCGACGGGCGTCGGCGAATCGGCGTTCTTTGTCTTCGCCTTGGTGTTCGGCGAGAACAGGACCTCGACGGTGGCGCCGCCGGCGAGCGTATCGGGTTTGGCCGGCGTTGCATTCGCAGCGCGGAGAGCGGCTTCCTGCGCGCCGTTGTTCTTCTCGAAGCCCGTTAGCGGCTTGTTCTTGTAAGTGATGGTCAGCTCCTGGCCGGCCGGCTGCGGATCATCGAACAGGCGCTTCCAATAGGCCAGATATTGTCCGGCTACCTGCTTGTCGTCGATGATGATCGCGTTGTTGGACTGCGTGCACAGTCCGGTTTCGGTCCAGTTCGTGCTGCCGGTCAGGACGGACTTCGCAACGCCGTTCTCGACATAGACCGCGAATTTGTTGTGACCGATATGCGCCGTATTGTTGAAGAGCCTGTCCTGCACGTTGGCCGCCGAGGCCTCGTGCAGGGCGACCCGCGCCGCATGGTTCTCTGTATCCCAGACGACGGGTTGCTTCTGGTCGGGCGGCGTCTTCGGCGGGGTCGGGTCAGTGGAGCCCGCCGTCGACAGGATCACATGTGCCTTGCCTGCCTTGGTCAGCTTCGTCAGGCGCTCGATGAGTTCCGGGTCATGCAACTCATAAAGAGCCAGGTAGAGTTCGGCGCCGTTTTTCTTTTCGGCGCGATCGATCATCGACAGGAGGAATCCCAGCACATCGGCGGTGAGAAAGGTCCTGATCTCATCGTCCTTGATCGGGATGTGCTTCAGCAGCGTCTTCAACAGGCCGGGCGTGATCTTGGTTGTCGGGCCGGCGGCAACGTTCTTGGGCTTGTTTCCCTGGACCGCCTCCAGCTGCTGCAGGAGATTCTGCGTGGATAGTATGCCGTTCGTGTAGGTGGCACGCACGCCGGCGTAATCATGCGTGACGTCGATTGGCGGCGTGTCGATGGGATCACCGACCTTGGCCAGTGGATGCTGCGGCCCCTCGTAGCGGGGATTGCCGTTCTCGTCGAGAAAGGGCGCCGTCGGCGAGGCCGGAAGCGCGGGGCGCCCCGGGCCCGCCACGCCCATGGGCGTGATCTCGTAGTGGACCCTGAAGTCGATGGGGCGCACCTTGGCCGTGTCGCGAGAACGGCGCAGCGTCAAGTCGCGCCATTCATATTGCTGGATCGGCCAGACCGAGCTGTCCTGGTCCAGCCAGTTCGGATTCGATTGGTCGGTGAAGCCGATCCAAGTGGGCAGTATCCGGCGCTGCCCGGCGTCCGGGCCGGTCTCATGCACGCGCGTGATCATGAAACCAACACAATGGGCGATCGGCCCGTCGGCCTCCCACGATAGATAGGCGACCTCGCCATTGCACCATGCACGTGCCTTGATCAGCTTCCCCATGCCTCCCTCCGATGGCAAGCAAACGATACTTCTCTACTTACTTTATGCTCTTTTCGAGCGCCTCACTATTTCGCCGGCAAACAGATCAAGCGCCTCACTCAGCCTCGTTTCCGCATATATTACTTTGATTTATTATGCTCGCAGATTTTGATCACAACAACATGTGATCCATTTCACAGTTCCCTGATGAAATTTCAGCACCTTCGGCCTAACATTCCGACGATTTGATCGCGCCGGAGTCTGGCGCAAGCCCGCGGGATCCATTCGGAGACGACTGATGTGACACCGTCGCTCACGCAGCTTCAGCTTACCCGCGAACTCACCTTCGATTACGCCGGCGCCCGCGACATCGACATGGTGATCGGCAACATCTCCGGCATCGCCATCGACGGCGGCTTCGCCTGGACGGTCTCGGACGAGGGGCGGACTTTCGAGCGCCTTGCGGCCGCCGATGGCGGCTTCGCGCTGGTGGAGCAATACGATCTCGACGATTTCTTCCCTGACCTGCCCGAGGGGCATGAGGCCGACCTCGAATCCGTCGATGTCCTTGACGGCAGGCTGTGGCTCTGCGGCTCGCACTGCCGCGTCCGGCGCGAGGCCGAGGAGCCCGGAACGCTAGACCCCACCTTCAAGCGGCGCCCGAGCCGGCATCTCCTCGGCTCGATCGAGCTCGGCGGATCCGGCAAGCCGAAGAAAGGCGCCGGACGAGCCCTGCCCTATACCGGCGACGGCAGCCTGCGGCGCAGGCTGCGCGAGGATGTCTATCTCTCCGGCTTCCTCAACCTGCCGAGCAAAGAGAACGGGCTCGATATCGAAGGCCTCACGCTGCTGCCGAAGCGGCTGCTGCTTGGCCTGCGCGGCCCGGTCATCGACAGCCACGCGGTGGTCGTCTCGCTGCCGCGCAAGGCCGCGTTGCTTCCCGACGACAAGCCGCATCTGCACATGCTCGACCTCGGCGGGCTCGGCGTGCGCGACCTCGCCCACCGCGACGACCACGTGCTGGTGCTGGCCGGCCCGGTGACGGCCGCGAACGGGCCGTTCCGCATCCATCGCTGGCAGCCCTCCGGCGCCGGCCGGATCGAGACCGCCGATGTGCTTTACGAATGGACGTCGAGCCATGAGCATCCGGAAGGGCTCTGCCCGTTTGCGATCGATAACCGGCCGGGTATGCTCGTCGCCTACGACACGCCGGACGGGCGCCGGCGCTCGGGCACCAAGGTGACGGTCGACTGGTTCGCATAAGCTCGCCGGTCGGCGAGGAGGCAGGGGGGACTACAATGGGCCCGGATACGGTCGAGGTCTTATCCGCGAACGGCGAGACGACAACGCGCCAGGGCCTCGGCCTCTGCCTCTCGGGCGGCGGCTACCGCTCCATGCTCTTCCATGCCGGCGCGCTTGCACGGCTCAATGAGGCCGGACTGCTCGGCAAGCTCGACATGGTGAGCTCGGTCTCGGGAGGATCGATCGCCGCCGGCCTGCTCGCCGTCATGTGGCCGAAACTGATCTTCGGCGACGACGGTATTGCAGCCAATTTCGATATCTATCTCAACAAGATCCTCGCCTTCTCGGAAGTCTTCCTCGATCTCCCCTCAACCCTCAAGGGCATCCTCAACCCGTTTTCCAGCGCCGCACGCGAAGTTGCCGCCTGCTACGAGCGGCATCTGTTCGACAGCGAGCAGCCGATGCTGAAGAGCCTGGTCGACCGTCCCTGGTTCGTGTTCTGCTCCAGCAATCTGGGCACCGGATCGCTGTTCCGCATGTCGAACCGATACATCGCCGACCACCGGATCGGCATGGCCGAGGATGCCGACCTCCCGGTCGCGACGGCGATCGCGGCGTCCTCGGCCTTTCCGCCGTTCCTGTCTCCGCTGCGACTGGGCCTCGTTCCATCCCAATGGAAAGACAAGAAGTTGGATCCAACGGTAGGACCACGGATCGGCAAGGCGCGCCGCGCAGTGCTCACCGATGGCGGCGTCTACGACAATCACGGCATCGAGCCGGCGCTGAAACGCTGCCGCTGGCTTTTGGTCAGCGACGCCGGCGCGCCCTGGAGCGAATCCAAACGCGGCTACTGGAACTGGTTCTCGCAGTTGAAGCGCGTGCTAGACACCACCGACAATCAGGTCCGCTCGCTGCGGCGGCGCGATCTCAGCGCCCGTTTCCAGGCGGCGAAGGACGCCGATGAAAAGGCCTCCCCCAACGATCGCACAAGGCTTGAGAACGCCGCCACGCGCGGCGTCTACTGGTCTATCGCCAGCAAGCCGGACGCGACCGAACCGACCTTCGTGCAAAGTGCCGGCACCGCGCCCGCCGATATACCTCGCTGCATTTCCTCGGGGCCAAGGAAACAGTCGACCTCGTCAACTGGGGCTATTGCGCCAGCGACCAGGCCCTGCGCGCCTGGTACGAGCCGGCGGTGGTAGCCGGCAAGGGCGTGCCGCTGCAGGCGGGCGCGGTGAAGCCCGGCCGCTGCGCAGTGGTGTCGAAGATGGTGATGAGTGGCTTCAAGATTTGAGAGTAAAGCGACGAGAATAGAAAAGGTGGCGGGACAGCACCCCCTCTGCCCTGCCAGGCATCTCCCTCGCAAGGGGGGAGATCAAGCGCTCAGCGGCTTTCGCCAATCGTCGATATCTTGGCGCAATCCAATCCGGTTCGTGCTGGTATGCCCCCTGTGCTAACAGAAGCGCTTTCAACCCCGGGCGGATTCCGCCCCTAAAAGCCAGGATGGTCAGCGACATGGCAGGAGAAAAAGTAGCTCTGGTGACGGCGGGCGGCAGCGGCATGGGCGCTGCGGCGGCGAAGCGGCTGGCGGCCGACGGTTTCAAGGTCGGCGTGCTCTCTTCCTCCGGCAAGGGCGAGGCGCTGGGCAAGGAACTCGGCGGCTTCGGCGTCACCGGCTCCAACCAGTCGAACGAGGATCTGAGGCGCCTCACCGACGGCGTGCTGGAGCGCTGGGGCCGCATCGACGTGCTGGTCAACAGCGCCGGCCACGGGCCGCGCGCGCAGATCATCGAGATCAGCGACGAGGACTGGCACAAGGGCATCGACACCTATTTCCTCAATGTTGTGCGCCCGACCCGGCTGGTGACGCCGGTGATGCAAAAACAGAAGTCGGGCGCCATCATCAACATCTCGACCGCCTGGGCGTTCGAGCCGAGCGTCGCCTTCCCGACTTCCGCCGTGGCGCGCGCCGGGCTCGCCGCCTTCACCAAGATCTTCGCCGACACCTATGCCGGCGACAATATCCGCATCAACAACGTGCTGCCCGGCTGGATCGACAGCCTGCCAGCGGTGGAGGAACGCCGCCGGAGCGTGCCGATGAAGCGCTACGGCACGTCGGAGGAAGTGGCGGCGACGATTTCCTTCCTCGCCTCCGATGGCGCGGCCTACATCACTGGCGAAAACATCCGCGTCGATGGAGGATTGATGCGGGGGTATTGAGCGCTTGAAGCGCTTGAATAGCGACCTGCCTCCGCTACCCTGCGGTTTTCGGTGAGGAGGCAGGGATGAGCGCTTCATTAAAGCTCGGTATCGTCGGCGGCGCGGGCTGGCTGGGCGGCGCCATCGCGGGCGCTGCACTCGCGGCCGGCGTCGTGCGGGCGCAAGACCTCGCCCTCTCCTATCGGAGCGCCAAACCGGACCGTTTTCCCGGCACCTTCTGGACCGACGACAACCAGGCACTCGCCGACCGCTCCGATGTCATCATACTTTCGGTGCGGCCGCAGGACTGGCCGTCGCTGAGCATCGATGCAAAAGGAAAGCTGGTGATCTCGGTGATGGCCGGCATACGGCTGGCCGAGATCGGCGAGAAGCACGGAACGCGCCACGTGGTGCGCACGCTGCCCAACGCGGCGGCCGAGGTCGCGAAATCCTATACGCCGTGGATCGCGAGCGGCGATGCCGCCGACGACGACCGCGCCGTCGTGCGCGCGATCTTCGATGCCTGCGGCGTGCAGGACGAGGTCGGCAGCGAACGCGACATCGACTATCTCACCGGCCTGACCGGATCGGGGCCGGCCTTCCCTGCCCTCCTGGCAGACGCGATGATGCGCGACGCGGTTGCCTTCGGCCTCGCGCCGGACGTCGCGCGGCGCGCCGTCAACACCGTGCTCACTGGCACCGGCCGGCTGCTGGAGCTCAACGACGCTTCGCCGGCCGATACGGTGGAAGCATTCCTCGACTATCGCGGCACGACGGCGGCCGCGATCGAGACGATGCGCGACGCAGGCTTCGACGAAGCGGTGGCGAAGGGACTGGCGGCGGCGTTCCTGAAGTCGATCGCGATGGGCAAGGCGTGATCCGGCGGCGGCGGTCTTTCACCCGCACTATCGATTCGCCGATCTCCAACCGTCGGCCAGATTAGACGTTGCAGGAATGCGTTCATCCGCGGCCGCGTGCCTAATAATTCAGCATAATTCGGCAATATTGTATAAAATTGGCCAGACTTCACGCCTCTAAATTGCATTAGCTCTTCCTTATTCTATCTATTCTGAAGAATTGATCGAGAAAAGAAGATTTTCCTCTGTACTATATGGTTATTCCTTGGAACTATCATTTGAATTAGAAGTTGGTGGGAAGCGGTCGACGGAACCCGCATGGCGTGTTCCAGGAGCCAGGCAGCACGGAGATTGTCCGATGACCTCCATCGTCAACGCAGTGGGCGCTCCTCTTCCCTATAGCGGCACGTCCACCCATTGGTTCTCGGCATCAGGGTCTGGGCCGGACTTGTGGGGCACCTCCGGCAATGACACCTTCTATGGAGCCTCCGGCGTCAACGTCACCATGCACGGCAGCTACGGCGATGACATCTATTACCTCTATGCCGCGGGCAACAAGGTGGCCGAGGGCTACGGGGCAGGCATCGACATCATCAGCACATGGATGAGCTACAAGCTCCCCGACAATGTCGAGAACCTCATCGTCACCAACGCCAAGAACTTCGCTTTCGGAAACGACCTGGACAACATCATCACCGCCAAGGCCGGCCACCAGACGCTGGACGGCGGCAAGGGCAATGATGTGCTGATCGACGGTGGCGGCGGTTACGACACTTTCATCATCGCAAAAGGTAACGGAAGCGACCTGATCGCGAATTTTGCCGCGACTGACACCGTCCGTCTCGATGGTTATGGGTTCACTTCGTTCGACGCCATCCACTCGAACATGATCCAGGCCGGATCGAACGTCATCCTGAACCTCGGATCCGGTGAGATCCTCGAGTTCAAGGACACGACCATCGACAAGCTGCAGCCCAGCCAGTTCGAGCTGCCGATCGACAAGTCCGGAATGACGCTGTCCTTCAGCGACGAGTTCAACACGCTGAACCTTCACAACAGTCAAGGCGGGACCTGGGACACCAACTTCTGGTGGGGCGCGCCGAACGGCAGCACGCTCACCCAGAACGGCGAGCTGCAGTGGTATATCGACGCCAATTACGCCCCGACGAGCTCTGTCCATCCATTCAGCGTGAACAACGGCGTGCTCAGCATCACAGCGGCGCAGGCGCCGGCGGACATCAAGCCGCTGATCAACAATTACGAATACACGTCCGGCATCCTGACCACCCACGACAGCTTCTCGCAGACCTATGGCTATTTCGAAATGCGGGCCGACCTGCCGGAAAACACCGGCGCCTGGCCGGCCTTCTGGCTGCTGCCCGAGGACGGCTCGTGGCCGCCGGAGCTGGACGTCGTGGAGATGTACGGCCAGAGCCCGAACTCGCTTCTGATGACCGCCCACACGAATGAGACCGGAACGCACACCAAGGTCGGGTCGACGGTGAATGTCTCGGACACCGCCGGCTTCCACACCTATGGCCTCTTGTGGACGCCGGAGAAGCTGGTGTGGACCTATGACGGCGTGCAGGTCGCGGAAGTGGCGACGCCGTCCGACATGAACAAGCCCATGTACATGCTGGTCGATCTCGCGATTGGCGGTCAGGCCGGTGCGCCGCCGGATCATCTGGCGACCCCGGCTCAGATGAAGATCGACTACATCCACGCCTACACGCTGGACAGCGCGCCGGCGACCGCACTGAACGTCGCCAGCGGCAGCACCACCACCCAGAGCATAGCCACGCACAGCATCGCCAGCAGCACACTGCACGGCGGTTCCGAGTTTGGGGGCCACTCGTAAGGTCTCGGGATCATGCAGCGGGGAACACGGGAATGACTGGACCGTCGGGCCTGCGGCCGGTCTTCCTGCGCGCCATCGCCGATGTCGGCGTCTTCTCTGTGCTGATCAACATCCTGCTCCTGGTGATCCCGCTCTACCTGCTCCAGGTCTATGACCGCGTGCTGCCGTCCTCCAGCATCGAGACGCTGTTTTACCTCTCGGCCATCGCGGTGCTGGCGCTTGCCTTCCTCGGCTTCCTCGACGCGATGCGCGCCATCTACACGCAGCGCGTCGCTGCGACCGTCGACCGGAAGCTGGGTGCCGGAACGTTCGCCCTTTCGCTTGCCGCCAAACATGCCAGCGGCCTGTCGCCGCTGCGCGACCTCGCCTCGGTCTGCGCCTTCATCCGGTCGCGCGGCGTGGCGGTGCTGTTCGACCTGCCCTTCGCTCCGGTCTTCCTCGCCCTGCTCTATCTCATCCATCCCGTCCTGTTCTGGGTGACGCTCGCCGGCACGGTGCTGCTGGTTCTCCTGGTCGTCGCGAACCAGCTTGCCATCGGCCGAAACGATGCCTTGTCGGTGGAACGTTCGGCTTTGGCTGCCCAAGCGGAACAGGTCTTTGCCCGCAATGCCGAAACGCTGCGCGCCATGGGCATGGTCGACAACGCCGCGCGGGTCTGGGGGCGGCACGTGGGCGAAGCGCTCATCCTGCACGACCGCTCCGCGAGCGCCAACGCGATCTTCAGCGGTGCCTCGCGGGCACTGCGCATGATGCTGCAGCTGGCGATCCTCGGTGCCGGCGCGTGGCTGGTGGTCGAGGGGCAGATGACGGCCGGCATGATCTTCGCCTCCTCGCTGGTGTCGTCGCGCGCCCTGCAGCCGCTCGACCAGCTGATCGGCGCCTGGCGGCAGATCGCCGATGCGCGCCGAGCATGGACACGGCTGGAAAGGACGCTCGCGGCGCAGCCGGCGGAAGCGCGCAAACTCGCCCTGCCCGATCCGTCGGGCGCGATTGCCGTGCAGGACGTTTTCTTCATGGCGCCGAATGCCCAGCCCGGCACCGAGCCAAACCTGAAGCGGCTGAACTTCCAGATCGGCGCCGGCGAAGCGGTGGCGATCGTCGGCCCGAGCGGCGCCGGTAAATCCACGCTGGCGCGGCTGCTTGTCGGCGCGACCCAGCCGACCGGCGGCTCCGTCAGGATCGACGGCGCCGACCTCAGGAGCTGGGACGAAAACCAGCTCGGGAAGCACATCGGCTATCTCGCGCAGGAGGTGGAGCTTTTTCCCGGATCGATCGGTGAGAATGTCGCCCGCTTCGACGCGCACGCGCAGGACGCCGCGATCATCGAGGCCGCGAGGCGCGCCGAGGCGCATGAGCTGATCCTGGCGCTGCGCGACGGCTACCAGACCAAGGTCGGCCCTTCAGACAGGACGCTGTCGGGCGGCGAGCGCCAGCGGATCGGGCTGGCGCGCGCCTTCTACGGCAATCCGCGCATCCTGGTGCTCGACGAGCCCAGCACCCATCTCGACGGCAGCGG
>NZ_JHQR01000247.1 GCF_014843825.1 Mesorhizobium silamurunense
TTCAACATACCGGTCTTCGCGCGCGTCGCTCGCGCCGGCGCGCTGGCGATCTGGCCGCGCGAGTTCATCCTCGCCGCGCGCGCCGCCGGCAAGGGCATGACTGAGATCACCGTCGAGCACATCCTGCCAAACATCGCCACGCTGCTGCTGGTCCAGGGCACGATCCAGTTCGCGCTCGGCATCCTCGCCGAAGCCGGGCTGTCGTATGTTGGCCTCGGCGCACAGCCGCCGATGCCGAGCTGGGGCCGCATGCTGTTCGACGCCCAGACCCGCATGGTGACGGCGCCCTGGATGGCGATCTTTCCCGGCATGGCGATCGTCATCACCGTGCTTGGGCTCAACCTGCTCGGCGACGGCATCGCCGACATCCTCGACCCGAAATCACGGCGGCAGCGATGAGCCTGCTCGAGATCGAGAACCTGTCGCTTGTCATCGGCGAGACGCCGATCCTCAAAGCCGTGGACCTCGCCATCGCGCCCGGCGAAGTGGTCGGCTTGGTCGGCGAATCCGGCTCCGGCAAGTCGATGACGGCGCTGACCGTGATGCGGCTTCTGCCGCATCTGGCGCGCGCCGATGGGCGCGTCGCCTTTGACGGCATCGACATCCTCGGCGCGAGCGAGGATCAGATGTGCGCGCTGCGCGGCGACGATATCGGCATGGTTTTCCAGGAGCCGATGACGGCGCTCAATCCGGTCAAGACGATCGGCGAGCAGGTGGCCGAAGGCATTCGCTGGCACACCAAGGCTGGCCGCGCCGAGGCTGAGGAACGCGCGCGCAAAATGCTCGACCGCGTCGGCCTGCCGGAAGCAAAATTCCCGCTGTCGCGCTACCCGCATGAACTGTCCGGCGGCCAGCGCCAGCGCGTCGTCATCGCCATTGCCTGCGCGCTGAAGCCCAAGCTCTTGATCGCCGACGAGCCGACGACGGCGCTCGACGTGGTGCTGCAGGCGCAGATCCTCGACCTGCTGCGCGACCTCGTAAGCGAAAACCGCATGGGCCTGCTGCTCATCTCGCACGACCTCGCGGTGGTGACCGAGATGGCCGATCGCCTGACCATCCTGCGCCACGGCGAGGTGATGGAGGCCGGCGACACCGCCCGCACGCTGTCGAAGCAGTCGCATCCTTACACGCGTGAGCTGGCGCTGGCTTCCATGCATGTGCCGGCGCGGCCTAAAACGCACCCTGCCGGTTCGGCAAAGCCCTTGCTCGAGGTCGAAAGCATCAGCCGGGATTATCCGGGCCGGCGCAAATCGTTGTTCAGACCGGCAGAGCCGATCCGTGCCGTCGACGACGTCTCGCTGACCATCGAGCCAGCCCAATCGGTGGCCCTCGTCGGCCGTTCCGGCTGCGGCAAGTCCACCCTTGCCCGTATGATCCTGGCGCTGGACAAGCCGACGGCCGGCGCGATCCGGTTTCGCGGCGAGACCATCACCGGCAAGGCGGAGGCAGTGTTGAGGCCGGCCCGGCGCGACATGCAGGTGGTGTTCCAGGACCCCTACGGCTCCTTCGACCCGCGCCAGAAGGTCGAGAGACTGGTGGCCGAGCCGCTGCATCTTTTGGAGAAGCAACCGGCCAGGATCGAGCGCCGCGAGATGGTCGCGCATGCGCTCGACGAAGTCGGGCTCGGCCGGCGCGACATGGACAAGTATCCCCATGAATTCTCTGGCGGCCAGCGCCAGCGCCTGTCGATCGCCCGCGCCATCATCACCCGCCCGAAGCTGGTGGTGGCCGACGAGCCGGTCTCGGCGTTGGATGTCTCGATCCGCGCCCAGATCCTCGACCTCTTCGCCGAGCTCAATCAGAAGCTCGGCATCGCCTACCTCTTCATCACGCACGACCTGACGGTTGCCCGCGCCATGTCCGACGAGGTGCTGGTCATGCATGAAGGCAAGATCGTCGAGCGAGGCAGGACGGCCGAGGTGCTCGACAGCCCGCGCTCGGAAGCCACGCAGGCGCTGGTCGCGGCTGCGCCCGACCTTCACCGCGCGATCGCGCGGCGTATGCAGGAACAGGGGTGAGCGGCGCCTTTCAGCTCTCCGGCTTAACGACGTCGACGGGGCTGATGTCGAGCAGGTCGAGCGTGCGACGCAGCAGCTTCACTTCGCTCTCGGCCAACTTTGAATCCGCCTTGGCGATCTCTGCCATATGGCGCGCAAGCAGCTTGCGCCGCTCGACATCGAGGTCGCGGAACAGCGCGATCGCTTGCGAGCCGTTGGTCTCGTAGCCGTAGTCGTTGAGATATTCGATGACGCTGTCGATCGAGGCTTCGGGAATGCCGAAGGCTTCCTTGCAGATGCGCCGGAAGGCGACCATCTCGCTCTCCGAGACCGAGCCGTCGGCCAGGATCATGCGGAACAGCATCAAAAGCTCCGCCGACAGCACCGGATCGTCCGCGACCTTGCGAACGCCCGGGTCGCCGTCGAAGATCGAGCGTATCTGGTCGAGCAGCGCCATCGCCATAAGCCTCCCTTTGCGTTTCCGGTCTGATTGTTAGAGCAATTCCAGGAAAAGTGTGAAGCGGTTTTCCGTCCGGAATTGCGTGAGAACAAAGAAATAGAGCGGTTCGGCGTTTCCGTGAAACGGTGAACCGATCTAGCGTGGAATCGGTCTTGCGCAAACTGGGCAGGCATGATGGAAGCTGCGGCTCCCCCTCGCCTTGATCCACAGCCGATGATCGACCTTACGCTGCAGACTGTCCTCATACTCACTGCTGCCGCTTTCGCGGCCGGCTTCGTCGATTCGATCGCCGGCGGCGGCGGCCTGATCACCATCCCGGCACTGCTTCTGGCGGGCTTTTCGCCGGTCGCAGCGCTCGGCACTAACAAGCTGCAGGGCATGTTCGGCTCCGGCTCGGCCACGATCCACTATGCCGCGAATGGCCAGGTCGATCTGCGTCGGCAACTGCCTTCCGCGCTGCTGGCCCTTGTCGGCGGTGCCATCGGCGCCCTGCTGGCGACGGTCGTGCCCGGCGATTTCCTGCGCGCCCTCTTGCCGGTTCTCCTGATCGCGATCGCTCTCTACTTCGCGTTCAAACCCAACATGAACGACGTCGACCGCGCAGAACGCCTGTCTCCGCTTCTGTTCGGGCTTACGATTGTGCCTGCCATCGGCTTGTACGATGGTCTGTTCGGCCCAGGCACGGGCTCATTCCTTATGCTCGCCTTCGTCACCCTTGCCGGCTACGGTCTGCTCAAGGCGACCGCGCACACCAAGCTTCTCAACTTCGCCTCCAACATCGGCGGCTTCGTCGTCTTCGCCGCCGTCGGCGTCATCGACTGGAAGATCGGTCTGATGATGGGCGTGGCGCAGTTCCTCGGCGCACGCCTTGGCGCGAGCCTCGCCATCAAGATCGGCGCGAAACTGATCAAGCCGCTGCTGGTGGTCGTGTGCGTGGCGCTGGCGGTCAAGCTCCTGGCCGATCCAACCAATCCCCTACGCCAGCTAATTGGTGTGTGACGCCCCTGCTGGTAGAATTCGGGTGTTGCGAATCATGTTGGAGGGACCAGACATGAATCTCAGTGCACCTACCCAAATCGTGTTCATTATTTCGTTGGTCATCGCCATCATCGGCCTTCTCGCCGCTCTTGGCCTGCTTGCGTTCATTCCTCTTGCGGCGGTGTGGATCATGCTCATCGCCTATATCGTGCTCGCCGCCGGTTGCCTGATGCGCGGCGCCTGAAAGCAATTCCAGGAAAAGTGTGTAGCGGTTTCCGTCCGGAATTGCGTGAACCGCTTTAGGCAATCTCTGGCAACTCGAAGCGCCCGGCCCCGCCGGGCGCTTTTGATTTGAGGGCATGGTCTGCTAGGCTCAACCGATGTCCGACGAGACAGAGCGCCATCGACAAGACAATCGGTCCCCAGCCCTCCATTTCGAGATGGTCCGGCGCGAGCCCGCCGCCTCGCTCGCAGGCATTGTCACCGATATCTGCGGCTACCGCGAGATATGTCTCGGCCATTTCCGCATCGTCGAATATGCCTCGCTGACCGTGCCGCTGGTGATCAGCTTCGCCGAGGCCTTCGCCATCGGGCTCGGCCGCGACCCAGGCGACAACGACCGTTTCGCCAGCTTCGCCGCCGGCCTCTATGCCGGTCCTGTCGTGATCGAATCCTTCGGCGGCTCCTGCTGTGTCCAGGTCAATTTCACGCCGCTCGGCGCCAGGCAGTTCTTCGGCGTGCCGATGAGCGAGCTGCGGGACCGCATGGTTGGCCTCGACGATGCGCTGGGCTTCGAGGGCATTGCATTGCGAGAACGGCTTGGCGAAGCACCGGATTGGGACACGCGCTTTGCCATTGCCGAGGGCTTCATCACCAACCGGCTTGCGGAGGCGAATGCGCATTCGACCGAAGTCGCCTGGGCCTACAGGACGCTCATCGCATCGGGCGGCCGCACCCGGATTTCGGCGCTTGCCGAAGAACTCGGCTGGAGCCGCAAGCACCTCGCGGCAAAATTCTCCGACGCGATCGGCATCGGCCCGAAGACGTTGTCCCGCATCGTGCGCTTCAACCGCGCGCTTTCGCTATCGAAGCGGCAGGAAGACGACTGGGCCGGCATCGCCGCCGATTGCGGCTATGCCGACCAGGCGCATCTCGTGCACGAATTCCGCCAGCTCGCCGGCGAAACACCGACCACGCTCGCCGCGCTGGCTTAGAGCAATTCCAGGAAAAGTGTGAAACGGTTTTCCGTCCGGAATTGCGTAAAAACAAAGAGATAGAGCGGTTCGGCGTTTCCGAAACGCGAACCGCTCTAGGGTGCTGTCTGCGGCAGGTAACATTTCTTCAAGACACCGGAACGCTTTTGCCCGAGGCTGGCTTCCATCAAGTCACCAGGGAGTTTGTCATGCCCACGGCAACGGAAGCACCACGTATTTATCCCGCCTTGCGCTACAGGAACGCGGCCAAGATGATCGACTGGCTATGCGACGCCTTCGGCTTCGAAACACGCGCCCGCTACGGCGAAGGCGATGTCGTCCATCACGCCGAGCTCACCTTCGGTTCCTCGATGATCATGCTGGGCACGGCCCGCGACGACGATTACGGCAAGATGGTCGGGGAGCCTGGCGGCGGTGGCGGCAAGTCGATCTACATTGCCGTCAACGACGCCGATGCCGCCTATGCCAAGGCCAAGAAAGCCGGCGCCAAAATCATTCAGGAACTGGTCGACCGCGACTACGGCAGCCGCGAGTTCACCTGCCTCGACCCGGAAGGCAATGTCTGGTCCTTCGGCACCTATTGGCCCAAGGCCGGGGAGAAAGCCTGAATCTCAGCGCGCGAGATCAAAGATGGCGTCGCAGTCGAGATGGGCCTCCAGCTCGGCCGCGACCTCGTCCAGCGCCTTCTCGACCTCGGCGCGGTAGTCGATGCCACCGCTTCTGACGCCAAGGCTCTCCAGATAGGCGGCGCGGAAGGCATCCGCCGAAAACAGCCCGTGCAGATAGGTGCCGATCACCTTGCCGTCGGCCGACACCGCGCCATCCTCGACGCCGTTGATGATCGCCGATGGCCTCGCCGTATCCGGACCGGTGGTGCGGCCGAGATGGATCTCGTAGCCCTCGAGCGGCAAGCCGAACTGCACCGAACGGGCGTTTGAATTGCGCACCGTCTTTTCCGGCTCCATCACCGTTTCGATGTCGAGCAGGCCGAGGCCTTCCACTTCCCTGACACTGCCTTCGATACCGTCTGGATCGGTTACCCTCCGGCCCAGCATCTGATAGCCGCCGCAGATGCCGACCACATGGCCGCCGCGCTTGCGATGGGCGATGAGGTCGCGATCCCAGCCGTTCTCGCGGAATTTTATCAGATCGCCGATCGTCGACTTCGAGCCCGGGATGACCACCAGCCCCGCATCCTCCGGCAGCTTCTTGCCCGGCGGCACGAACACCACCTCGACCTGGGGCTCGGCCTTGAGCGGGTCGAGATCGTCGAAATTGGCGATGCGGGCCAGCATCGGCACTGCCACTTTCAGCGCCTGCCTCTCGCCGGAGGCGAGACGCTCTAGCACGACCGAATCCTCGGACGGCAGGCGCGCAGCCGCCTTCAGCCAGGGCACGACGCCAAAGCAGCGCCAGCCGGTGAATTTGTTGATTGCGCTTATGCCCTCGTCGAACAGGGAGACGTCGCCACGGAACTTGTTGATGAGATAGCCGGCGATCATGCACCGGTCTTCCTCCGGCAGGATCAGATGCGTGCCGGCGACCGAGGCGATGACGCCGCCGCGGTCGATGTCGCCGACCAGGATCACCGGCAAGTTGGCGCGCGTCGCAAAGCCCATATTGGCGATGTCGTGGCTGCGGAGATTGATCTCGGCCGGCGAGCCGGCGCCTTCGACGATGACGAGGTCGGCGCCCTCGCCGACCTTCGCCCAGGACTCCAGCACCGCATCCATCAGCCGGCCCTTCATTGCCTGGTAATCGCGTGCCCGCGCCTCGCCGAACCCCTTGCCCTGCCCCCCCCCCTGCGAGCCGATATCGCTCTGCGGCTTGAGCAGCACGGGGTTCATGTGCACGGTCGGCCTAACCCCGCAGGCCAGCGCCTGCAGCCATTGCCCACGGCCGATCTCGCCGCCGCCCGTCCTGTTGTCGCCCGGAATGTCGGCGACGGCGGCGTTGTTCGACATGTTCTGCGGCTTGAACGGCCTGACCTTCAATCCGCGGTTCTGCGCCGCGCGGCAGAGCCCCGCCACCAGCACGGTCTTGCCGACATCCGAGCCGGTGCCCTGCAGCATGATCGCTTTGGCCATCAGTTCCCGCCCTCCGAGCCGATGATCGACTTCTGCGCCAGCGGTCCGCCGCGCCAGATATACAGCGCCATCAACGGTTCCTTGCCGGTGCGCATGGCGTGGCTGACGTCGGACGCGTGGTGGACGACCTCGCCGGCCGCACGAACGTGAAAACCGCCCTCGCCCATGCGCCATTCCGTGCCGCCGGTCAGCGGAATATAGACCTCCTCGGCGATGTGATGATGGTCGGGGTAGACGATGCCGGGCCCAAGGATCAGCAAACCGGCCGCGATCGCGTCATTGACGAAATGCCCGCGCGTGCCGAACACTTCCAGCCAGCCATAATTGTCGATGAAGGCCTGGCCGAAATCGGAAGCGGTATAGGTCTGCCCCCAGCGCAGCTCGTCCCGATGCTCGGCCACGAATTGCGTCAACGGCTTGGCGTCCCGCGGCGCAAGTTCCGCGATGCGATCGAGATGGCGAAGGCAGTCGAGAGTGTGCGGTTTGAGCGGGCGAAAGGGCATGTGCCAATCAATGCACGCGACCGCGTCCGCGACCAGATCGCTGTCGACGCCGGCGAGATAGAAGTGGAACCGGTCCAGCAACTGATCGAAGACTGTCGGCACGCAAGGCTCCGTTGATCATTCCATGCACAGCCGGTCCGCAGGGGGCCGGGTTGCGCGGCGGCATCATTGGTCTAGATTGAACGGCGCGCAAAGCCAAAAACGACAGGCCATAAGGCCTGAAACGACAGGGAGCACGCCATGGACGCGGCAGTCGATGCGGGCACTGGCCAATTCGAACTCACAGAGGAACAGCGCGCCATCCAGGAGATGGCTCAGGCTTTCGCGGCCGATCGCGTGGCGCCGAACGCGCTCGACTGGGACCGGGCAAAGCACTTCCCCGCCGATGTGATCCGCGAGACCGGGCCGCTCGGGCTCGGCGGCATCTATGTCCGCGACGATGTTGGCGGCTCGGCGCTCGGCCGCCTCGATGCGGTTCTGATCTTCGAAGCGCTCGCCCACGCCGATCCGGCCTTCTCCTCCTTCATCTCGATCCACAACATGGCGGCCTCGATGATCGACCGCTTCGCCAGCGACGAGCAGCGCCAGCGCTTCCTGCCGAAGCTGACCTCGATGGAATGGCTGGCAAGCTATTGCCTGACCGAGCCAGGTTCAGGCTCGGATGCCGCGGCGCTGAAGATGCGGGCGGTGAAGACAGGCGACGACTATGTCTTGAACGGCGCCAAGCAGTTCATCTCCGGCGCCGGCGACAGCGATCTCTATGTCGTGATGGCGCGCACCGGCGGCGACGGGCCGAAAGGCATTTCGACCCTCGTCGTGCCGAAGGATGCGCCCGGCCTTTCCTTCGGCGCCAACGAACACAAGATGGGCTGGCACATGCAGTCGACCCGTCAGGTGATCTTCGAGGATTGTAAGGTGCCGGCCGAGAACCTGCTCGCCGGCGAAGGCGCCGGTTTCGGCATTGCCATGGCCGGGCTCGACGGCGGCCGGCTGAATATCGCCGCCTGCTCGCTGGGCGGCGCGCAGTCGGCGCTCGACGAGGCGCTTGCCTATACCGCCGAGCGCAAGGCTTTCGGCTCGAAGATCAACCAGTTCCAGGCGCTGCAGTTCAGGCTGGCAGACATGGAGACGGAGCTGCAGGCCGCCCGCATCTTCCTCTACGCCGCCGCCGCGAAGCTCGACCGCAAGGCGCCCGATGCCGGCAAATGGTCGGCGATGGCCAAGCGCTTCGTCACCGATATCGGCTTCGACGTCGCCAACCAGGCGCTGCAACTGCATGGCGGTTATGGCTACCTGCACGACTACGGCATCGAGAAGCTGGTGCGAGACCTGCGCGTCCACCAGATCCTCGAAGGCACCAACGAGATCATGCGCGTCATCATCGCACGCACGCTGATCGGCCGCTGACGGTAACAATTCGGGAGAAAACGATGGCAACCATCGCCTTCATCGGCCTCGGCAATATGGGCAATCCGATGGCCGCCAACCTGGTCAAGGCGGGCCATGCCGTGCTGGGCTTCGATCTCGTTCCCGAGAACTTGACGGTAGCGAAAGAGCACGGCGTCACTGTGATGGCCAACGCAGTCGCAGCGGTGAAGGACGCCGATGTCGTCATCACCATGCTTCCCGCTGGCAAGCATGTGCTGTCGGTCTACGAGGACATTGCGCCGAAGGCCAAGAAAGGCGCGCTGCTCATCGATTCCTCGACCATCGATGTCGAATCGGCGCGCAAGGCTCACGCGATCGCAGCCAAGCATGGCCTGCCGTCGATCGACGCGCCGGTCTCCGGCGGCACCGGCGGCGCCGCGGCCGGCACGCTCACCT
>NZ_JHQR01000246.1 GCF_014843825.1 Mesorhizobium silamurunense
CACGTCGCCGGCGCCGCCGCGGGCGCCGACCGAGCCGATGCCGCCGGCATGGGCATCGATCATGCCGGCCGCCACCGGCGTTCCAGGCAAAAGGCCAAGCTCGGATGCCGCCTCCTTCGTCAAGCCGCTGGAGAGCGCGCTCCCGGGCGCCACGATCTCGGTGCCAATCCGCGCGAATCTCTCATCCGCAAGCGTGCCCAGGCCAATTTTACGCAAATAGGCGTCGTCCCAGCGCGCTTCATGCGCGAGATAGGTCCATTTGCAGGTCACCGTGCAGGTCGAGCGCGCGAGGCTACCGGTCGCCCGCCAGGTGAGGAAATCGGCGAGGTCCATGAACTGCCAGGCGTAGGCGAAGGTCCGCGGCATGGTCTCGGCAAGCCACAAGAGTTTCGGCGTCTCCATCTCGGGCGAGATGGTGCCGCCGACATAGCGCAGCACGTCCTCGCCGGTGTCGTTGATCCTGCGCGCCTGCTCGGTGGCGCGATGGTCCATCCAGACGATGATGTTGCGCTCCGGATCGCCTGACGGGCTAACCGTCAGCGGCGCGCCGCCCGGCCCGAGGACGACAAGCGAGCAGGTGGCGTCGAAGCCGATGCCGTGCACCGATTGCGCCGAAATGCCGGTGAGCGCCACCGCCTCGCGGACGGTGGCCGCAACCGCGCGCCAGATGTCGTTGCTCGATTGCTCGACGATGTGGCCTTCGGCGTGCCAGACGGCGATGTCGGCCTTGGCGGATGCAAGCATGGCGCCCGCTTCGTCGAAGACGCCCGCACGGGCGCTTCCCGTTCCGATGTCGATGCCGATGAAGTGGCTGCTCATGACCTCAGATCCTTCGCCCAATCCGTCCGGTTCCTAAAGGTCATTGCTTTGCGGCAGGATGACAAGGTCGCGAATGGTGATGTTGCGCGGCCTGGTCAGCATGAACATGACGGCTTCCGCCACCTCGACCGGCTGCATCAGCCCGCCGGCGGCAAGCTCCTGTTCGAGCTTGTCCTTCGGCCAGTCCTTGATCAGCGCGGTGACCACCGGTCCAGGCGCGACGGCGCCGACGCGCAAGCCGTATTTGGCCACCTGCCTTCTCACGGTGTGGACGAAAACCTGAACCGCGTGCTTGGAGGCGGTGTAGATCGGCTCCCACACGACGGGCACCAGGCCGGCGATGGAGCTGGTCATGACGATGTCGCCTGTCTTGCGTTCGACCATATGCGGCAGCACGGCGCGGATGGAGCGGAAAGCGGCATTGATGTTGAGGTTCAGCATGCGGTCCCACGCATCGGGGTCGCCGCTCGCCACCTCGCCGCCGACATAGGCACCGGCATTGGCGTGGAAGATATCGAGCCGGCCGGCGCGATCGAGGATTTCCGGCATCATGCGGGCGGCATCGGCGGCGTCCGTCAGATCGACCCGCAACGGGATCGCCGCCGGGCCAAGCTCCTCGCAGACGGCATGCACCGCTTCTTTGTCGCGGTCGACCAGCACCACGCGCGCGCCTTCCGAGACCATCATGCGGGCGCATTCGAGCCCGATGCCGGAGGCCGCTCCGGTGACCGCGGCGACCTTGTCGATCAGTTTCTGAGCCATGCGTTCCTCGTCTTCCTATCCATCTTGCCGGACCCGTGGCGCAGGCAAAGCTTTGCCTCGCCGGGACTGGCATGCCCGGCCACATCTCGATGGCGCTGTCTGTCATGCCAGCCGGCTAGGCCGCTTTCGCCAGGTTGATGTTGTGCAGTGTCAGCCGCCGGAAATGCGAGGGCGTCATGCCCTTTTCGGCGAGGAACTGCCGGTTGAAGTTTGAAAGGGTGTTGTAGCCGACCTCGAAGCAGATGTTGGTGATCGAGGCCTGCTCGTCGCTCATCAGCATCTGGCAGGCCAGGTTGATGCGCAGCCGCTTCACATACTGCACCAGCGTCATACCGGTGTGCTGGCGGAAGGAGCGGGAAAAGACGCTGGGCGACTGGCCGGCGATGGCAGCCAGATCCGTCTCGCTGAAGGGCTGGGTCAGGTTCTCGCGCAGATAGGCGAGCGCCTTGTTGATGCCGGCCGACATGTAGCCCGACGGGTCCGGCAGGTAGCTTGCGCTGGCAAGCATCCGCGCGCCTTCGGCGCGGCTGAGCAGGCCCATCATCATCATGAACAGCTCGATGCGGCGCACGCCCTGCGAATTCATGATCTCTTCCATCAGTGGGGCGAGCTGGCGGCTGGTCTGCCGGCTGAACAGCACACCGCGACGCGAGGCTTCGAGCACCGGCGTCAGCACCGCAAGCTCGGGGAAGGTGTTGATGGCGCCGTCGATGAAACCCTCGTTGAACTGGATGATGCGGCAGCGCAGCGGCACCGTTGCATCCTTCGGCACATCGCTCACCCAGTTGTGCGGCAGATTGGGGCCAGTCAGCACCAGATTGCCCGGCTCGAACTCGCCGATGAAATCGCCGACGAAATAGCGGCCGCGGGTAGCGACGATGAGATGCAGCTCGTATTCCGGATGGAAATGCCAGCGCACCGTGCGGAACGGATAGCCGTGCGACCAGGCGGTGAACGACTCGCCCGGCCTGATCTGCACAACCTCGAGATCAGGTTTCATCGCTGTTCCTCCACTATCGAAGCCTCAAGACGCATCCCCTCTACGACGCGCTACCTCCCATCAGCCTCATGCCAGCCAAACTACTGAGCCGACAAAATCGGCGCCACCATGTTCCCGTCGCATCATTGGTACTTTTTTGACTATTCTGAGCCTCCACGATACCCGCTCGTTCCTTCAAACGACACCGCGTTCCTCGCTCCTTATGCGGAAGGCATCGACGGCGATCGCGAGCAGGATCATCGCGCCGCCGATCATCTGGATGTAGTAGGCCGAGACATTGATGAGCTGCAGGCCGGTCTGGATGACGGTGATGAGCAGCGTGCCCCCAAGCATGCCGATGACCCGGCCGCGGCCGCCGAAGAGCGAGACGCCGCCGATGACGGGCGCTGCCACGGCATAGAGCAGCGTCGTGCTGCCGACAGTGACGCTGACGCCGCCGAGATAGGACGTGTAGAGGAAGCCGGCGAGGCCGGCGAGGAAGCCGGAAGCGGTGAAGGCGCCGAGCCTCGCGCGCTTGACGTTGATGCCTGCCGCGTTCGCTGCGCGGCGGTTGCCGCCGGTGGCATAGAGGTTCCGGCCCCAGGCCGAATAGGCAAGCACGACATGTGCCAGGAGATAGGCGACGAAAAGCGCGATCGGCATCACCGGCCAGCTGCCGACGGTGGCGCTGCCTATGTAGCTGTAACCGTCGTCGGTGACGACCATGGTGCGCGCCTGTGTGGCGCCGAGCACCGCGCCCTGCAGGAAAAGCCCCATCGCCAACGTCGCGATCAGCGAATTCATGCGCAGATAGGCGACGAAGTAGCCGTTGAGCAGGCCGATGAGGACGCCGGCCGCGATGGTAATGAGCACAGCCAGCGTCCAATGGACGCCGAATTGCTGCATGGCGTAGGCGCCGACCATGCTCGAGAAGACGAGATTGCCGACCACCGACAGATCGATCTCGCCGATCAGCAGCGTGAAGGAGACCGCGAGCACCAGCACGCCCAGCGTGGTCGCCTGCACCAGCACGTTCTGCAGGTTGCCTTCCGAGAGGAAGAATGGATTGAGGAAACCGGCAAGGATGCTGAACACTACGATCAGGATCCAGACCACATTGTCGAGAAGGAATTTCTTGCTGGCCATTGCCTATACTGCCCCTGTCATCGCGCCGTTCTCGCTTCGGCGATCGCATCGATGGTTATCTCGGCTCCCTGCAGCGTGCGCGCGATACAGCCCCTGGAGAAGATCACGACGCGGTCGACGAGACGCTGCATCTCCTCGGGATCTTGCGCCAGCAGCAGCACGCTGACGCCCTTCTTCGTCGCATCGTCGATCAGGCGGTGGATCTGCTCCTTGGCGGCGACGTCGACGCCGACGGTCGGTTCGTCGAGCAGGAGCAGCCTCGGATTGCGTTCCAGCAACCGGCCAAGCAGCACCTTCTGCTGGTTGCCGCCCGACAACTCGCCGATCTCCTGACGGCCGCTGCCCATGACGATGTCCATGGCGCCGCGGGCTTCGCGCATGCGGCGGTTCATGCCGGTGCCGCTCACCAGCCAGCCGAGCGACCGCGGCCAGTTGCCGAGGTTGAGGTTCTCGGTCACCGACATCGAGCCGACCAGGCCTTCGCCGATGCGGTCGTGGGTAAGATAGGCGACACCGGATTCCAGGTTGCGCCCCGGCGAGTCGAGACGCGCCTCGCGGCCATCGATCAGGACGGCGCCGGCTTCGACGGGCAGCAGGCCGCCCAGCGCCCGCATCAGTTCCTGCGGCCCTTCGCCGAGCAGGCCGACGAGGCCGACGATTTCGCCACGGCCGATCGTCAGATCGACCGGCCCGCCGCCGGGAAAGGTCAGCCCGCGGAGCTCGATGGCGGTCGGATGGTTCTCGCGGCTGCGGTGGAACTCGGCGACATCGGCACCGGTGATGACGCGCGCCATGGCGTCGGCCGACAGATCCGCCGCCTTGCCGCTGGCGGTGACTTCGCCGTCGCGCAGCACCGTGTATTCCGAACAGAGCTGCCGCACCTCGTCATTGTGGTGCGAGATGTAGATGAAGGACGTGCCTCTTTCGGTGAGGCTCTCGACCCACTCCAGCAGATGCAGGCGCTCCGCCGCGGCGAGGCCCGCCGTCGGCTCGTCGAGGATGATCAGAGAGGCTTCGCTCGCGACCGCCTTGATGATGGCGAGCCTGCGCCTGTCGCTGGCGCCGAGGTCGCCGGCGCGCCGCCTCGGGTCGACGGGTATGCCATGGCTATCGAGCTGCCGCGCCGCCAGGCGATGAAGTGCTGCCCAGTCGGTCAGGCCGAAGCGCCTGGGCAGTTCAGGCAGCAGAAGGTTCTCGCCGATCGAGAGGTCCTCGAAGATTTCCGAATGCTGCGACAGAAGATGGAGCCCGCGCTTCTTGCGCGCCGTCAGCGGCAGGGCCGACACGTCCTCGCCGTTCAACAGGATCGAGCCGCCGTCGTGGCGCAAAAGGCCAGCGACGATGTTGGACAGCGTCGATTTGCCGGCGCCGTTCTTGCCGAGCAGGCCATGGATCGCGCCGCGCGACACGCTCAGTGACACGCCGTCCAGCACCGCAAGCGGGCCGAAGCGCTTGAAGACGTTGTCGACGGTCAAAACAGCATCGGAGCTGTTCGGCGCATGACTATCGGGCACGATCGTGCCTTCGGCGACATTCATCTGGATAACCGGTAGTTCCGAAATGGGGTGAGAACGCGACGGCGTTCCCACCCGTGCTCGCGGCTGAAATATCAGCCGGCGTTCTGCTGCATGTTCCACACCTGGGTCACGACGTTGGCCCAGTGACGCGGATCGTCGGCGTTTTCCTTGGTGAGGAAGTAGGGCGGGATGGTGAGCAGCGGGCCGGACGGGCTGTCGGCGATGGTGCCCTTCTCCCAGAAATATTTCTTGTTCTCATATGGCCCAGTCGGAACTGGCTTGCCCTTCAGCGTGTACTCTTCCAGAAGGTCGACGACGATCTCGACATAGGCGATCGGGTCCTGCGCGATATCGGCGTCGATCTCGCCGGCCTTCACCCATTCCAGCGCGTTCGGCGAGGCGTCGATGCTGGTCAGGATGATGTGCTTCTCGTGGCCGACCGGAAACAGTCGTTTCTGCGTTTCGAGAGCCTTGCGCGCGTCGACGACGAAGATGTCGGTCGGCATGTGGATGGCGTCGAGGTCCGGGCGCTCGCGCAGCGTCGCCGAGACCACGGCGAGCGCCTGCTCATGCTGGTTGTTCTGCGGCCGCGAGATGATCTCGATGTCGGGATATTTGCTCTTCAGCGTGTCCTCGAAACCGTCCTTGCGGTCGCGCAACGCCACGGCCGTCAGCGAGCCGTAGTTGTTGAGCACGCTGCCCTTCGGCGAGCCGTGTTTCTTGGTCAGCAACTCGGCGGTCTTCTCCGCCGCCATGACGCCCGACTGCTTGTTGTCGAAAGTGACGGAGGCCGCCACCTCGCCGCCGGTGAGCACGGTGTCGACCATGCCGAGCGGCACGCCAAGCGACTTCGCCTTCTTGCTCAGCGGAATGAGCAGCTCCGAATCCAGCGCATCGGAAATGAGGTAGCGCGGCTTCTGCAGCAGCAGGCTGTTCCAGTCGTTGACCTGCGCGTTGGCATCGCCGTTGGCGTCCTTGCCGACGAACTCCAGGCCAAGGCTTTCGACCTTGCGCTTCAGCGCCTCCTGCAGCACGACAAAGAAGAAGAAGCCGAGATAGCCGGTCTCCCAGGCCACCACCTTGGATGCCGCGCCTTGCGCCGCGGCCCGCTCGCCTCCCGCCAGCAACAGGCCGCCGGCGGCGGCTGCCGCGCCCTGCAAAAGCGCGCGGCGGTTCATCGTAAAGCTCTTGGTCTCGCAACCCATGTCTCGCTCCCTAAAAATGGTTGGAATCCTTGTCGGCGCGGCTTTTCCACGAAGCCACCCGGCAGGGCACGCGGCCCCGGACATCTCCCGGACGTCTCCTCCCCCGGCGATCTGATGTCGATTTCAGGCTAGGCGCGCGCTGTCCGGCCAGCCACCACGTTCCGGGGCGGGTGTTAGTACTTTTTTGATTGCGCTCGGGAAAACCGATGCCGCGGCTGCGTCATCGCTCCCGGAAAGCAACAAGAGGGCCGCCTGTTCGCGGCACTCGGAGTCAAAAATGTATGCGTCGCGCAAAGCGCAATCGCTAGCCCGCGCCGCGCCGCGCGGCTATCTGTGTTCGCGAAAGGCTGCGCGCCGAAATCGAAGGGATGGAAAGAATGCAACACTGGATCGGAACCTGGAGCGCAAGCCCGATGAATGTCTGGCCGGGAGACGCCGTGCTCTACGGCTTCCACCAGCAGACCGTGCGCCAGGTGTTGCGCGTCAGCAAGGGCGGCGAGAGGTTGCGAATCAGGCTGTCCAACGAATATGGCGCCTCGCCGATCCGGATCGGCGCCGTCACCGTGGCCGCTGCCGCGAAAGGCGGCGCGGTCGAGGCCGCCAGCATCCGGCAAGTGACATTCGGCGGCGAGAAGCAGACCGATCTGGCGCCCGGCGCGCCGCTGCTCAGCGACCCGATCAAGCTCAAGGTTCCCGATCTCGGGCAGATCGCGATCAGCCTCTATTTCCCCGACTTCGCGCCGATCGAGACCTACCACTACGAGGCGCAGCAGACGGCTTACATTTCCGAGTTCGGCGATTTCGCCGAAGCACTCGAACTGCCTGTCCAACAGACCTCGACCAGCCGATATTTCCTCAGCGCCGTCCTGGTCGAGAGCGGACTGGGCAGCGGCTCGCTGGTTTGTCTCGGCGATTCCATCACCGACGGCTTCGGCTCGACCGTCGACGGCAATGCGCGCTGGCCGGACCGGCTGGCGGAGCGGCTCGCCAGAAGCGGCCGGCTGTCAGGCATCGGCGTCCTCAACCAGGGGATCGGGGGCAACCGCGTGCTTGCCAGCCGCGCCCGCGGCGCCAACGCGCTCGCCCGCTTCGACCGCGACGTGCTCAGCTTTCCCAACGTCAAATGGATCTCGGTGCTGGAAGGCATCAACGACATCGGCTGGCCGGAGACCATGCTCGCCGGAGGCCAAGAGGCCGTCGCGGTCGAAAGCCTGATTTCAGCCTATCGGCAGTTGATCGCGCGCGCCCGGCTCAACGGCATCAAGATACTGCTCGGCACGCTGCCGCCCTTCGGCGGCGCGTTCGAGGGCCAGCCGCTAAAGACCTTCTACTCTGCGTCCAAGGAGCGCGACCGCCAGGCGGTGAACGCCTGGATCAGGACATCGGGCGAAGCCGATGCCGTCGTCGATTTCGAGCATGCGCTTGCCGATCCCGCCAACCCGCCCACGCTGCTCACCGCCCTCGATTGCGGTGACGGCCTACATCCGTCCGACGATGGCTACGCCGAGATGGCCAAGGTGTTCGAGAAGGCTTTCGAGGGTTTGCTCGTCGCCCAGGAGGACAAACTCCAGCTCTGAATTGATGGCGGAGGGAGCGCGGATGGTTCAGCAAACTCCCGCCGCCACGTCGGCCGATCAGGCGGCGTATCTCGCCATTGCGGGTTGTCTCGACCACTGGGCATACCAGGCGTCGAACAGCTTGAGCTGCTGCTCGGCATAGCCGCGCTGGCTGTCGCTCAGCGCGTCCGTCTCGTTGAAGTGCAGCCGGTATTCGGGGTTACCCTTGAGCACCATCATGTGCTTGAAATAGAGCACCAGGTCCGGACCCTCGTCGAAGGAGGAGAGCACACCAAGAGCGGCGTCCAGCTCCAGCGCCAGCCGGCGCGCTTCGGCGTCGCCCTTGGCCGCCGCCTGGCTGAGACCCACGAGATGCAGCACCTCCTTGGGCAGCACGTTGCCGATGCCGGTGATGGCGCCCGAGGCGCCGCAATTGACGAAACCGTGGAAGACGGCGGTGTCGACGCCGATCATCAGCGCAACCTCGTCGTCGCGGCTGGTGATGTTTTCCGCCGCATAGCGCAAATCCGCCGGACCGCCGAACTCCTTGAAGCCAACCAGGTTCGGATGCTCGGCCCGCAACGCGAAGAACAGATCGGCGCGCGTGGCAAAGCCGTAATAGGGGCTGTTGTAGATGACAGCGGGCAGGTCGGGCGCTGCCGCGAGGATCGCCTTGAAGTGGTGGCGCTGCGCCGTCACCGACGGTCCGCGCGACAAGACGCGCGGGATCACCATGAGGCCGCGTGCGCCGACTTTCTGGGCATGCGCGGCGTGGGCCACGGCACTGGCCGTGTTGACCGCGCCGGTGCCGACGATCACCGGCACGCCGGCTTTCACCAGGCGCTCGACGCCTTCCATGCGCTGCTCGTCGGTCAGCAAGGGCCAGTCGCCCATGGAGCCGCAATAGACGACCGCCGACATTCCGGCAGCGATCAGCTCGCGTCCCTTGCGCACGAGCGCTTCGAAGTCGGGAAGGCGGTCATTCGTGCAAGGCGTCATCAGCGCCGGCATGCAGCCGGAAAAGACATTGGCGTTCATTCGGATTCTCCTTGAGGCTGGCACGCAGGTTGGTCAGTTTGTCCCGGAGTGATACCGCTTGCCAAGCGGATAGTCGTGGCCGACAGGGAGAAACAATGCGTACCAGAACCAGCATTCGCGTCGTCGGTTGCCATGCCGAAGGTGAGGTCGGCGATGTCATCGTGGGCGGCGTGCTGCCGCCGGCCGGCCGCACGATGATGGAAAAGATGATCACGATGGAACGCGATCACGACCATATAAGGCGCATGCTGATCTGCGAGCCGCGCGGCAGCGTTGCCCGGCACGTCAATCTCCTGGTCCCCTCGACACGCGAGGATTGTGTCGCCGGCGCCATCATCATGGAGCCGACGGAATACCCGCCGATGTCCGGCTCCAACACGATCTGCGTCGCCACCGTGCTGCTCGAGACCGGCATGGTGCCGATGAACGAGCCCGAGACGCGCTTCAAGCTCGACATGCCCGGCGGCGTCATCGAGGTGCGCGCCGAATGTCGCGACGGCAAATGCCTGTCCATAACCTTCCGCAACGCGCCGGCCTTTGCCGAACGCCTCGATGCCGATATCGAGGTGGAAGGGGTCGGCACGCTAAAGGTCGACATCGCCTATGGCGGCATGTTCTACGCCATCGTCGATGCCAAGGCGCTTGGCTTCTCGGTCGTTCCCGACGAGGCGCGAGAGCTGGCCGTCGTCGGCGAGAAGGTCCGCCACGCAGCGCGCGAGCAGCTCGATGTCGTGCATCCGGAATTCGAGCACGTGCGCGGTGTGTCGATCGTGCAGTTCGCCATGCCGTTCCAGGGGCCGGGCAACGTCACGCGCAACACCTGCATCGTCTCGCCCGGACGCTCCGACCGCAGCCCGACGGGAACCGGCACATCGGCCCGCATGGCCGTGCTGCAGGCGAGGGGCCTGATGAAGGCCGGCGATGTACTGATCCATGAATCGATCATCGGCTCGCGCTTTACCGGCAAAATTCTCGAACTGACTGAAATCGCCGGCCGCAAGGCGATCGTTCCGCAGATCACCGGCCGCGCCTGGATCACGGGCGAGCACAACTACTATCTCGATCCGACGGATCCTTATCCGCAAGGCTATGTGCTGTCGGACACCTGGGGCACGTCGACCTCGGTGAAGCAGTAGCGCGACCGGCGATGCCGACGAACCGACCGGACGGACTGGCCGAGCGTGACGTCGGCGGAGGTTGCAGCGTGTCGCTCGCCAAGATCGATCTATCCGGCGGTTCGCCTGCGCAAAATACAAGGTCGCCGACCTTGTGGATGCCAGACATGGAGTAAGGCGAGCCCCACATCGATGGCTTGATGGGTCAAGATTTGCTGGCTGAGAGAGCGTCTTTGATTTTGCTCAGTTTTGTCCAATTTGGACAAAACATGGAGCCATGCGTCCACATTTCGGGTTAGTGTTCAGCCTGTCGTCTTTTGCCAAGCCTCGAAAGCCCAAGGCGATCCGATGGAACCCTTCGTCTATAACGGCCAGCCGGCCCGGGTCATTTTCGGATCCGGCACCATCCGGCAACTGCCCGAGGAATTGGATCGGCTGGGTTTGAAGCGGGTCGCCGTGCTGGCAACGCCGCCGCGGGAGCCGGAAGCGCGACGCCTTGCCGAACGGCTCGGCGACCGCGCCGCCGGCGTTTACGCGGGGGCGACGATGCACACACCCGTGGAAGTCACGGAGGATGCCTTGCGCGTCGTGCTGGACCTCAAGGCGGACGGGCTCGTTGCCGTGGGCGGCGGGTCGACAACCGGTCTTGCCAAAGCCATTGCGCTGCGCACCGACCTGCCGCAGGTCGTGGTCCCGACCACTTATGCGGGCTCGGAAATGACGCCGATCCTCGGGGAAACCAGGGATGGCGTGAAAATCACGCAGTCGAGCCCCAAAGTGCTCCCGGAGGTCGTGATCTACGACATCGACCTCACCCTGTCGCTGCCCGCTGCCATGTCCGGCGCCAGCGGCCTGAATGCGATCGCGCATGCAGTCGAAGCTCTTTATGCGAGGGAGCGCAATCCCGTCATCAGCCTGATGGCGACGGAAGCGATAGGCGCGCTTGCCACCGCCTTGCCGACGATCGCCATCGACCCCGCTAATCGGGAAGCGCGCGGCAAGGCACTCTATGGCGCCTGGCTTTGCGGCATCTGCCTGGGCTCGGTCGGCATGGCGTTGCACCACAAGCTCTGCCATACGCTCGGCGGCAGCTTCGACCTGCCGCATGCCGAAACGCATGCGATCGTCCTTCCGCACGCGCTTGCCTACAACGCGCCGGCAGTGCCCGACGTGATGCGCAGGTTGCGAGACGTGCTCGGCACGAACGATCCGGCCATGGAGCTCTACGATCTTGCAGGGCGGGTCGGCGCGCGGCGCGCGCTCGCGGACATCGGCATGCCCGAAAGCGGCATCGAGCTTGCGACGGACAGGGCACTGTCCAACCCTTACTGGAACCCGCGTCCTCTGGAACGCGATCCTCTGAGGGGGCTGATCGCCCGGGCCCATGCCGGCGAACGGCCGCGCTCCTGAAGCGCGGCGATATCTGGTATGGGGCACCAACGCCAGCGCCCTGCGCAAAAAGCTCAGTCTTTCCAGAGGCTTAGAAGTCAATCCAAAATGCTGGCGGAGAGAGCGGGATTCGAAATCTATGCCTATTGCGTTGAAAACGTTCAGCTTTTTCGCGTCGTTTGTTACACAGTTTGTTACACGCCTACTGAGTAGTTGGTCGTTTTGCCAGACTGGACATGGATGGGAACATATATGCGCAAGGTCGGTGGCGCATCCATCGGGTTGAACCGCTAGGCGCTTGTAGGTCTAGAAGTATCGCCAATCCGAAACAACGGGCGATAGCAGGCGGTCTCGAACCGCGAGAGTGTGTGCGCGTTCCTCGTCGATCCGACGTGGCGAGTTCGTGTTGGTGATGATGTTAAAGGTCGGACGATCTGCGAGTTCTTCCAGACTGATGCCGCGCGAAATACGCGCCATCTCGATCGCGTCAAGCGCCGAGGTTGTTCCGATGCCGCGCGTCCGATAGCGCACGACTATGGGCGCGCTTGGCCGGGCGCGCTATGCTGCTCGCACCTCACCGAGGCCTCCCGCAATTTTGTTCAGCGAATCTGGGCCTTGCAGATGATCGTCGGCCAATCAAGCGAACATCGGTTCGATCGCGGGCGAATGCGTGCACTGCTGGCATCTCAATGGCGGCCACACACTAAGCCTTGGGGCGGGAGAAATGAGGCTTTGGGTTTGCTTCAGGCGGCCGGAGTGGGTGACGACCTTGCCGGCTACTTCGAAGCGCAGACTAATTTGGCGATGCCGCGTCCGCGTCGGTACGACCGCGGTAGAAGTCACTCAAGGGGTACTTTAATCTCGTCCGGACACGAAGCCGGTGCGTCGTGCCGAGGATCACTTCGGTAATCGGGCTTACGCTTATGGGGGTGGGGTCTATCACGATATGCATATGGCGGGATCGCCGGGCGCCTTGGTGGGTTCGACATGGGAAGACACGAGGGGCAATGGCGTCGAATATCTCCACGAAATAGAGCAGGTGATCGACTATCATGCTGTGCTCGAGCCTGGAGCCAGGTGCAGGCCCGGCGATACGGTGCTGCTTGGCTACCCCGTACACAGATGCAGATGACGCGCTCCTATCTTGCCTGCATGTCGGGGTTATCGAAAGGCCATGGCCGCCATCACACTATCTTCGACTGGGCGTGCACACCGCTCGACGACCAGTTGGAGCCCGTCTCGCCCGCGGCCATTCGTGAGGAACTGGACAGGCTGCTCGCCTCATAACGGCGGAAGAGGGGGGCAGGTTTGCGGGTGATAGGAACAAATCACTTCATTTTCGTTGAGCCGACTGCGAAGTATAGCGAGCAGAAATTCGTCAGGCCAACCAACTCCTTCCCCGAAACGCAGTCTCCCAAGTCAACGGACGGATCGAGTTGCGACGACAACTCCAGCGCCGCTCTCTGAGACAGCAACCATCCCAAGGGTGTAGAAACGCCTCTATCCAGCATCTGCACGCGATTCCGCCTGTCGAACATACTTGGTCTCTCTGTTGAGTACTCCTTGGGTTGAACCATAATATGCCCGTTGTCGATTTCTGCCTCGAATTGATCAACGCCATAGGCGACCCGCGCGTCGCGTACGTTTATCGAGGTCGCAAACAGGCTTCCAATATCGCTAAATTGTCCTGAATAGGAACTTTCGTCTGTATCGTAGTTGCACGCTCGGTCGGAACCCGATGGGATCGTGATATCGCAGCTCGGCGCGTTTCCAATATACAGTGTGATGACCGAAAAAGTTTTCTGACTTTTGTTGCCCCTGCTGCAATTTCTGTTCCTCACTATCTCACGATATAACTCAAGAAGTGTTGGAATCCCGGAGTTGTCAAAATACCCGCCATCGACATAGCGATGTTTCCTTCCAACGAATTTTTTGTCTTCAACCCATGTCCCACCATGTTCAACAACGCTTCGTTCAACGTAATGTCCTGGTGGGAGATAATCGGGAAACGCGCGCTCGTCAGAGCGGCGACCGCAACTGACGGTGCCTCAAGATAGTCGATTGCATGCCAATCGTCGCGTCCTGAAGATAAGTCGGTCTGGAAGTATATCGGGCCCATTGTGACGCGCCTTCCATTTTCAACCCGCGTCGCGTTCAGGATCAGATATGGTACTGCGGGTGTCGCTGTGGTTGGCACCAGTTGCTAAAGTGACCGGGAAAATACGTCGCTCTTAAAAACGCGGTCGAATGAGCGTTCCAGGCTGGACTCCAAACCGAGTTGACGATCGAAGCTGTTGACTGGGAACGGCAGTACTTGCTGCAAGGCATCGGTCGAAAGCATCCGAAGGAGCAGCGGCGACAGGTGATCATCCGTCAAAATGGTCTCGAAGGCATCTTCGTAGAAGCCCGGTGCCGACTTGCGGAAATCGCATTGTTGGCCCGCCTGATCGGGTGGCCGGGCCTTCATCGCTGCGGCATATATCGCCGCACCAACTGAGCCGCCGGAAACGCCACTGATAGCGAAAATGTGGTTCGCAGCCCGCGGGCACCGGTCGACGATCTGGGCGAGCGATATTGCTGTGAAGAATGCCGCCCGAATGCCGCCTCCTTCTGTTGAAACCATGATGACGGGGTAATCATCGTATTCGTCCTTGTCGGGTCGCGTCTTCATCCAGTCGGAGAAGGCGTTGGCGATTTGGATGGGGTTAGCCGGCTCGGTCCTGACAACGCGCCGGATAGGGTGATTTTGCAATGACGACGATCGTCAGAGTGGTAAATACGGGAATTCTCGTCTTTGTAGCAAAAACCACGAGTGCGGAAAGCGTTATGGTCCACGCCGCCAAAGCCAGCAAGACGATGTTCACTGGACCCACCGCCTGGGGGATGGCGACTGAGATGAAGTATAGGTTCGATTCACCCTGACCTTGCCCCTCTGATCTAATCCGG
>NZ_JHQR01000250.1 GCF_014843825.1 Mesorhizobium silamurunense
CCGGATTAGATCAAAGGGGCAAGGTCACCAGGACCCGACACTACCTACCTAAGGTGGCCCGCTTCGTCCTTAGGGATGCGTTCCAATTGTATTAGCAGAAGCGCATATTTCTATCAGCCGGTGCCCTCTTAGCGAAGTCCCCGTACTAGGTCCCGCCGGTCAGGCCCGGTGGCCCTTGCCCACGCCACCAAACCCAACAAGGGCTCCGGGCCGCTCCCGTGTCAGGGATGTCGACAGGCCGTAAGGCACCGCCTAGTGGCTCTGCGCGATAGAGCCCGTGCTCATAGGCGCAAAGAAGCACATCCACCTCATCCTGTATCTGCCGACGCGAGCTGTTGGGATCAAAGTCTCGCAGATGTGATACCGTTCATCCGGTGCAGCCTGGACGCGTCCTCTGGGGATAAACCACATTCCTGTAGGGGGATCATTCCGATAGTAGGGCTGAGGTTGCCTTACGAGATAGCCGTCTCTAGTAGGACTAACATTGCTGGAATCGATCGGTTGACAATCTTTGTTGCCGCAGCACTTAAGATGAAAAACCGGGTCAGTCTTGTTTGAGTACCAGTCGTGAGCGTCCGCATTGCTGGCTAAGACCAGCCAAGCCAACGCGATACGTCTTCGCGGCTGACACATGGAAATCGCCTCATGCCCCTGCACATCATATTAGAGATGTCTAAATATTGGAAGTCGTGTTGCGGGCCGCAAAGGGCCCAGTGCTGGAACTTGCCTCGTGACGGCGGCGCGGACTGGGCACCGGCGGCTGCTTCATGGCATGCAGCTGGCAAGAGGCCGCCGGCGCGAAGCCCATGCTGGTCGCCTGCCGCGGCGCCGGCGCACCCAGCCACCCGCAACATGTATTACGGCGTCGTTTTTCGCGCGTTGACCCGCGACCTGCCGCGGATCAAGGTCGCGCGATAGCACGCGGGCCACAGTCGAACGCCTCGGTCAAAATGAGGAACATCGAGCGATGACGACCATCTATGAGTTCGCTGTCGTGGAGGGGCAGGAATGGGTGCTCCCGGTCGATGACAGCTATTTCGAGGTTTTCTTCAGTCTGGATGGAACGCCCCTGGGCAGTTGGGAGCCGCCGGTCATGCAGCGCGTGTCGGACGGTGACCCCGTCTATTCCGACTTCCCCTGGCTCGGCGAGCACGTGCCGCTTCTGCGCAAGCCGGCCGTCGACGCGCTGGCGGCGTCGCTGGCTCCCTATGGCGAGCTGATCCCGCTGCGCGGCGAGAAGGTCTGGCTCTTCAACGTCACCAATGTGATCGATGCGCTGGACCGGGAGCGGTCCGAGATCGTCTATTTCGACGACGGCGACATTCTTGCGATCGAGCGCTACGCGTTCGACGCGGACAAAATCGGCACCGCCGAGGTGTTCAAGCTGCCGATGCGAGCGTCGCCGGTGTTCGTCAACGACATGTTCGTTGGTCGGGTTCGCACGGCGGTGCTGCGGACCGTCTCGTTCAAGCCTCGATGGACATCGGACGGAAGCCTCCGCGATTGAACGGCCGTCGGCATATACCGACGCGCCGCCGCTGCCGGAGAGCCGCAGCCTATGCCGCGCGCACGGCACTCGGCTTGGGCTTCAGCGCCGTGGCGAGCACGATGCCGGCGACGATGAAGGCGGCGCCGAGCAAATCGTAATCGTGCAGGCTCTCGCCGAGCAGCAGATAGGCGAGGATGGCGACGAACAGCGTCTGCAGGTAAAGCAGCATGCTCGCCCGGCTGGCGCCCAGCGTCTCCACGCTGCGGTTGTAGAGATAATACATCAGCGCGCCGCCCGGGCCCGCCAGATAGGCGAGCGCAAGCCAGCCATGCACATTCATGGCCGAGCGTTCGTCGTTGAACAGTTCCCACAAATGGAAAGGCAGCGCGACCAGCGCGCCGGCGCCGAGCAGGAGCACGACCAGCGGCAGGAGCTCGATGCCGAATTTGGAACGGCGCACCAGCACGGTGTAGAGCGCCCAGCAGAAGGCGCTGCCGACGATCCACAATTCGCCGAGGTTGAAGCGCAGTTGCACGAGCGCCGTCAGGTCGCCATGCGCGACGATGACCAGCATTCCGGCGAGAGCCGCCAGCGCGCCGAGCGCCTGCCAAAGCCCGAGTGGCTCGCCGAGCGCGAAACGGGCGAGCACCATCGTCATGACCGGCGACAGCGCCATGATGATGCCGGCCGTGGTCGCGTCGGTGTCGGCGAGGCCGCGGTAGATCATGCCCTGGCAAAGCGTCAGGCCGATCGCTCCCACGGCGGCGATCTCCAGGGGCCGGGATTTGAGAAGCGCTACCATCGCGCCGTGATGGCGATGCACGATCGGCAGCAGGATGGCGCAGGCCAGCGCAAGCCGCCAGAAGCAGAGCCCCCAGGGCGGCATTTCCGGCGCCACCCATTTGGCCGCGATATAGACGCCGGCCGACAGAAGCCAGCACAGCACGGCGGCCGGATAGCCGGAGAGTGAAGGTATCGAGGCGACGGCGGACTGTTCCGCCGGATGAGCTATCGGCACCGCCTGCATGTCATGCCCCCTCGCGCAAAACGCCAGCCCAAGGCCGTAGCCGCAATATATCTCAACCCATGGCCGTCACATATGCCTTTGGCTTGTAGGCGCGAAGGCGCTTGCCGCAGGGTTGGGACGTCCGGGTTGCTTGGGGGGTTGCTACCGCATGCGCCCGCCCCCAGAACCGTGCATGAAGGACTGGATCTCATCCAGATCGACGCTGCCGTCGCCATCCTCGTCGGCAGCATTGAAGATCCTGCCGACCAGATCCTGAACTTCGCTCTGCGACAGTGCGCCATCGCCATCGGCATCCATGATCGCGAACATGATCTGCATCCTGGCGCCGTGCATCATGCGCGGTCCCATCCGATCGGGCCTTCCAGCCATTCTGTCGCCAGCGTGCCGGCCCTCTTCGTCTTGGCGATGCCAACGTCCGCCGTGCCGGGGTCCTTGTTCAGCCGCACGATCCTCCTGCAGCTTTTCCTGGAGCGCCTCGTCGACCATCCGGCGGATCATATCGCGCGTCGGAACTGCGGGTTGAGCGTCAGTCTCCGATGTTGCGATCGGTCCAGGCTTTTGCGGCATCGGCGTGGGCTCCGGCGTAGGGCTTGTCTGGGCCAGGGCCGGGAAGTTCATGAATATCAAAGCAGCGGCAACGGCTGCCGTTCGGTGTGGAAACTTCATCGGTTTCTCCCTTGAGCTGTGCTTCAAACTGAGATGCACAGCTCAACATGCTCTCGGTCCTATGGTTCCGGCCCGAGTGCCGACGGCCTCGAAAAACGTTTCAAGTATTCGGCTCGGCAATAGGTGTTGGCGCAAAAGGAGGTCGCGGCGCTGCTACGCCCGTGACGCGGACACCCTGCGGAGTTCCATCGCTCAATTACTTGAGCGCAACGCTTCGCCCTGCCGACGGCGACAGGCTCTCCGTGCCGGGCGCGGAAACCGGCGCGCCGTGAAGAACCCAGTCGGCCGCGATCTGCCCGATCACAGGAGCCAACTGGATGCCGTAGCCTCCGGCGCCGGCGGCAGTCACCAAGGTCGGCTCGGAAGCATCGATCGGCCCCACGAAAGGCCGATGGTCGGCGGTCACAGGATAAAGACCCGCCCAACCCCGGCCGAGCCGCGCGTCGGGCAGATCGGGCAGCCGCTCGAGGAGGAGTTCCGCGAGTCTGACCTTCGATTGTTCCACCTTGTGGATCTCGGCAATCAGTTCGGTGCGCTTCTCGTGGCGGAAATTGAGGCCGCTTCCCTCGCCGTTCACGAGATCCATGACCATCGGCATTGTGTAGTCTAGCGGCTGGTCGAGATGCACGACGACCGCCTCATGGCGCTCGGGCCAAATATGCAGGCGCTGATCGAAAAGTTCGGCCACCTGAGGCGCCCAGGCTCCGCCGGCATTGACCACGACATCGCAATCGATCGAATCGCCGCCGGTCTCCAGCGTATAGCCGCCGGACCGCCGCTTTACCCCAAGCAGCTTGCGATACTGGCGGATTTCGCCACCCTGGGCGCGGACCATCCGCGCCAGGAAATTGCACATCTCGTGAGGATCGAGAAAGCCATTGTCAGGCCCGAACAGCCCGCCCTCCAGCCCATCCGGGCTGATGTGAGGAATGAGTTGCCTCAGTTCGTCCGCACGATAGAGGCGCGACCGCAGGCCGGCCTCCTCTTGGATTTCCGCCGACTTCGCAAACAGCTCCATCTGCTTTTGCGTCCGTGCCAACCGCAGGTAGCCGATATGATTGAAGCCAAGCCCCTGGCTCTCCCATTGGCGGAAGCGGCGCAGCGAATGAACACGAAGCATGATCTCGAATGGATCGGTGAATTGCGATCCGACCACGCCGACCGCCCTGCCGCTCGACCCGGAGGCGATTGACTGGGCTTCAAGCACCGTCACGCGCGCGCCCTGTTCGACCAGGGTAAGCGCCGAGCACAATCCCAACGTGCCGGCGCCGATCACCACGACATGAGGCGAGGCTGTCATTCTTAGTCCTCCTGGCTGGTTGTCTCAGGACTGCCCGGCGATATCGCCCAAGGTCTCGTCGATCGCCTGCAGAATGTTTCGGGCGTCCTCCTCAGTCATGGGCGTCGATAGCGCGAACAGGCCATAGCTGGCGGACAGGACGCCACGGCCGAGCAGGCCCTTGTGGAAGGCGTCGAGCTTCCTGCGCTCAGCCTGGCCGGGATAGACGGACCTGTAATCCGTGACGGGATGCGACGTGAAATGGACCTTGAAGAGCGAGCCCAGGCCGACGCACTGGCCGGCAAGACCATGCCTGCCGAGCGAGGTGGCGACCCCGTCGCGCAGCAGCGTCCCAAGGTGATCGAGATGGGCAAAGCTTTCCTTGGTCAGCACCCGCATCGCGGCAAGTCCGGCGCGCATCGTCACCGGATTGGCGGTGAATGTGCCGCCGTGCGGAAGAGCGGGCTTGCCCCGGGTCGGATCGAACACCGCCATGATGTCGGCGCGGCCGCCCACGGCGCCCACGGGGAAGCCCCCGCCGATGATCTTGCCCAGGGCGGTCAGGTCGGGCGTGATGTCCCACAGCCCCTGCGCGCCCGAATAGCCGAGGCGAAACGAGATCACCTCGTCGAAGATGACCAGGGCACCCGCTGCGTGGGCGATCCCGACCATGGCGCGCAGATAGTCCTGCCGCGCCGGGATCAGTCCGGCACGGTTCGGCATGGGATCGATCAGCACGCCGGCGATGGTGTCGCCGTGAGCGGCGAAGACCGCGCGCAACGCCTCAATGTCGTTGAAGGGCACGGCGATCACGTCGTCCAGCACCCCGCGCGGCGTGCCCCTGGCGTAGGGCGTCGAGTTCGGCAGGTCGCCCCAGTTGGCGGGAGAACTGTCCAGGCTGACCTCGGCGAAGTCGTAGGAGCCATGGTAGGCGCCCTCGATCTTGACGATCTTTGGCCGTTCGGTAAAGGCGCGCGCGGCCTTTATGGCCATCATCACGCCCTCGGTACCGGAGTTGGCGAAGCGGATCTGGTCGACCGAGGGCAGCCGCTCGACAAGCAGTTCGGCAAGCTCGATCTCGCTGACCGTCGGAGCGCCAAAGGCGGTGCCGAACGGCAGCTGGTCAACCACGGCGGCGGCCACATCGGGTTGCCTGTAGCCATGGATCATCGCGGTGAAATTGTTGATGCAGTCGTAGTAGACGTTGCCGTCCACATCCCACACCCTGCAGCCCTCGCCTTTCGAGGCATAAATCGGAAAAGGGTCGACAAAGACCGTGGTGCGCGTATTGCCGCCCGGCATCACCCTCCTGGCGCGCTCGAACAGGGTCTTCGACAGAGGCATTGCGTCTGGATAATGCGGCATGGCTCGATCGTATGGCTTTGTCGCGCAGCTGCGCAATCGGCCAGGCGGGGCATGCAACGTGACCACATTCGTGCTGTCCGCGCGATCGAGCGCCAGGGCAAGGCCTCAAGGCGAGTTACGGGTAATAGGCTCGCGCTCCAGCCCGGACCAAGTGCAGTTGCAAAGCGCGATCAGGCATTGATGGGACCAGGAGAGGCCTGCTGAACGCGTCGGGAATTTCGATCTCGCAATGATCCGAGCCGTCGTCGTAGACAAAGCGTCCCTCGCGAAATCCGTAACACAATATTCGAACCGCGCTGTGGTTCATCGGACCACCTATCCAGAGCGGCTATGCTGTCCGGCATGGCAAACCCTTGAAACGCTTGGATCTCCGGAATGATGTGCTTGGCTCCCAGCGTTGCATCCCAAATCCAATGAGGAAGGTGCGTGATAGAAAAATAATCCTTGTTTTCCAGGGCTTTGACATGACCCGCCACTCGCTGAAGCCAGGTCATGTGACTGCGCAGAGCGCGATGGAAATTTGGGAGCCATGGCGAGAAAATGAGGTGGCCAGGCAGCTTGAAGCGCATATTGCCCCTTTTTGTTCGGGCCCATGGCCAAGGGTACTCCTGACCTGTGTCAGTCGATCGAACGAGAAGCAGGCCTTTTGTCTCGCGGATTACCGGCCAGAAATTCCTCGCAGCCGAGCGACGAATTGCTTCGTGAAGCTGCGCGATGGCCAGAGCAACTGGAACGCCGTTGGCCAACACTTCGATGGCTGAGGACACGTGATGGCTTTTCTTGCGTATATATTCTTCCGCCAGAGGGCGGTTTATACTTCGAAGATAGTCGCGATAGTCCCACATATGCGCGTCATATGTGTCGGATGTCCGATTAGGCACCAATCACCCACCTTCCAGCTAAACGTCACTTAACCAATTGTGCGATTACTCGACCGCACACGCGAATACAGATAGTCCATTTTCAATTCGTCAAGCGGACTCTCCGAAGCGAAGATGCGCGAACGTCGGCGATCTCGGAAGACTAGCGTCCGCGGCCAGGAACGAATTTGTCGCCAAACGATTGATGGGCGCGAGCTAGGGTCAGGACCCATTAATTTGTTG
>NZ_JHQR01000253.1 GCF_014843825.1 Mesorhizobium silamurunense
AGAGTTCGGGCGCTGGGGAAGGCAGCTCTTGGCCGCCAGTGGATCAAGCCGCACCCTCACCGTTGAGCACTGTCGATCAAGACGAGGTTTGGGCCGCGATGGATGCGGCGGATCAACCCGCTCCGTCGCCGCAAAGCTTCAACTCGGCGGAGTTTTGGGCAGGAGTGGATCAGGCCGGCCAGTTGCCCGCCGACAGTTTCAATACAGCGAACTTTTGGCAGGGGATGCCTTCACCCTATTCGCCGGCAGAAAGTGTAAATCAGCCAAGCCCGCCAACGTGGGATCAAGGCCTCGGGGCATCGATCTTCGGCTCGACATATCACCAGCCAGCTCCCTTCGATTTCGGAGAGTACGTCCCCCCGAATTGGGAAGACGGCTTTCAGGCGCCGATAGACATGTTGCGCCAAATGCACTACCGCGGCCTACTCCCGAGCCAATCCCAGCAAATGATAACTATCTACATCAGAGGGCAGAGCTGCACAGCCGTGTTGGGCTCAAGAGGACAAAGCCACATTCTTCTCTACCGGCAGTAAGGCCCCAGGCATTATTGGGACATCACAGATATACGGTAAGCACGTCGGCGCCATCATGAGGCGCCAATCCTAAGCGGCAGGAACCCTTCACTGGTCATCGACTGGTGCCGCGCTAACGATGGCGACTTCATCCTCGGCGTGGCGCCTACCACGACCCCGCGCAGGCTATTGTTGACTGACGACGTTGAGCAATTCAAAAACTACATCATTTCATTGTGCATCCAGCACTGTATGTATGCGTAAATACCGCGAAATATACAAAACTGCGCAGGATATCAAAATAAGTGGTCGACCGTGAAGAATTCGGAAGCTGCGGACTTTCCATAGGAATCGCCCGATTTGCGGATTTCGGAATTGCAGGTAGCGGCCAGTTTGTGGATAGTTTTCTTGCAATTCCAGTTTGCGATTTCGCCGCCTGGCGAAGGTGATTCATTGCTTTCATCGCAGTGAATCGGAGCCAGTCGATGGGTCAGACCACGCGAGCGGCGCGAGACAGGAGAACAGGATCTGTTCCGCGCCCGCCTTGATCAGATCCTCAATATGAACCACGAGCTGGTGCGGCTGGCCCGCACCATCGACTGGACGCGATCTTCAAGTGGCCGCTCAACCAGGCCTCCACCGGGTGCTGTCACATTGATTGAGGGGTAAGGAAATTGAGGTAGCAGCGCGCCCATGACCGTGAGTGCACCGACCTACAAGAACCACCGCTATCCGATCGAAATCGTGGCCCGTGCTGTCTGGCTCTACTTCCGCTTCAATCTGAGCTTGCGCGATGTCGAGGAAATGCTGCTCGATCGCGGGATCGTCGTTTCCTACGAGACCATCCGCCGATGGTGCCGAAAGCACGGCCCTGATTATGCGCGCCGCATACGCCGCAAGTCGCCGACGAAAGATGATGTCTGGCACCTGGATGAAGTCGCGGTGCGCATCAACGGTCAGAAGTGCTGGTTGTGGAG
>NZ_JHQR01000022.1 GCF_014843825.1 Mesorhizobium silamurunense
CCAAGTCCGCCCGCTCGGCCAAGCGCATCGCGCTTTCGATCGCCAATTCGCCGCTGGTCAAGACGGCGGTCGCCGGCGAGGACGCCAACTGGGGCCGCGTCGTCATGGCCGTCGGCAAGGCGGGCGAGCCGGCCGACCGCGACCGGCTGTCGATCTGGTTCGGCGACAATCGTCTGGCGCATGAGGGCGAACGCGATCCGGCTTACTCGGAAGAAGCGACCTCGGCTTATATGAAGCGGGACGACATCCGCATCCGCGCCGACATCGGAATCGGCCGCGGCAAGGCGACGGTGTGGACCTGCGACCTCACCAAGGAATATGTCGCCATCAATGGCGACTACCGGAGCTGATGGCGCCGGTGTCGAGACATCCGGCAAGCGTGCTCGCGATCGTGCGGCGCTACGAGGCGGCGGGCTTTCGCGCCTGGCCGGCGGCGGCCGTCCACTATGACGGGACGTGGGTGGTGCGGCTGACGGCAGGCCATCCGGCGAAGCGCCTGAATTCGGTCAATCCGCTCGATCCGGGCGACACCCAGCACATTGCCGAGCGCATCGTGCGCGCCAGCCGCCGCTTCGACGCCTATGGCAGGCCGCTGACCTTTCGCATGTCGCCGCTTTCGGGGCAGGTGCTGTCGAAGCATCTCGACGAGGCGGGCTGGAACCGGTTCGACGAGTCGCTGGTGATGCGGCTGCCGCTCAAGGAGGCTGAGCTCGACGCGGCTATGGACCAGATCCCGCTGAAGGACATCAGCCGGTTCATCGGCGCGGCGATCAGGACGAACGGCTCGGACGCCGCGCTGCGGCCCGGCCTGTCGGAGATCATCGGCGCCATCCAGCCGGAAGCCGGGCTGTTTGCGCTCGAAGACGGCAACGAGCCGCTGGCGACGCTGATCTGCGTCCATGACGGCGACCTCGCCGGACTGTTTGAGGTCGCCACCGAAAAATCGGCGCGCAACAAGGGCCATGGCCGCAACCTCATCCTGTCGGCGCTGAAATGGGCGCGGCTGCGCGGGGCGCGCGAAGTCTGGCTGCAGGTTGAGGCCGGCAATGCTGCGGCGCTATCGCTCTATCGGTCGCTCGGCTTCGAGGAAGTCTACCGCTACCATTATCGGCGGCCGCCTGGCGCATGAGCGGGATCAAGCCAGCCGGAAGGCGCCTGCTCCTCGTCGCGGCCTGCGCGCTGGTCGACGCCGATCGGCGTGTGCTTCTGGCGCAGCGCCCCGAAGGCAAGCAGCTCGCCGGCCTGTGGGAGTTTCCGGGCGGCAAGGTCGAGCCCGGCGAGACGCCCGAGGAATGCCTGGTGCGCGAGCTGCATGAGGAACTCGGCATCGAGACCGAGATCCCTTGCCTCGCGCCGCTCACCTTCGCCAGCCACAGCTATGACGATTTCCACCTGCTGATGCCGCTCTATGTCTGCCGGAAGTTCCGCGGCATCGCGCAGCCGAAGGAAGGGCAGGGGCTGAAATGGGTCAGGCCGCGCCAGATGCGCGACTATCCGATGCCGCCGGCGGACGCGCCGCTGATCCAGTTCCTCATCGATCTGTTGTGATCGTCAGGGTAGTTCAGCGTTTCCACCAGACGCTGACTGTTTTTACGCAATTCCGGACGGGATTTGCCTCAGCTGCCGTATGCCTCGTCTGTTTTAGGCAGCGTTAATGGAAGATTTATCTCGACGTGGAAGATTGAGGCAAAGTCGTCCGCGCGGCGGCATCCAGATTTGTTTGGAGCCAATCCATGAGCCTCGAGAGAGAGTGGGACTCGATCCGGCCCGACCGCACTTTCCGCGCCGCCGATGCCGGCATGGGTATTTTACGGATCGCCTTGCTTTTCGGGTCGGCCGCGGTGGCGCTGGCGCTGATCGCGACGCCTTTCCTGGACAGCCAGACGCGGCCGCAGGGCGCACATAACGGTCTGATCGGCGGTCTCGACATGACCAGCACGGGCTCGATCGGCCACCGGGACACCTACACGCTGCGGCGAAGCGTGCTGCAGCCGCTGCCGAGTTCCATCTGCGTGATCCGCAACGATGGCAGCCGCCACGGCGACTGCTAATTGGTTAATAAATTCCGCCAGAAACGGCTGTTTCACCCCCCGTTAAGCTTTTGCCGTTAACCTTTCTTAACGGGTAGGCCTTATGGTTCCCGGCAAGAGGGATCGACGACCATGAAAAACCTGCTGCAGCAATTCCTACAAGATGAAACGGGCGCCACGGCCATCGAATATGGCCTGATCGCTGCCGTGCTGTCGCTTGCAATCGTCGGCGGCGTCGGCAAGGCCGCCGATGCGATCCAGTGGCTGTTCTCCGACAACAACAGCAGACTTGCCAACGCCTTTGCCAAGCACTGACCGCGTATCAGAGCGGTCCAGCGTCGGCTATCTGTCTTGCGCAATTCCGAAAGGAAAACTGCTAAACGCTTTTCCTGGAATTGCCGTAGACCCCCGGCTCGGATCGGTTAATGCCCCGTCGGCTTCTCCAGGATCGTCTTCAGCGAGACCTTGGCTGAGCCGGGTTTGAGCGGCTTCTGCTGTGAGGCGTCGGGCGCCCAGCCGGACATCCACACGATCGAAAAGCTCGCCCGGATGCGGCCGTCCGGATCCGAGAACCGTTCGGCATAAATTTCGGCGGCACGGGCGAACAGCCGCCGGGTGGCCGGACGCCGGCTGCGGTCGAAAAGCGGGCTGGTCTCGCCCATGGCGCGCAGATCGGCGGCAAGGCCGAATAGCGAGGAGTAGCGCACCGTGACTGTTTCGACGTCGGCGACCGGCAGCGCCAGGCCGGCACGCTGCAGCAGCGCGCCGGCGTCGCGCACATCGGTGAATGGAAGGACGCGGGGGCTCGCGCCACCATGAAGCTCGGTCTCGGCGGCAAGCAGGCTTTCGCGCAGCTCCGCAAGCGTGCCGGCGCCGGCTAGAGCGCCGAGGAACAGCCCGTCGGGCTTCAGCGCGCGACGGATCTGCGCCAGCATGCCCGGGATGTCGTTCATCGCTTGCAACGACAGCAGCGAGACGACGAGATCGAGGCTTTCGGCTTCGAACGGCACGGTTTCCGCTGGGGCCAGCACGCCGGCTTCGCCGGCAAGGAAGGCGTCGTCCATCTCCACGCGAACAATCTCGGCCACCTTGCCGCTGCGGGCGAGCACTTGGGTTGCCGCCGCTGTCTGGCAAAACAGCGCCGCCGCCTCGCCGAATTTGCGCTCGACCGCGCCCAGCCTGTCGGCAAGGTCCTCCGCCGCCCGCCGCATCAGGAAATCGGCGCCATCGACGGGGTGCATGAGCGCCCGGCGCTTGTGCGCAAGCCAGAGCTCCGTGTCGATCAAGGGCTGCAATGGGCTATTCCTGTTGTCCGCGCATGCCGGACCGATGCTATGGTGGCGCGGGATTTTCCTTCACGTGGCCGATCCGGTGCACAAGATCAAGACCATTGCGATCAAGGACATGGCGCGGCAGGCGTTGGGCTGGCCGGCGCGCATGCTGTTTCCGCCGGTCTGCGCCGGCTGCCGGCGCCAAGTCTCGCAGCCCGGCGTGCTGTGCGGCGCCTGCTGGCCGAAGCTTCGATTGCTGGAGAAGCCCTGGTGCCCGGTGATGGGCACGCCTTTCATCCATGACATGGGCGAGGGCTTTCTCTCCGCCGAAGCGATCGCCGATCCGCCGCCTTTCGAACGGGCGCGGGCGGCGGTGGTCTATTCAGGCGTCGCGCGCCAGATGGTGCAGGGGCTGAAATATCAGGACCGCACGGATCTCGCGCCGTGGATGGCGCGCTGGATGATGCGCGCCGGCGCGGAACTGATCGCCGAGGCCGATGTTGTGGTGCCGGTGCCGCTGCACTGGCGCCGGTTCTTGCGCAGACAATTCAACCAGTCGGCCGAGCTGGCGCGGGCGGTATCGAAGCTCAGCGGCCTGCCCTTTTCGCCGACGGCGGTGAGACGCGTGAAGCTCACCCGCCAGCAGGTCGGGCTGGAACGGCACGAGCGCGAGGAGAATGTGCGCGCCGCTTTCCGCGTCCCGCCTGAGGCCGAGATCGAGATCGCCGGGCGCCGGGTGCTCGTCATCGACGATGTCTTCACCACTGGCGCCACCGTGCGCGCTGGGCCAAGGCGCTGAAGAAGGGCGGCGCCGGAGCGGTCGACGTGCTGACCTTCGCCCGCGTCCTGCCGGGGGACTTTCGGGCCGATGAGTCCGCGACTATATAGGGTTGTATTTTGGTGCATGTCATTGTTCCGCAACTTTTGGGAGCGGCATGCATTGGCAGGATGACTGATTAATGGTCGATGTGACGATCTACACCCGGATGATGTGCGGTTATTGCACGGCCGCCAAGCGGCTGCTCGAGCGCAAGGGGGTGGCCTACACCGAGCACGACGCTTCCTTCTCGCCGGAATTGCGCCAGGAAATGATTTCCCGGGCGCATGGGCGCACCACCTTTCCGCAGATATTCATCGGCGACACGCATGTCGGCGGCTGCGACGACCTCCATGAACTGGAGTCTCAGGGCCGGCTGGACACACTGCTTGCCAACGGAGCGAGGGCTTGACCATGGGCGTTTTCAAGGGGGCGGCAGTGCAGATGCGTTCGGGGACCAGCCCGGAGCGCAACGCGGCCGACATGGAACGGCTGGTCCGTGAGGCGGCAAGCCAGGGTGCCACCTATGTCCAGACACCGGAAATGACCGGCGCGCTGATCCGCGACAAACAGGCAGTTGCTGCCGCCTTTACAACCGAGGATAAGGACGTCGTGGTTTCGACGGCGCGCAAGCTGGCGAAGGAACTCGGCATCTTCCTGCATGTCGGCTCGACGGCCATCCTGCGCGCCGACGGCAAGCTCGCCAATCGCGCGTTCCTGTTCGCGCCGGATGGCGCCTTGATCGCCAATTACGACAAGATCCACATGTTCGATGTCGACCTCGACAACGGCGAGAGCTGGCGCGAATCCGCCTCCTACGAGCCGGGTAAGGAGGCTGTCGTCACCACGATCGACGGCGCGAGGCTGGGCTTTGCCGTTTGCTACGACCTGCGCTTCCCGCAGCTGTTCCGCGCCGAGGCGCTGGCAGGGGCGGAGCTGCTTTCGATGCCCGCCGCCTTCACCCGCCAGACCGGCGAGGCGCACTGGCACGTGCTGCTCAGGGCGCGCGCGATCGAGAACGGCGCCTATGTCATTGCCGCAGCGCAAGGCGGCCTGCATGAGGACGGCCGCGAGACCTATGGCCATTCGCTGATCGTCGACCCGTGGGGCCGCATCATCGCCGAGGCCGCGCATGATGAACCAGGCGTGATCGTCGCCGAGATCGATCCGGCGCAGTCGCTTGCCGCGCGCCGGAAAATTCCCAATCTGAAGAACGCGCGGGATTTCACCGTCAATGCCGGCGAGGGCGAGGCGCCGCGCCTCAGGGGTGCAGCCTCTTGATCCGTTTTTCGCTTATTTGTGAGCACGAGCACGAGTTCGAAGCCTGGTTCCGCGGCAATGACGACTTCGATACCCAGAAGAAGCGCGGCTTCGTCGATTGCCCGACCTGCGGCTCGCACAAGGTCGAGAAGGCGCTGATGGCGCCGGCCGTCTCGACTTCCCGCAAGCAGGAAAAGATGGCGCTCGCCATGGGCGAGGCGCAGAAGCAGGCGCTGGCGCAGCTCAAGGCGCTGGCCGACAAGGTGCGCGAGAACGCCGATTATGTCGGCGACAAATTCGCCGAGGAAGCGCGCAAGATCCATTTCGGCGAGACCGATCCACGCGGCATCTATGGCGAGGCGACGCCGGAGGAGGCGCAAAGCCTCGCCGAGGACGGCGTCGAGTTCATGCCGATTCCAAGCTTGCCGGAGGATCGGAACTGAGTTCCGAATTGGCCTTGCGCAAACCGGTGGCGATCAATATGCCGGCTTGGCTTGTCAACCTGACCGTATCTTATCGGCGATGGCGGCATAGGCGCAGGTTCGCGCGCCACCAAACCGCTTGATTGGTTAACCCATACTCCCGATCAGTTTCGCGAGCAATTTTGCCAGCACTTCGCGATCCTCGGACGTCAGGCCGGCCAGAATTGTGTGCTCGTTGGCGACGTGGGCCGTAAGTGCCTCATCAACCAAGGCGAGGCCTCTTTCGGTCAGTTGCACCACAACCCCGCGCCGATCGCTCGGGTGCGGCCCGCGCCGGATCAGGCAGGCCTTTTGCAGTCGGTCGAGCCGGGCGGTCATGGCTCCGGATGTGACCATCGTCGCCTCGTAAAGCTCGGTCGGCGTCAGAGAGTAGGGAGCGCCGGAGCGGCGCAACGTCGCCAGCACGTCGAACTCGCCTTGCTGCAATGCGAAGCGGGCGAAGAGTGGCGCCAGCCGCTCTCGCGAGATCAGCGACGCGGCTTCGCTCAACCGTCCGATCACGGCCATCGGCGAGACGTCGAGATCCGGCCGTTCGCGCTTCCACTGCTCGATCGCTTTCGCCGCACGGTCCATGTGCCTCACCGCAAAGTATCTTGACATTAAGAATCTTTCCGCTATGTTACCTCAAGCCAGGGCGACCGCCAAGCTCGGCTTCGCAGCGATAGGATCATACGGATGAAATTTCTCTGGGATTCGGCACTCGGCCTTCTGATCGTCACCGGCGGCTTGCTCGGCATGACGCTGCCCTTCGGCAAGCTCGCGACCGCCGCCGGCGTGCCGGCCATGGTCTGGGCCTTCGTCATTTCGCTCGGCGCCGGCGCTGTGTTGCTGATCGCGCTTCTGCTGCTTGGCCAGCGCATCCGGCTGACGGCGCACAAGCTGCGCTATTTCTTCGTCACGGCGGCGGTGTCCTATGCCTTTCCCAATCTCTTGATGTTCTCGGCCATTCCGCATCTGGGCGCCGGATACACCGGCATCATGTTCACGCTGTCGCCGGTCATCACGCTTGTGTTCTCGATCCTACTCGGCGTGCGGCGGCCCAACCTGCTCGGCGTCATCGGCATCGCCGTCGGTTTTGTCGGTGCTGCGATGGTCGCGCTCACGCGCGGCGAGGCCGGCCAGCCCGCTGATTATTTCTGGGTGGCGATCGGGTTGCTGATCCCGGTCAGCCTCGCCGCCGGCAACATCTACCGGACCGTCGACTGGCCGGAGAGTACAGGTCCGATCGAGCTCGCCGTCGGCAGTCATCTGGCGTCGGCGACTTTGCTTCTCCTCGGCATCCTGACGCTGTTCGGCTGGCAAGCCTTTGCTCCGCTCGGCGGCGTGCCGCTGGTGGTCGCCGGACAGGTGGCGTCGGCTTCGGCGATGTTTGCCTTCTTCTTCCGGCTGCAGGCGGTCGGCGGTCCGGTCTATCTCAGCCAGATCGGCTATGTGGCGGCGGCCGTCGGGCTTTTTGCCGGCACGATCTTCCTCGGCGAGCACTATCAGCTGCTGACCTGGCTGGGTGCCGCCATCATCACCGCCGGCGTGTTCGTCACCACCAAGGCGCAGAGCCAGCCAAGCCTGAAGATGCAAAGCCAGGCAGCTTAATGTTCTAAAAGCGCGTCGCGCTGAATCGGCTGTCCTTTGTCGACTATGTCGAGGAATTCCCCTATTTCCGCGATACGGTGCTGCCTATCCTCGAAGAGAGGGGCATCGCGTCGCGCCGACCGCGATGCGGTCGGCGGCCTAGGCGAAAGGGGAGAAGCCTTGTCCGCGCCAGAAGGTCCGGTCAGTGTCGCAGACTTCCGCGCCGCATGCGGCTCATCGTCGGCAATGTCAGCGTGATCACCGCAGGCGTCGGCGACGACCGCTCCGGTCTCGTCGTCATTTCGATGGTGTCGCTTTCGGCGGAGCCGCCGAAGGTGATCGCCTGCGTCAACCGCTCTTCATCCACCTGGCCGATCATCGAGCGCTACCGGCATTTCGGCGTCAATTCGCTCGGTCCGCAGCACCAGCGCGTGGCTGAGCGGTTCTCCGGCTTCGGCGGCATCAAGGGCAAGGACCGCTACGAGGGCGCCGAATGGACGACTTTAAAAACGGGCGCATCATTGCTTGCCGATGCGGTAGCGGCCTTCGACTGCAGCCTGGACGAGATGATCGATCGCGGCACGCACTCGATCGTCATCGGCACCGTCGAGGCGGTCAGGACACAAGACGCCGGCCAGGCGCTGATCTACTGGCGGGGCGGCTATCGGCCGCTCGAAGCGTAAGACGAGCGGCTGGCTGTAAGGCTTCGGCCGGTCAGACCGAGGCTTTTTCGGCCAGCACCATGTAATTGACGTCCATGTCCCTGGACTTCTGCCAGCGGTCGGCCAGCGGATGATAGATGACGCCGGTGCGGTCGATGACCGTGAGCCCCGCTGCGCCGAGCGCCTTTGTCAGCTCTTCGGGCCGCACCAGCTTGCCGAACTGGTGGGTGCCGCGCGGCAGCCAGCGCAGCACGTATTCGGCGCCGATGATGGCAAGGCCAAGCGCCTTCAGTGTGCGGTTGATGGTGGCGACGAACATAATGCCGCCGGGCCGGACCATCTCACTGCATTTGGCGACGAACAGATCGACATCGGCGACATGCTCGACCACTTCCATGTTGAGGATGACGTCGAATGTCTCGCCGGCGTCGGCCAGCGCCTCGGCCGTGGTGGCGCGATAGTCGACACTGACGCCGGCCTCCGCCGCGTGCAGCTTGGCGACCTCGATGTTGGTGGCCGAGGCGTCGGCGCCGCCCCCCTCGGCGCCAAGCCGCGCCATCGGCTCGCACAAAAGCCCGCCGCCGCAGCCGATATCGAGGAAGCGCAGGCCCTCGAACGGCCTGGCCGCGCGCGGATCGCGGCCGAATCGCGCCGCCACCTGGTCGCGGATATAGGCAAGCCGCACGGGGTTGAACTTGTGCAGCGGCCGGAACTTGCCGTTCGGGTTCCACCATTCGGCGGCAAGGGCGGAGAAGCGCTCGACTTCTCCGGCATCGATGGTCGATCGGCGGGGCTCAGGCATAGGGCGGGTCTCCTCGAACGCTGGGAAGTCGGGGAACGCTAGGAAGTCGGGTCCACGGCGGAGAAAGTCAAGGCAGGTTTTTTCTGCTGCTGCCAGGGAGAAGATCAGCGGCGGCGCTTTGCCGATACCGCGCCCCAGGTTGTCAGCACCTGGCAGCTTGATACGTCCCGCGATGAAACAGGGCTGCTTCGCGAGCGAAGGAAGGACATCATTCTTCGAAGGAGCGAAACATGCAGGCCTCGATCCTTTGGCGTCGGCTCGACCAGGAAGGCCATGATGGCTGTCTGCTTGCCAAGGCGGGCGACGGCTGGAGCCTGAAAGGGCAGGCCGTATTCATGCAAGGAGGCGCGCCGTGCGGGCTTTCCTATGAGATCGACTGCGATGCCGGATGGGGGACCCGCGCCGCGCGCGTTGAAGGATTTCTTGGCGGCGACGCACTCCACTATCAGTTCGACAGACTTGATGACGGCGACTGGATGCTCAACGGCGAGAAGCAGGCACAGGTGATGGGCCTTATCGACCTGGACCTCGGTTTCACGCCCGCTTCGAATCTCCTGCCGATCCGACGCTTCGATCTTCGGCCTGGCATTGCGATGCCTGCCCCCGCGGCCTATCTGGCCTTTCCCGAACTGCGGCTCGAACGCCTCGACCAAATCTACCGCCGCCTCGACGACACCCGCTATGCCTATGCCGCGCCGAAATTCGGTTACGACGAGGTGTTGGAGGTCGCGCCGTCCGGCTTCGTTGTCGACTATCCGCGTCTTTGGAAAGCCATCGCCTGAATTGAGCGGCTCAGGTATCGGCCCGTCCGGCTAAGGCATCGACAGTGCAACAACGGCATGGCTCATGGCGACGCTGGCCAGCTCGATCGCCCGCATCGCCTCGCAATCGCCGATCTCGGCCATGATCCGCTGCGCCGCTGCCTGGGCCTGTTCGAGGCTCTGCCAGCGCACGAAGTCGATCCAGCTTCCATCCTCTCGCTTGCCGAGATGGCGGCTGAGAAAGCCGGGCTGGCGCGCGAGCCAGTCGGTGACGATGCCATTTTGGGCGACAAAATCGCCCGCAGCCTTCGGCTTGAGGCGGAAGCTGACGATCTCCAGCGTCTCGGTCATGAATTCCTCCATGCGGTGCGTTTCCCTCGACTTATCGCATTAAGGTCGCAGGAATCTGTCAGGAGACCGCGCACCCGGCCAGAGCCCCCTCATATGAGGCGAGTTGTGTCA
>NZ_JHQR01000252.1 GCF_014843825.1 Mesorhizobium silamurunense
AACTGGATAGAAACTGGGGGCAACGTCAGACCTCATCGGGTATCGATATATCTAACTCCCGAAGAACTTTGAGAAGGACGAGGGCTACTGACGTGAGGCTTTCTTACCTCGGCGTAACAAGATGGCGGCCAACTAGGGCAACCGTTCATACTTGGGGCGCCCGGAATCGAAGCCCCCCAACAACGTCGAGCAGCAAGCGACCTTAATGTACGTCACTCGATCACCGCCTCACCGGTGAATTGGATCGTCAGCCAGGCCGCGATTGAGCCGAGCACGCAGCTAGCTTGCCTAGCGGCAATGGCAAACCGAGACAATCCCGAATGGGATGGCAATCATGAGCTCGATGTTCATGGTCATCCTCTACGAGCATTGCCATTGGCCGGCGTCACGTGACCCGCTGCATATTTCCCAATAGGCAAGGAATAATGGGATCGAGTTCCTCCTGCTCTAGGTGTTTTGCACCAGGTTCCGAAAGATACGCAATCAATTCAAACAGAGAGGATTCGTCAGTTTTGGCAACTCTGCTCGCCACCTTCGCCGGTACATTGCCATGCCTTTCTGCCAATTCTAGGGTCATAAGGTGTGGAGTCAGCCTGCGGCCAAATGCCCTCTCAACCGTGAGGAAAATCCAGATGCCGTCAGGGTCTATGTCGGACCAGTGGTAAAACGGAACTTCGTTGGGGAAGCGCCGGGCAATCAGGCCCAGCGCTTTCTGAACTCCAGCGGACGGATAACCGCCGCCGTAAATGACCAGTCCACGGCGATCTGGGTCTGCCTCGGTCACGTGCCTGACGAAGCTCGTGTAGTTCTCCACCACGAGGACGTATTCCGGCGTCCGGCTGAACGAGACGGTATCAATTGCATCGGCCGGAAGACCTAGAAAGGCAGTGTCCAATTGGGTCCCACCAAAGGCGACCGGGCCGGAAAGGAGGAGAGGAGGAGACACCTTTTCCAGCCCGAGCGCACCGAGTGCCTCGCGAGGACTGGCGCCCTCCGGGATATCTGCGCCCACGCCACGGAGGACCCTTGCGACAGCCGCCTCTAGCCGCTCCAATGCCTTGCTGTCCCCGACAGCCCTCCGAGAGAAAGTGCGATAATCCAAACCGACGTGTTGCCGTCTGTGGATGGCTTGCGCAAGCGCGAGCGCACACTCGAGCGAACGCACATCGCCGGGAACAATGCCTGCCCACCGCCGATTCCTGGACCAGGTTTCGGCAGCTTCCTGCGCATGCTCAGCGAACAGGGCAGAAAACTCGGTTCGGCGAAATAGATCCTCGAGCGCCAACGCCGAGCGTTGGCTAGAAGGAATTCGTTTGACGAAACGATAGAGGGCTGCCGCATCTGCGATACGCACGAATTTGACCTCGCCAGTTCGCCGCCCCTCCTCCATCCTAAGCTCGACGGCTCCCGCCCGACTTGCCTCTTCCAACTTCTTCCGAAAACTGTCGGCATCGACGATGCTCGAAAAGGCACCGTTATCCGGATAAGCACGTGCGTTCGCTCGACCATCTTCATGCTTATCCAGAAGATGAGAGAGGAGGGCGCTCGGATCGGTGAATTTCACTCCGCTGCCATCCTACGCAATGCATCGTCATCCATGAGTTCGGGGTTGATCCGCTGCAGTTCCTTGCGAGCCTTTTCCTTCACTTGAACTACGGTCGTCTCCGATTGCCCGCTGCCAATATTGTCCACTTCGACAATGGCATGCATGTAGCCAAGCAAGGAAGGCCGCCGTTCTGGTGGCGCAGCGACGATCACCTGCAGGCCAAGGCTTTCATAGAAGCTCATCATCTGCCGCTGGTTTTTGCCGTCCAGCTTTGCAAAGGCTTCATCGAAGACGGCAAGTGCCATTCCAAGTTGCGATCCCAATCTCCCTTCGGCGGTCCCGTAAACGGAAGCCAGCGAGGCACCGATGGCAACGTAAAGCGGGACTTGTTGCTCGGCGCCGGAACCCGTGCCGCGACGAGTTTCCCACCGTGTCTTATGCCCGGTATCGAGGTTCTCCATGTGAATCTCGAAAACGAAGAAGCTCCGATAATCCTCAAAACTGTCGAAGTCTGTATCAGGATCCTCTAGGATGCGCTTCACCTCGTCGAGCACGGGTTTGTGGGGGGAGCCTTCAGGTATCTCACCCTTGAAGAGAAGATCCAGCGCATCCTCGGAAGTCACGTAGATCTCGACCGCTTTCAAGATCGGCGAGTACTGAGCCACTTGCGTCCTGCTGAACGAATATCGCTCGCCGTGGAATGCGTGATTGCGGAGGCTATGGTTCAGCGAGTCAATATCCCGCCTCAGTTTGGAGATGCGTGAGTGGAGAGAGTTGACGAATTCGCCGCGAAAGATAGACGAGACTCGCTCAGAAGCTTCAGCCGCCAGTGCTTCATGCCGCGTGAGCTCGTTCTCCTCTATATCCCGTAGCGTGGCCTCCACCCAGGGCAGAATGTCCTTCAGGATGTCGCTTTCTGCTCCGACCTCGGAGCTTATGGGAGCGACGTCAAAATAGCTCCTCATGGCGGCGCGCACATTCCTGTCGGCCTCCATCATTCTATCTTTTGCATGTTTGAAGCGATCCTCCGCGCGCTGTCCAATCGCACGATGAACCCCGGCCAATGCTTCGTAACGGGCAGATGGATTACTTGGGATTTGTTTACCCGCGATCCTCTCCCGGTACCTGCGATTAGCCGGCACTGCGGCCGTCAAGCGCCAGCTGTGTTGGAACATGCGCCGGGCGAGATTCCGCGAATGGCGCGAACCCTCTTGGTTGGTAAGGCCCGTGAGCGTTTTCCTCGCGGTTTCAGCTTGTTTCTGGTAAGCTCCCTGCCTCTTCTGGATTGACGTGAGCTCAACATTTCTGGCGTGGACATAGGCCTGCTGAACCCTCTTCTTCTCCTCAAGTTCATATAGGCGTTCCAGGTCGCCTTGATCCACCGCCTCTAGCCTGGATCGAGCCTCTCCTGCCAGCCTCTCCTGCTCCTGCGCTCTTTCAAGCAGACCTGCCACTGTCTCGCCGTCTGCAGGCGAAGCCACGATGGCAGCGGAGCGATCAACCTCGGAAAGGATACGCCTTCGCTGGGATAGGGTTTCGATTTCCTCCTGCAGCACCTCGAACCGCCTTTTCTGCTCCAGGAAAAGTTGCTCCTGCGCCGCCCTGCCGATCTTGAGGCGGGAGGCGTCCTCCAGGCGAGTTCCTCGTAACAGCCCATCATCATAGAGGCCGTCAGCCATGAGGGCACGGCCGGGTTGGTTAAACTCCTCCATGGTGCGGGCCAGCCGCACATTGCCATATCTGCGCTGCAGGAAGGCGACCGCGTCTTTGTCATCGGACTTGAAAAGCGAAGGGAACCAACCTGACTGGACCGGATTCTGGTATTGCTCGAGCTTGTTTAGGCTGACTAGGGAAGCCTGGCGTAGCTCCCGCCTGTTTTCTCTCAGGATCGTCGTTGCCATATGGATGTGGTCGCGATCGACGAAGATCGCTTCCCTGTCTCGACCGAGAAGACCTTCAGCCGCTTGTCCCCAATGCTTGTCGGTAATGTCAATGATGTCGCAAAGCGCTCTCGGAACCATCCCGGCCATGCGAAGGAGCCTCATCAACTCGCGGGTATGGTCGCCGAGGTGAGAATCTCGTGAACCGGAAGCGGCCGCCTCGATAGACCGAGACAGCTTGTCGACCTCCTCAATCTTCGTATGCAAAGCGGCTTCCGCCTCGCTACGGGCCCTCCCAATTCTCTCGGCGCTTACGGGGAACGACGCCAGGAACGCTTGTTCGATCCCTGCCGTGGTTGCTGTGTTCCCACGCTTAACCGCCTCGGCCACCGCGGAGGCGTGGGCGGCCAATTCGCGGGAGCTTACTTCACCCTTTCCGAGTGCTTCGGCCGCAGCGGCGATCCGCTGCATATGCTTCACTCTTTCAGAGACCCGTTTGAGGCAATCTGCGGCGGAAAAGGAATAGCTTTCGGCCATCTTCTTAAGATCGTCAATGCCCACCTTGGCTTTGATCGCTTCGATCTGCTTGATGATGCGGTGTACATCCTGGTTCGCTTCGGTGATCGAACTGTTCAGGTCGTTGATTTCTTCGCTCTCGGCTAGGAGAAATGCCTCGGCTTCCTTGACCTCTTCTTCGAGTGCCCGCATTGCCGCCGAGGCCGCGAGGTACCTTGCCTTGCGACTGATCCAGTCCTCCTCGACGTGTTCGTTGAGGTAGTTTCTAAAATCTTCCGCTCGCGCCTTGACCACCTTCAGCCGTTTCGCACGCTCCTGCATGTTCTTGATGGTCTGGTTGACTTGTCGGTAAGTCTTCAGCGACTCTCTCAGTTCACCGATCCTCATCGGAGACTCCTCGAGGATATAGTTCCTGACAAAGTCTGTTGCAGACAGGCCCTGGTTAAGCGTCATGCCGTTCACAATCGCCTTTGCAAGCGCGGCGGCGTTTCCGGAAGTCGGCGCCGATCGTGGAACCAAGTCACGCATATATTCCCGGATGTGGTCCGTGGCGCTGTCGCGGTGGTTTACGAACCCGCCACCGCATTCCCTCTCTAGTGATTGCCTAACATCCTCCCATTGCGCGAATTCTTGCCTTCCTTCCCGCTCACGTAAGAAATCCGCCGTCTTCAATATTTTGCCGCGGACGACGAAACGGCCGAGTATGGTTTCGGCAGGCTGTGTCTTCCTTGCCTCCATGGCGAGGCCTACCGTCAAATCGGGCTTCACTCCCTCGGCGTCGCGAAAACTGACGGCCACGTAGGTAAGGCAGGCTTCGCGCCGAAAATCGCCCTCTCCACGGGCACCGAGGCAGTAACCCTGTACCGTGCGCCTCGGACCGCTTCTGCGACGATTTTCACCAGCGACTGGGTTGAGATTCATGTACCGCCCGCTGGCGCCGGTGAGCACCACCTGGATCATGTCGAGGATTGTTGATTTGCCCGAAGCGTTTTCACCGAGGAAACCGACGTGGCCGCTAACCGGAATATCTTCAACGCTGAACGAATGCCAATTGACCAACGCGAGATGAACGAGTTCCATCATTGCAATTTTTCCTCGACGGGACCGGGCTGGCGGGGCTCGTAGTCCTCCAGCGCAACCTGCTCCTCAATGCGCCGCAGCGCGTCGGATCCGGAAACCAACTTGATTATCGGCCGGACCACCACCTCCCGATCCTGAAGGACACGATCGAACTCTCCGAGCCAGATTAGGTTACGCGCAGCAAGATCCTCAAGAACGTCCTGGAACCTCGATTGGGGCATAAGCATCTTTGTGCCCCTTTCGGCCATTTCCCTGTACTTCTCGTAGAGGACGTTAAATGTTGTCAAGACCGTCGCACGTTCTTCAACGTTGCCCTGGTTCGCTTCGTCCTGCCAATGGGCCGCTGCCACCAGAAGAACGATAGTCTCGTCAGCCTTCATTTTTGGCGTTGACGACATCTCCTCGTCAGCCAGCGCGATCCCTGCCCACTGTTCGTCATGCTCGCGGTGGACGCGGTAGCCGATGCAGTCAAAGAATCCGTCGATCACTCTTCTAAAGCGACTATCCATAATTACATCATAGACGGTCGCCACACCCCGATCGCCCGAATACACGAATTGATGACGGAGGAGGTATCGGCAAGCTTTCCGAAGGTCGGCACCCTTGTCCGCGCCGTATCGGGCCTCGACCTCTTCGAACTCATTCAGCATCCATGCCTCCAGCCGTGGCAGCCCGTCTCCGGATTAGGAAGTTACCGCATTTTATCCAATCGCTATCGTGCTGCGGTCCTTTAGAGTCATCCACGATCTCAAACGCCGCTGCGATAGAAGGCGGGAGATCGCCTGGTTTGGTGAACCGTCGGATCACATCGAAGGCAATGAATGAGTCTACGTCTTCTATCTCCAGGAAGCGCGCCTCTTTCGTCACCGCGAATGGAACTTTGTCATGCAGCCATTGCAGCAATTGTCTCTCGTCTGGAACGATTCTTTCCATGTACTGCTTTTTGAGTTTCTTGCGCAGCACCAGCAATGGATCCACTATTTTGGGCGGGACGGCCATTGGTTCCAGCGCCCTACGTGCTTGCCGCGGTTGCGCGAGATGCCGCTCGGACCACGGCGTACGCATCGGCTCGATCGGGAGGGGAACCCAGGCGAACTCAGAAAGAGCCGGGCGCTGGTCCATTACCTTGTGGAGCCGGTGTACGAGAGATGCGGCCCGGCTTGAAATGCCACTGCTCCCTTGCTCCGCATATTTGACCGTGTTGCGAAGACGCTGTTCAAGCTGTCGCCGAAAGATGGCGATCCGGTCGAACATCTCGCCGATCCCATCAAAAACTTCCTGGATCGATAGAAGGTCGGTCTCTGCTGTTCTGAGCCCATTCTCATGGATGTCGGCCATCCCGTTCTCGACGTAGCCCGAAGCGATGGTCTTCATTATTTCGGGATCGACCGAGATAGCGCGAGCCAGATCAAGGATGTGGTCTTTGAATCTAAAGGGATGATTGAAAGTGTGGATGGCTTGGAAGTCTTTCAGAACCAACTCGCCGATGAATTCCTGAAAGTATGCGTCTACCCTCTCGCGCATGCTCCGCGATTCCATAATGGTCCGGCGGATCCGCCTCAGGTCGGAGAGGATGGCCCTGAGTGTCTTGAGAAAGGCCGTGGCCTGTTCTCTCGCCTGCACCACAGCGTACGCAGCATCCACGGCCTCCTTTCCTGAAGAGTCCGCCTGGAGTTTCGCCGCCAGTTCCAGACTTTGTTTCACGTTGACCACGACGCCACCAAAGCGCTGGCTCACGTCGGATTTCAGGCTGGACAGGAGCTGCATGACCAGGCTGGCTCCCATCGGCATATCGACCGTTACCCTTAGCCCATATTCTTCCTCTTCGAGCCAGCCGGTCTGGATCAATTTCTGGTAGGCAACGCTCGCGACCCGCAACGCTGTCTCGGCAGCCTCGTTCGCTTCGCCAGCAAACTTGAGGCGTCTACGACGCTTCGACACCAGGTCAGGCAGGCCCTCACCAACATCGTCGCCCTCTGCAAGCAGATCAGGCTTTCGCTTGATAAGATCATAGATTGCGTGAACGACCTCCTGAGGAGTTGGGAATGACGCCCCACGGGAGAAGAAGCGCTCGTAGATATCCAGTAACGCCGCCTCATAGAGGAACCGGAATTTGCGTGAAAAGATCAGAAACGCGTCATCATTAAGATAACGGAAAAGTGCCATTTGTGGCGTCTACCCCAAGGTGCCCGCGAATTTATGCCACCGCTTGGTAGACCAAACAACCCGAGAAAACGCGGTCGAGAACAATCCGGCGATCTCGAGGCAACGTTCCTGCAAACTTGAGCGAGTCGGCTGTGCTTGCGTGATTTGCTCTGAAGACCTCGGTTGCTCTTCCGGAGGATGGAGCCAGGATGCGACAAGCGCTCGTTCCAGCCCGTGGATCAGAATTGTCGATGTGGTGGAAAACCGGCTACTGTTGCGACCCTACAATTTCGATCCCGGATCATCTTTCCAATGGAAACCAAACTCTCGCTGGTCATTAAGGCCCTAGGAGCTCCGCTCAATCGCTGGTTCAGGAATGCTGCTTGCAAATCAACGCATACGCAGAGGCCGAGGAACACCTCGACGACTATCACCGCAATGAATGCCTTGAGAACGCATCGGCGATCTTGAAGGCAAACACGATTCGCGGGCGTGCCACTGTCGGGGTTGTATTTGAGTTGCTCGGATTGGCTCAATCGTTGAAGGCCTTTGATACAGAGTTCGAAAGCGTTGCGGAGAAGCTTGGGCAGGTCAGCTATTGGGACGAGTACTTAGGCTCCCTTACAATGAGGCTGTAGATGTGCTCAGTTCCCGTCTCGACTTGCTTGCCGCGCTCGTAGAGACGCCATCCGAGGTACGAGAGCAGCGACGCGTGCTGGCCAGGATGCTGCGGCAGTTGTCGCACTACATTGAAGGGACCGGCAATCTTCCTAAACGAGAGAAGGATGTTCAGGATCATCTGCAACTGGTTCTCCGTCTCGCCTTCCCTGACGTAGTTCGCGAGGCGCCTGTCCTCAAGCAGACAAAAAAGCTATTTTCCCGACTTCGGGATCGATACCATCGGCACCGCCATAGAGGTGAAGTTCGTTGATGACAGGAAGAAGGCGGCATTGGCGGTTGGCGGTCTCTACGAGGACATGAAGGGCTACGCGAATAGCAGCTACTCGCAGTCGTAGGTCTGATCTATATGATAGGCAACTATCTGGCGCAGGACCAAGTGGATGCCGGTGGGCACGCCGAAGAACTGGGCTGTCTACCTCGTGGTTGGAGCTGGCGGGCGGGTGTCGAAGACCAAGTAGCGTCCACAAGTCGCTTCGGCCGAGGCGAATGGAGCCGCGAATGGCGCAGAAAGTCAGCGGCAGAACGTCCCTGCGACCGGCGCTATTACGCCATGATGAGCAACGTTACGACGATCGGTCTAGATATCGCGAAGTCCGTGTTTCACACGGCGTGGATGCGGCTGGGGAGGTTGCCGTCCGCAGAAAGCTTACGCGTGGGCGCGTGCTGGCATTCTTCAAGAGCTTGCCGCGATGCCTGGTCGGGATCGAGGCGTGCAGTTCGTCGCATTATTGGGCTCGTGATTCACCGCACTTGGCCACGATGTGCGGCTGCTGCCGGCAGTACGTGAAGCCATATCTGAAGCGGCAGAAGAACGACGCTGCAGATGCAGAGGCGATCTGTGAGGCGGTGACCCGGCCGACGATGCGCTTCGTGCCGGTGAAGTCGCCCGAGCAACAGAGTGTGATGATGCTGCATCGGGTTAGGTTGATGCTCAACCGCCAGCGCACACAGATATCGAACGCGTTGCGGGCGCACCTGTCCGAGTTCGGGATCGTGGCGCCGATCGGACGCAATGGAATCGAGCAACTGCTCTACGTCATCAACGACGAGAACGACGCCAGGATAGGGCCTCCGTGCGAATCCCTACGCAGACGATCCGCAAAAGACGATTTACAGCTGGAGCCTCGGCATTGCTCGCTGAGGTCCTGCGTCCCGGCAAGAGCAGGATGGACGCAGCAAGGTCCGATATGTCGACGGCCGCTCGATAACAGCGCGCGAGAACATGGCCGAACCCGGGACGGCAGATTGTTGCGGGTCGTCGCGAATTCCATGCAACACCCGGCTGATTGCAGGGAAGCGCGATCGGTCGCCGTCTCTTTCACGTTCCGCGCGGATTATGCCAGTGGCTGCGCGCTCAGGAACGAACCTCGATAGATGAAAACTAGGCTGCAACCTTCTTGCGGGTCCGCTTTGCCGGCGCCGGCGTTTCCGGCTCTTTCGGTTTGCGTCCGAGACCCATGGTCTTGGCCAATGCCGAGCGCGCCGCGGCGTAGTTCGGCGCGACCATGGGATAGTCCGCCGGCAAATGCCATTTGGCACGATATCCATCCGGCGTCAGCCCATAGTGGGTCGACAGATGACGCTTTAGCGATTTGAATTTCTTCCCGTCCTCAAGGCAGATGATGTTGTCCGGCGTCACAGATTTCCTGATCGGCACAGCAGGCTTGAGAGCCTCGGGTTCTTCTGCGGAAACGCCGGCGCCGGCCGTGCCCTTCAGTGCCGCGTGTACCTGGCCGATCAGGGCAGGAAGTTCTCCCACCGGAACCGGATTGTTGGAGACATAGGCCGAGACGACATCGGCGGTGAGCTCGATGAGGGTGTCGATGTTTTTGTCGGCTTCTTCTGTCATGAAACTCTCCAGGCGGCTTGAAACACAGTCGGCGAAGTGTTGCTTCATAGTGGCGGTTGTCGTTGAAAGCAACAAATGCATCGGCAGGATTATTGCGATGCTCGTTCGCTGGGCAGGCTTGGGTCAGTCCCACCTAGCCGAGGAACAAACCTTAGCCGCACTGCCGAGTATCTCGGCGACGACCGAGAGGGACGATCGAAACGTAAAGGATTTGCGGTTGAAAGTTACTTTTCCCGAAGTATTCAGTGCTAAGGGACCGCCCAACACGCAGCTGGCTACTCTACCGCGGGGAGTGAAAGAGTGATGCAGCGTCTGTCTGCCGCAAGGCTCGGTGACCTTCTGGCGGGAGACCTGCGTGTTTTTGGCGGGCCCTCGACGATCGAACCACTTGCCGGCCGCATCAGGGCGGAGCAGGTCAGTATCGTGCTTCGCAACACGCTTCTTGGCATGGTTGCGAATATACTCAATGCGGCCACTTTTGTCATGGCGGTCTGGGGCTCGCCCGACCAAACGAAAGCCATCCTCTGGGCGAGTGTCGTCATCGTCGCCGCTGGTTTCGTCGGCCTAAGAGCGAGATCTTCGTTTCAGTCGGTCAAACCAAGGTCGGTGTCTCGCCGCACTACGCAAAACCTGGTGCGCAACGCCTTCCTTTTCGGCACTTGGTGGGGCGCACTTCCCATTTTGTTCTTCAGTGGGGC
>NZ_JHQR01000259.1 GCF_014843825.1 Mesorhizobium silamurunense
GACGCCACGCTTGCCGACTACGGCACGCCGCTCGGCCTGCCGGCGCTGCGGCAGCTCTTGGCCCGCCGCCTGTCGGCGCATGGCGTCGAGGCTTCGCCGGACCAGATCATGCTCACCGAATCCGGAACGCAGGCGATCGACCTGTTGTGCCGCTTCCTGCTCGAGCCTGGCGATACCGTGCTGGTCGACGATCCCTGCTACTTCAACTTCCATGCGCTTTTGCGCGCCCATCGCGCGAAGGTCGTCGGCGTCCCTATGACGCCAACCGGACCCGATATCGACCTGTTCGCGCAGGCGCTCGCCGAGCATCGGCCGCGCCTCTACATCACCAATTCGGCGCTCCACAACCCGACCGGCGCGGTGCTTTCGCCGGTCGTTGCCCACCGGTTGCTCAAGCTTGCCGACCAATCCGGCCTCGCCATCATCGAGGACGATATCTTCGCCGATTTCGAGCACTCGCCGGCGCCGCGGCTGGCGGCCTTCGACGGCCTCGGCCGCGTCGTCCAGATCGGCTCCTTCTCCAAGACGCTGTCGGCTTCGGTGCGCTGCGGCTTCATCGCCGCACCCCGCGACTGGATGGAGGGGCTGACCGACCTCAAGATCGCCACGAGTTTCGGCGGCGGGCGGCTCTCCTCCGAGCTGGTGCTGACCCTGCTGAAGGACGGCAGCTACCGCAAGCATGTCGAGCAGTTGCGTGCCCGCCTGGCGCGCGCCATGACTGAGACCGCCAGCAGGTTGAAAGCGATGGGCATCATGCCCTGGATCGACCAGCCGGCCGGCATGTTCCTGTGGTGCCGCCTGCCCGACAACGTCGACGCTGCCGATGTCGCTCGCCATGCGCTGGCGGAGAATGTCGTGCTGGCGCCGGGCAATGCCTTCAGCCTGTCGCATACCGCCGGCCGCTTCATGCGCTTCAATGCCGCCCAATGCGGGGATGAACGCATCTTCAGGGTGCTCGAGACGGCGATGGCAACGTGAGGGAATACGGTCTGCCGCTCAGGTCGCTGCCCGCTTGCGGCGCTCATACATCATCACCAGCGTCTCGGCGGTCAGCGCCGGCTTCTGCTCGCCTTCGATCTCGACGGTGTTGGCAGCCTTCATCAGGTACTGGCCCGGGCCGCGATCCTCCATGGAGAGCAGCGTTGTGCGCAGCCTGATGCGCGCGCCGGACTTCACCGGCGCCAGGAAACGCACCTTGTCGAAGCCGTAATTGAAGGCGGCCTGCGTGTTTTCCGGCACGATGCCCATCTCGAGCGCCAGCGCGCCGATGATCGACAGCGTCAGATAGCCATGCGCGATCGTGGTGCGGAACGGACTCTGACGCTTCGCGCGCTCCGGATCGACATGGATCCACTGATGATCGCCCGTGCACGCGGCGAACTGGTCGATGCGCTGCTGGTCGACCGTGGTCCAGTCCGACACGCCGATCTCCTGGCCGGCCATTGTCCGCAACTGTTCGAAGGTCGGCGGCGTTCTCGGCCGATTTTCCGTCATTCCTGCTTTCCCGGTGGCTTCTGCCAGTCTCCCGACCATGAACCGGCGGCTCCTGTCAATTCGCGGACGCGCGATTTTGCTCTTAGAGTTGACGGTTTCGCTGCGAGCTGGGAACGCGTGTTCACGCGCCGCTGGATCACTTCCCGTTGTAGCCGGCCCGGATTTCCGCCATCGCGTCCTTGATCCTGTCGCGCAGGATTTCGATCGATTCGGCGCCGGATTTCCGGACCAGGTCGGCGACCTCGCCGGCATTCTTCAGCGTCGTCTCGAAGGATTTCCTGGCGAAATCCACCTGCTTCGTGATCAACTCCTGCGGATTGCCCGGGGCCTGGTAGTTTTGCGCCATCCGGGTGATTTCGCCGAGCGCCTCCTGCACCATTTCGTGCTGCCGCGACAGAACGGACGACGCGCCCGCGGCACTTGCCCTGGCCGACTTGTCCAGAGCCTCGAGATTCTTGCGGTGATGATCGAGGATCGCCTGGACGTCGACCTTCGGCAGCTTCAGGTCGCGGCCGAACCTGCTGAACATGTCCAGGAAAGAATCGGATTCCGGTTGTCTTGCCATGTCGTCGCCTCCCGATCTGCCGCTTTTGCGGCACCCGCTAGGGAGAATAGTGCGCGCCCGGTCCGCGTCAATTGAGGAGAAACATCCGCTCGGCCGTATAGAGCACCAAACCGGCCAAGCCGCCGATCACCATGCCGTTGAACCGGATATATTGCAGGTCCTTGCCGATGTTCACCTCAATCAGCCGCGTCAGCTGGGCCAGGTCCCAGCGCTTGACCTGATCGGCGATGAATTTCGACACGCCAGTCTTCTGGTTCTCGACGAACGAAGCGAGCGCCACGACAAAACCCTGGTTCATGTCGGCTCTGATCTGGGCATCGTCGGCCAGATGCCGGCCGACCTCGACGAACATATTGGCGAGATGCTCGCGGATCATCGAATTGGGCGCGTTGGCGTCCTGCTCGATGAAGAGGCGCATGCTTGCCCATGTGTCGCCGGCCAGCGCCCTGACTTCCGGGCGGCCCAGGAAATCGCGCTTCAGCTTCTCGGCGCGTCTTGCATATTGCTTCGACGTCCGCAGACGCTCGATGAAGGCGAGCGCGAAATGGTCGAATTCGGCGCGCATCGGATGGTTGGGGTCGGCCCGCACCTCATCGAGCAGTGATCCGGCGGAGGCGACGATCTTCTTCAGGAGATAGGCATCGGCGCGAAACAGGTTGAAGAGCGACGGCAGCTCCTCGCGGATCTTCTCGCGCATCGTCGCCAGCGCCTTCTCGTCGTTCAGAAAACGCCCGACCACCCTGGTAAACTCGTCGAACAGCTTTTGATGGCGGCGATCGTCGGTGAGCGCCGACAACAACTCCGCGGCTAAAGGCGCCAGCGGCACCTTTTCGATCTGCTCCAGCATGCGGCTAGCGACGAAGTCGCGCAGCCCGGACTGCTCTACAGCCGTCAGTGTCTGCGGCACCAGCCGAGCGACGAATCGCGATAGCCCCGCCGCGCGTTCGCTGTCGGCCAGCCAGTCGGCGACCAGCGCCGCAAAGTCGACCTCGGCGAGCTTTTCCCGCACCGGCTCCGCCGCCAGAAAATTGGCTTCGATGAAGCGGCCGAGATTGTCCGCGATGCGGTGCTGGTTCTCCGGGATGATGGCGGTATGCGGAATCGGCAGCCCAAGCGGCCGCCTGAACAGCGCGACGACGGCATACCAGTCGGCGAGCCCGCCGATGGTCGCCGCCTCGGCGAAGGCGGCGACGAAGCCGAGCCACGGATGGCTGCCCTGGAAAGACTTGGTGAGCGCGAAGACAAGGATGCACAGGCCAAGCGCCGCGGCGGCAGTGAACTTGGTCCGCCGCAATGCCGAGAGCTTTGCCTGCGCATCGGCGTCGAATCGAACCGACGCGAGGGCCGGAGCTGATTGTGACATGGAAAGGCCGTTTCCTGTTTGCACCCGCACTTATCTAGGACCTTCGGCGGCGAAACGCTCGCCCAAAGCTTGTGGGACATATCGGGCCGCTCATACGCGTCGGCATGCACAAAAAGTTGACACGATTATTCAGCTATGTGGCGCTCCAGTCTGGAATTGTTCCAAACTATGGGCCATATTCGGCTCAAGCTAATGTTTTTGCGAGGATACCATGCGGCTCACGCGCCAGACCAACTATGCGATGCGCATACTGATGTATTGCGCCGCGAACACCGACAGGCTGAGCCGCATCCCCGAGATCGCCGCCGCCTATTCGGTTTCGGAGCTGTTCCTGTTCAAGATCCTGCAGCCGCTGGTCGAGGCCGGCCTAGTCGAGACCGTGCGCGGCAGGAACGGCGGCGTAAGACTCGGCCGCCCGGCCGAGCAGATCAGCCTGTTCGATGTCGTGCGCGTCACCGAAGAGAGCTTCGCCATGGCCGAATGCTTCGAGAACGACGCCGCCGAATGCCCGTTGGTCGACAGCTGCGCGTTGAATTCGGCGTTGCGCGAGGCGCTCAACGCCTTCTTTGCCGTGCTTTCCCGCTACACGATCGCCGACCTCGTCGCAGCGCGCCCGGACGTGCGTCACCTGCTCGGCATCGACCTCCTGGAGCAACGCGCTCCGGCCGCCTAAGCGGCTGATTGCGGCAGGACGAACGGCACACTAGCCGCCGGCAGCGCACCGACCTTGAGGCGGCAGTCGAATACCTTCTCGATCAATTCGTCGTTGAGCACATCCGTCGGCGAGCCGGCTGCAGCCAGCTGGCCGACGTGCAGCACGAAAATGCGGTCGGCATACATGGCTGTCAGGTTGAGGTCGTGCAGGATCGCCACCACGCCGCCGCCGCGCCGGGCGAAGTCGCGGGCGATGTTCATGATGATGAGCTGGTGCTTGACGTCCAGGCTTGAGACCGGCTCATCGAGGAACAGATAGCGCGGCCTGCCCTCCAGCACCGGCGCCCAGACCTGGCAGAGCACGCGCGCAAGCTGGACGCGCTGCTGCTCGCCCCCGGAAAGCTCCTGGTAGAAGCGGCCGGCAAAACCGTCGAGATCGACTCGCGCCAGCGCCCGCTCGGGCAAGCGCGCATCCTCGCCGGGCAGCACGCCGGAGCGACCGCCGATCAGGCCGAGGCGCACGATCTCGCGCACGGTGAAGGGGAAGGAGAGTGTCGTGGATTGCGGCAGCACCGCGCGCAGCGTCGCTGCCTCCACCGGCTTCATGGCGGACAGATCGCGGCCGTTGAGGGCGACCGTGCCGGAATAGGGAAGCTCGCCGGTTAGCGCCTTGAGCAGGGTCGTCTTGCCCGATCCGTTCGGTCCGACGATTGCCGTCACCTCACCCGGCCGCGCCGCGAAATCGACATGCGATACGATGCGCTTGCCGCCGATCGCCACGGAGATGCTGCGTGCTTCGATCATCGGCAGTTCACAAATCGACGACGCCGCGCTTGCGCAACAGGATCCACAGGAAGAACGGCGCGCCGGCAACCGCGGTGACGATGCCGATCGGCAGCTCGGCCGGAGCGACGATAGTGCGGGCGACCGCATCGGCGAGCAGAAGCAGCGAGGCGCCGAGCAAGGCCGAGGCCGGCAAAAGGTAACGGTTGTCCGGGCCGATCGCGATGCGCAAGAGATGCGGCACGACGATGCCGATGAAGCCGATGCCGCCGCTGACGGCGACGGACGCGCCGACCGCAGCCGACACCCCAACGATGGCGGTGTATTTCAGCTGCTGCACCGGAATACCGAGATGGCCGGCAGTCGCCTCGCCAAGCGCCAGTGCATTGAGGCCGCGCGACAGGAAGGGCATTGCGGCCAGCGCCAGCACGATCACCGGCCCGACGGTGCCGATCTTCGGCCATGTCGCGCCGGCGAGCGAGCCGAGTTGCCAGAAGGTCAGGTCGCGCAACTGCCTGTCGTCGGCCATGAAAATCAGGATGCCGGTGAGCGCCATGGCGAGGGCGGCGATCGCCAGACCGGCGAGCAGCATCGTGGCGACCGAGGTCCGGCCCTGGCGCGTCGCGATGGCGTAAAGCAGCAATGTCACCGAAAGACCGCCGAAGAAGGCCGCCAGCGGCAGGGCAAACGTGCCGAGGGCCAGCGTCACAGGCGCGAGCCAGGTCGTGCCGAGCACGATGATGGCCACCGCGCCGAGGCTCGAACCGGCGGAGACGCCGATCAGGCCGGGGTCCGCAAGCGGATTGCGGAACAGACCCTGCATCACCGCGCCGGAAACTGCGAGTGCCGCGCCGATCAGCACGCCGAGCAGGACGCGCGGCATGCGAATGTCATAGACGATCAGCTGGTCGCGCGCGGCAAGCGCCGCATCGGCCGGCACGGCTCCGGTGAGCCAGTCGCGGATGACGCGGACAGCGGACGCGTCCGAAGCGCCCGAGGTCAGCGATAGGAATATTGACAGCGCAAGCGCAACAGACAAAAGCAGGATCACGATCCTTGCTCGTGCCGAGCGGTCGCCATCGGCTGCCATCGTCATGCCCGCCGCACCGGCAATCGACTGTTCGGCCATCGCCGTTCAGTCCGTAACCTGGCTGCCGTAGAGCGAAACGGCGAGATCGTGGATGGCTTCGGCCGTGCGCGGCCCGAAGCCCAGCAGATAGCCGCCATCCATGCTGATCACCTTGCGGGCGGCACCCGCCGGCGTCGTGGCGATCGACGGATTGGCGAACAGCTCATCTTCGGAGACCGGCGGTCCGGCGTTCTTCATCGTCAGGATCACGTCCGGCCTGGCGGTGACGATCGCCTCGTCGGACATCGCCTTGTAGCCGGAAAAACCCTCGACCGCGTTGATCGCGCCGGCGAGCTTGATGATGGCGTCGGCGGCGGTGTCGCTGCCCGCGGCAAGGATCTTGCCGCCCTGCGTCGACAGCACGAACAGCACGCGCTTGCGATCCTTGATCGACGCCGTCTGCTTTTCGGCCGCCGTCAGCTTCGCGTCCGTCTCCGCTGCAAGCTTTTCGGTCTTGGCGTCGACCCCCAGCGCCTTGCCGACGACCCGGATCTTTTCGAGGATGCCTTCATGGCTGTAGTGCTCGGGCACTTCGACGAAGGGCACGCTCGATTTCTTCAGCACGTCGACCGCTTCCTTCGGGCCACTGCCATGCAAAGCGAGGATCCCCGACGGGTTGACCGAGAGCACACCCTCCGGCGACAGCGCACGCATATAGCCGACATCGGGCAGCTTGAGCGCGGCTTGCGGGAAATAGCTCGTCGAATCGCGGGCGACGAGATGGCCTTCCTCGCCGAGCGTATAGACGATCTCTGTGATCGAGCCGCCGATGGCGACGAGCCGCGACGTATCGGAGAAGGTTGCCGCTCCTTCCTCGGCGCCGGCGGGCAGCGTCGTGAAAGCCAGCAGAGCGCCGAGCAGCGGCGCGAGCGCCGGGCGAAAATCGAATGGAGCACGCATTGGGTCTTGCCTCATGCAGCGGTCGGACTGGGGATCCGGGGCAGGTTCTCGGCGAGAAAACGCCAGTCCTCGCGCTCGCCCTCGCCTTCATGGCGCTTGCCGAAGAACTGGATGATCATGCCGCCCTGGGCGTCATAGACTTCGAGCGATGTGACATGGCCGTCCTTGGTCGGCTTGCGCACCGCCCAGACCTCGCGGATGTGGTCGGTCCTCAGATGCAGGTGGAAGGTCTCGTCAAGCACGTTGATCCACGGCCCCATCGGCTTGACCGACTTGATCGGACCGGAATGGATCTGGATGCAGCCGCGGTTTCCGACGAAGCACATGATCGGCATTTTGCCTTCCGCCGCGTGGTGAAACATGGCGCCGACGGCATCGTTGTTGAGCAGCCAGGCATAGTCCTGGCCGACCATGCGCACCGCCTCGCGGCGGCTGAGCTTCAGCGTCTTCAGCATGCCGAAGAACTGATGCACGTCGGTCAGCCGGCTCCAGCGGTCGCGCAGGTCGTCGATGCTGGCGACCGAGCCTTGAGCCTCCCCTTCGCCTCCCGGCGCGCTTGAGGCGATCGTGACCGTCGGTTCCTGGGTCGACGATTCGAGGCTCGCCACCAGCTTCTGGTAGGCATAGAGGTTCGAGGCCGGCCGCAGATGCACTTTGTGAACCGCCTCGCCAGCCGCGTCGAAGAACTGCAGGCTGCGGCGGATCTCACCGCCGTCCCGCTTCTCGACGGCGAAACCATGCGCCCACACTTTCGGGAAAATGCGCAGGTCGATGTTCTCGCCGAGCACCATGGCATTGTGGTTGCCGGTGACGACCTTGTCGTAGACGCCGATCTTCTCGTGCACGGCGCTTTCGTTGCGGGTCAGCGCCATCACCTCGCCGACCGCTTCGAGGCCGGTCAACAGGTCGTTGGCACGCGGCTCGACGCGCACGACGCCATAGTCGCAATGCGCCGCGACCAGCTCCGCTTCCGAAATGCCGAGTTGGGCTGCGAGATCGCGCTCACAGGTCGTTGGCACGCGGCTCGACGCGCACGACGCCATAGTCGCAATGCGCCGCGACCAGCTCCGCTTCCGAAATGCCGAGTTGGGCTGCGAGATCGCGCTCGCGCATCTTCGGATTGCCTTCCCGTGCCCGCCGGATCTCTTCCGGCGACGGCTTCACGCGCTGGTCCATGTCGTCCACCTGCCCACCTTTGTCTGCACTGTTCCGCCTGCCGATTGTGCTTACTTGTTGAGGATCAGCTTGCCCTGGCGGGTGATTTTCAGGCGGTAGAGCGCGCCATGATGCTCGATGCCAATCTCATGCTCGCCCTGGAACAGTGTGTTGCTGGAGAGCGTGCGCACCGCCATCGGCACCCGGTCGTAGCGGGGCTGCGTGTCGTCCGAACGGCGGACGCGATAGCGGAAGTCGTTGGGATTATGCGTGTTCATCGGGTCGGTCCTTCTGCTGTGCCGGCCGTCTGGCCAGGCGCTCGTAAATTGCCGATTCAATTCTTGACTTGAATAGTCATGTTTACTAGTCAGTGCATTACCGGACTAAATGAGTCAACATTTAAGACGCCGGACGTGATCAAAAATGCAAGCGAGCCCCGCGCCAGCCAGCATCGAGCCTTGAATCTGGAGTTGGGGCATGGGGTTGGTGAATTGGGGACGGACGGGCCAGGCGGATGCCGGCCCGGGCTTCCGATCGATGGCGAAGGCAATCGCCCTACTAATGACTGGAGCAGCGGCAATTGCGCTCGGCGTGCCGGCCGCGAAAGCGCAACAGGCCCGACGGCCGACCAGCAGGCCGATCAAAAAAAGAAGGCCGATGAGAAACCCGCTGCCGAGGGAACTCTGCTCGACAAGATCCTGGTCATCAGCCGCACCGGCGAGACGGCGATCCAGTCGTTGGCCTCGGCCAGCCATGTCGACCAGGAGGAGCAGCTTGAACGGCGCATGGCGACGACGCCGAACGAGATGCTGCTCGGCGTTCCCGGCGTCACCGTGCAGGCCGACGCGCGGCGGGTCAGCTCCAGCATCAACATCCGCGGCCTGCAGGATTTCGGCCGCGTCGCGGTGATCGTCGACGGCGCCAGGCAGGATTTCCAGCGCTCGGACCATGGCACGCAGTCGACCTTCTATGTCGATCCCGAGCTCATCAAATCCGTCGACGTGATCCGTGGCCCGGTCGCCAACACCTACGGCTCTGGCGCCATCGGCGGCGTCGTCTTCTTCGACACCAAGGACGCCGAAGATTTCCTCAAGCCGAAGGAAAGCTGGGCCGCCTCCGTCACCGGGCGCTATGAAAGCAACGGCAAGGGCTGGACCACCAGTGCCAGCGGCGCCTACCGCTTCAACGAAAACTGGGATGTTCTGGGCAACATCGTCTATCGGGACTACGGTGACTACAAGAATGGCGGCGGCGACACCGTGGCCGGCACCGGCTTCGACGTGCTGAGCGGCCTGCTCAAGACCACCATCCACCCGACCGAAAACAGCGAGCTGAAGCTCGGCTGGGTCGGCTCCAGCGACGGATGGACGGAGACAAGCAGCGGCGTTCCCGCCAACGATGTCGATCTCAAGTCGAACACCTTCACTGCCCGCTACAACATCACCGACGACGCCAAAAGCTGGCTCGACCTCCACATCAACACCTCCTACAACAAGACCGTTCTCGATCTGACGACGCTTGTCCCGCAAAATCGGTTCGATCCGAGCACAGGCCTGCCCGTCGTACTGCCGGCCGGCTCGCTGTCGACCTTCGATGTCGGCACCACCGGCATCGACATCTGGAACACCTCGCGCTTCGAGACCGCAGGCATTGCGCACGAACTGACCTATGGCGGCGACTGGGTCGGCGACGACGTCGAGACGGGCGGCACGGCCGGTGGCGACAGCTTCTATACGCCGTCCGGCAAGCGCAACGTGTCGGGCGCCTACATTCAGGACAAGCTGACCTGGGAATGGCTCGAGGTCATCACAGGCCTACGCTATGACAGCTATAGCCTGAAAGACTCCGCGCATGAGACATCGGGCGACCGTCTGTCGCCGCGCATCACCGTCGGGGTCTCACCCTTTGAAAGCGCCAGCCTCGCGGGCCTGCAGTTCTACGGCACCTACGCGGAAGGTTACCGCTCGCCCTCGCTGACGGAGACGCTCATCAGCGGCAACCATCCGGCGGGCGTCACCTTCCCGTTCCTGCCGAATCCCAATCTCAGGCCCGAAACCGGCAAGACCGTCGAATTCGGCGTCAACTACAAGCAGAACGACATTGTCGAGGCCGGCGACGCGCTGCGGCTCAAGGCTGCCTATTTCAACAACAATGTCGAGGACTACATCGACGGCGTCACGCTCTCGGCCTTCGACCCGACCAGCGGCTGCCCATTCGGCCCAGGCATCCCGATCTGCTTCCAGTACCAGAACTTCGCCAAGGCCAAGATCAACGGCTTCGAGCTGGAAAGCGTCTACGACGCCGGCTGGGGCTATGCCGGGCTCTCGGCCTCCATCATCAATGGCCACACCATCTCGTATGAAGGCGAGCGGGCCGATCTTGCCAGCATCCCCTCCTCGCAGCTGACCGCGCAGCTCGGCCTCCGCTTCCTCGAAGACAAGCTGACGGTCGGCGGCGAGGTGCAATACAACGGCAAGCCCAAGGGCAATCCGGTGGCCAAGGACCACACGCTGGTCAATGCCTTTGCCAGCTACCAGGCGACGGACAATCTCAAGGTCGACTTCCGCGCCGACAATCTGTTCGACGTCAAATACACCAACCCGCTCAACGGAAGCACGACCGCCGTTCTCTACGAACCCGGCATCACGCTGAAGCTGGCAGCAACCATGCGTTTCGGAGGCTAATTGGAAATGCTACGTTCAACGACATCGCTTCGTCTCTTGACCTCGGCGCTGGCGATGTCGCTTGCAACGGCGCCGGCGTGGGCCCAGTCCGCGCCGGCCCCGGCCCTAAACCTCGAGCTCAACGCCGCGCAACCCTCCGACAAGGGCTGCCGCTTGACCTTCATCGTCAACACGCGCTCGGCGCCGACCTGTCGAAGGCGGCTTTCGAGATCGCGCTGTTCAACGAGGCCGGCGTCGTCGACCGCCTCACCGTGCTCGATTTCAAGGACCTGCCTGCCGGCAAGACGAAAGTCACGCGCTTCGATCTTGCCGGGGCCGACTGCGGCAAGATCAGCCGCGTGCTGATCAACAGCGCGACGGAATGCGCCGGAACCGGCGTCGAGCCGGCGGCGTGCATGCGCGGCCTGAAGACTTCGACCAAGACCGGCATCGCTTTCGGGGTCTGACAAGCCGTGGCGCTGACGCTCACCCGAAATGCCGTTGCCTGGCCCTTGGCTAGCTTCGGCTTCGGGCGACTTTCGGCAACCGATCTTGATTTGACAATTCCACGTCGCTCGCGGCAGGTCTCGTCGCGAGACATGCATGAAATCAGCCCCCTCCCCGACGCTGGCAACGAACTGGCGATCGTGCCGGCCGAACCGCTTGCGCAAGCGCAGCAGTCGGCCGGGGAGCGCAAATGGACGGTGGCGATTGCGGTCTCCTGTCTGCTCCATGCCGCTGCCGCGGCGGCATTTCTGATCGCATCTGCCGGTACAATCGATTCCATCGATGCAATCCAGTCCGAAGGCTCTGATCAATCAGGCGCTGATGTGGTCGGCAGCGCTTTGGATGGCCGCGACCCTGGCGTGATGGATGTGACCTTGGTGCCTGATCCGCGGCCGGCCAAGCCTGAGGCAGTTCGATCCGTGCCTCCAACCGACACGCCTCAAGCAGTAGAGGAGCCGGCGGCACCTGAGCCTCCGCCGGAAGCCGTCAAACGGGCGACCGCCACTCCGGACGCGCTGACGGCTGCCATCCCGCGCCAGGATGATCAGAATATCGCTCCAAGGGCTGAGCCGCAGGAAACATCGTCTGCGGTTCAGATGCAAAGCGCCGGGACGCCTCCTGCCGATACCGGGACGCCACCGGTCCCAACTGCAAGGCCAAGCGGACCAGCCGGACTTGAAGGAACGAGCAAAACCAATGATTCTCGCGGCGCGGCGGATGGCGAGAAACGCGACCAGCCGGTGATTTCCAGCAAGGGCAAAAAAGAGGCCGCGGCCGGCAATGCGATGGAATCCCGCTACAGCGGTGAAATCCAGAAGAAGCTTGCCCGCGCCAACCGTCGCGTTTCGAAAGCGATTCAGGAAAAGGCCCGCAACAATGCCAGGGTGGTTTTCGTTGTCATGGCCGATGGCAGCATCAGCTACTTGCAGCTTGCAGAAAGTTCAGGGTCTGCCGAGCTGGACCAATTCGCCCTGAAACTGGTGCGCCAGCAAGCCCCGTTCCCGCCCATTCCACCGGAGACCGGCAGGTCGAGTTGGGTGTTCAAAGCCCGCATCGGTCCGTTTTAAGAACCGCCGCCTCGCCGTTTCATACCCTCAACCAATCGCCACAGGGCACTCATTCTGGAAGGAAACCAATGTACATCGCCATGAACCGCTTCAAGGTCCAGAACGGCTCGGAAGAAGCCTTCGAGGACGTCTGGAAAAACCGCGATTCCAGCCTCTCCGAGATGAAGGGTTTTAAGGAATTCCATTTGCTGCGCGGCCCGGTCAACGAGACCGAGGGCTATACGTTGTTTGCCTCGCACACGGTCTGGGCGAGCCACGACGATTTTGTCGCCTGGACGAAGTCGGAGAATTTCCGCGACGCCCACCGCAACGCCGGCAGCTCGCAGGTGCACTATCTCGGCCATCCGCAATTCGAAGGGTTTTCAGTCGTCGAAGGCGCCTGACCGCTGACGAGCAATGGCCAACTTCCTTCGACGGATAGGGTGTGTTGAGATTCAGGTCAGGCCGAGTCGAGAATGGTGGCTTCGGAGAACCGGAGCGGAGCGTACTTAAGTACGTGAGCCCCGGCCTACGCCGGCCGTAGCCTTAGCTGCCACGCCACTCATAAATGCTTCGGCCGGCGAAGGCCGGAAGCGCAGGAAGCCGCCATTCGCAGGCCGGCATCACCTGAATGTCAATACGCCCTAAGCAGCGGCGAGCAGGCTGGCATTACCGCCCGCCGCGGTCGTGTCGACGCAGACCGCGCGCTCATGCGCATAGGCCGCCGGGTTGAGCACTTCGCTGACCAGCGGCACGATCGGCCCGGCGCGCTCGGCGATCACCTTGCGCACGACGCGCGCGGCTTCCGGCTTGCCGGAGAAGGCGACGACATCGACGCGCAG
>NZ_JHQR01000251.1 GCF_014843825.1 Mesorhizobium silamurunense
GCCTCGCAGATGAAGGCGCTGGGCATCGGCGTGTCGACCAGCGTCGGCATCGGCGGCGACCCGATCAACGGCTCCTCCTTCAAGGACATTCTGAAACTGTTCGAGCAGGACGACGAAACCGACGCCGTGGTGATGATCGGCGAGATCGGCGGCCCGCAGGAGGCCGAAGCCGCGATCTGGGCGCGCGACAATATGCGCAAGCCGCTGATTGCCTACATCGCCGGGCTCTCCGCGCCGAAGGGCCGCCGCATGGGCCACGCCGGCGCGATCATCTCGGCCTTCGGCGAGTCGGCGCAGGAAAAGGTCGAAATCCTGAAGGAGGCAGGGGTGGTCATCGTGCCGACACCTGCGTCCTTCGGCGAAGTCGTGGCCGACACGCTAGCGCGCACGAAGAAGGCTGCCTGACCAGCGATCAGACGATTGACGGAATCGGAACCGGCGGCGGGGTCTTGCATGACCCGCCGCCGTTTTCGTTCATCCGTTGCGAGCGATATCGCATTGCCGGCCGCACAACGACGAGCTGCGCGTCCCGTCAGTTGACTAAAGCGATCTGTCAGGGGAGTTTTGGTGCGGTCGAGAAGACTCGAACTTCCACGGGTTGCCCCACAGCGACCTCAACGCTGCGCGTCTACCAATTCCGCCACGACCGCACGTGGTAGGAGCCGGAACCGTCCGGCCCGGGGCCTGTAGCAAATCGTTTCCGGCGAAACAAGTGCGCCGTGCGGAATATTCGCTAATGCATGTCGCCCAAAAGTGCGTAGCGGTTTTGGGAGAACGACATGCATCAGATAAAGCTGCTGGCACAATGCTCCACAGCCTCGCCGCGAGCCCGCGGAACTGGACGTTTTTGCCGATTGCCGCCATATGAAGGGCAATCGCATGCCGCCTGAAGCCGCTGACGGATTTTTGGGGTACAAACACACATCTGAGCCCGCCAGGATTCGTCCGATCACGGCGCGCCTCAGAAGAGACGCGCCATGACAGAACGCAGCCAGATCGCCACGTCGTTCCTGCCCCTTCCCGGTTCGGCGCCGGTCGAATGGGTGATCGAACCCGGCCTCAATTCCTATCCGGACGCCCTTGCCTTCATGGAAGCGCGCGCCGAGGCGATCCGCAGCGGCGCCGCCGACGAGATGGTCTGGCTGGTCGAGCATCCGCCGCTCTACACGGCGGGCACCAGCGCGCGCATCGAGGACCTGATCGAGCCCGACCGTTTTCCCGTCTTTGCCGCGGGCCGCGGCGGCGAATACACCTATCACGGTCCGGGACAGCGCGTGGCCTATGTCATGCTCGACCTCAGGCGACGGCGTGAGGATGTCCGTGCCTTCGTCGCCGCGCTCGAGGAATGGATCATCACAACACTTGCCGCCTTCAATGTGCGCGGCGAACGGCGCGAGGACCGCGTCGGCGTCTGGGTTGTGCGGCCGGATCGCCCTGCCCTGCCGGACGGCTCGCCCGCCGAGGACAAGATCGCCGCCATCGGCATCAGGCTGAGGCGTTGGGTGAGTTTTCATGGCATCGCTATCAATGTCGAGCCGAACCTCGGCCATTTCAGCGGCATTGTGCCCTGCGGCATCGCCGACCATGGCGTCACCAGCCTCGTCGACCTCGGCCTGCCCGTCACCATGGCCGACCTCGACCTCGCGCTGAAATCCGCCTTCGAAGGCGTATTCGGGCCTGCCGCGGTGCCAGTCGCCGAGCCGGCCCGAAAGGCAGGCTGACCCACCACGGCTACATCAGCTGCGCGGAGGCCCAGAGCACCCCATAGCCGTGAATGGCAAAGACCGCGAGCAGCGCGCCGGCCAAGACCAAGCGGTCGAAGGTTCGGATCGGCTTCAGCTCATGGCGCGGCTTCACGCCGCTTCCCACGGTAAGCAGGCTGAGGATCGAGAACACCGCGCCGGCGACAAGCAGGAAGCTGGACGGGAAACCGGCGCGCCAGCCGAGCGCCAGCAGGGCGGACAGCAACAGGAAGGAGGCCAGCGCGAGCGCGATGGGCCCCGGGCAGATCTGGCGCAGCACCTGGCCGCCGTCGAACTTCCACACCGGCACCAGATTGGCGATGTTGAACAGCGACGCGCAGCCGGCAAGCGTTGCCAGCAGCAATGCCGCCAGGCGATGCCCTTCGCTTCCGGCAAGGCTGCTGGCAGCGATCAGCAGAGGCACCAGGAAGGCGGAGAAGCCGGCCCCCATCAGCGCCACGAAAGCGACTTCGAAGCGGCTGTCATAGGGCCTGCCGCCCATGGCGATGCCGCCGAGCAGCGGGATGAAGATCATGCGCGCCCGCCGATGCCCCGTCAGGCGGAACGCCGCCATGTGGCCAAGCTCGTGCAGGGCCACAACCGAGGTCAGGATCGCGGCGAGCGCCAGCCCGCCGGGACTGAGGCCGAAGAACGGCCACAGGATAAGGGCCGAAAGCACGGCGAAGCCGATCTGGCTCACCGGATGCTCGAACCAGCCGCCCTTGCGATACTTGCCGGTCCTCGCCCAGACCTTAAGCTTGGCGAGTTCGCGGCGCATGGCAAAGTAACGGAAGATCAGGAAGGCGACGCCGCGATAGCGGTCGGTCTGCGTCAGTGTGACCCGCGTCGCACCGCCTTCGGGCGCGAGCTCGGTGGTTTCGCGATAGTCGGCCCAGAAGGATGGATCGAGCGCCGTATCGTCGATGACGCGCATCGAGAAGCGGCTGCCTTCCACCACATCGTCGAACCGCGCCTTGCGTTCGATCGGCCGGCCGTCCCGTCCCTCCCAGGACAGTTTGATCAGCGCCGTCCCCTTGCCGTCCAGCGTTTCGGCCGAGAGGATTTCGCCCGACCAGCCGGCATCGCTGCCGAACGGCCAAAGCGCCTGCCAGAGGCGTTTCCGATCGGCCTCTACCACGCGGCTGACTGTAACCGTGCGCAACCCGAGCGGCACGGTCATCAGCAAGAAGATCAGTCCGAGATTTCCGGCCACGAGAGTGACCGTGGCGATGACCGACACTGCCTTTGGCTCCCCGTCTTGAAGGAGCAGCCTAGCGGCGGCGCGGCCAAGAAAGACTTAACAATGGGCGGGCTCTTGCCCGTCTCAAACAATGGGCGGGCCCTTGCCCGCCCGAACAGCGGCGGCAAAGCCGCCCGATCACATGGCGCCAATCCAGATCGCCATGGAAATGAGGAAAGTGCTCATGCAAACCAGCGAGACGACATCCTGAACCAGATCGGCCATAACTCTCTCCTGTTGTTAGTATGTTCTCAATTTGTTCTAATTTTGTTCGAATGTCAACGATCAGGAAGCGACGCGCCGGGCGAATCCGGGCGGTCCGTTTGGGCACGGTTAAGGAACGGTTGACGGGACGAGATGCACGGCTGGGGAACTAACTGGAACTTAAGACAGGTGCCTCTGCCGCGAGGCAATCGCTTCAGGTTTTGAATTCCTTTCGGGCGTCTGCGCTGTCCCAGCCTGCCATGACCGCCCTCTCTCAGCGAATTTGCAGAACTTGACGCACACAACCCGCTCTCATCGCCGGCTTCGCCAATCGCCAACATTGCAGGATAGGCGCCGAGGCCGCGGCTACCTTCCTTCTCCCCGTCACTATACGGGAGAAGGTGCCGGCAGGCGGATCAGGGGCAACACTGCCGTCTGAAAGAAGGCGGCTCAACCGGTACACCCCGACAACCTGCGCCTCGACACGGTTAGAGCGGCACCACCTTACCCTCGGCCAGCGTCACCCGCCGGTCCATGCGGGCGGCCAGCTCGTGATTGTGGGTGGCGATCAGCGCCGCAAGCCCCGATTGCCGGACCAGCGCCTCCAGTGCGTCGAAAACATACGAAGCGGTCGCCGGATCGAGATTGCCGGTCGGCTCGTCGGCCAGAAGCACCAGCGGCGCATTGGCGACGGCGCGGGCTATGGCGACACGCTGCTGCTCGCCGCCGGAGAGCTCGGACGGCCGGTGCTGCGCGCGCTTGCCGATCTGCATGTAATCCAGCAGTTGTGCCGCCCGCTCGGACGCCTCTTTGCGGCCGAGCCCCTTGATCAGCTGCGGCATCATGATGTTCTCGAGCGCCGAGAACTCAGGCAGCAGGTGATGGAACTGATAGACGAAGCCGACATCGTTACGGCGGATCGCGGTGCGTTCGTCGTCGGAGAGCCGGCCGCAGGCGCGGCCGCTGAGGATCACATCCCCCGCGTCAGGCCGCTCGAGCAATCCCGCCGTATGCAGCAAGGTCGACTTGCCGGTGCCCGAAGGCGCCACCAGCGCCACCATCTCGCCGCGCCGCAGCGAGAAATCGGCGCCGTTCAGAATGGTCAGCTTGCGCGGCCCCTGGACATAGTGCCGCTCGACGCCCTTCAGCTCGATAATGGCTTCGGCCATCACTCGTACCTCAAGGCTTCGACCGGATCGAGCCGCGCTGCCCGCCATGCCGGAAACACCGTGGCGAGGAAGGACAGGCTGAGCGCCATGATGACGACATAGGTGGTCTCGCGCGGGTCCATTTTCGCCGGCAGCTGGCTGAGGAAATAAAGCTCGGGATTGAACAGTATCCTGCCGGTCATCCAGGAGAAGAACTGGCGGATCGATTCGATGTTGAGGCAGATGACGACGCCGAGCAACACGCCGGCTATCGTGCCGGTCACGCCGATCGCGGCCCCGGTCATCAGGAAGATGCGCAGGATCGCCCCGCGCGAAGCGCCCATGGTGCGCAGGATGGCGATGTCGTGGCCCTTGTCCTTCACCAGCATGATCAGGCCGGAAATGATGTTGAGCGCCGCCACCAGCACGATCAGCGTCAGGATCATGAACATCACGTTGCGCTCGACCTGAAGCGCCGAGAAGAAGGTCTCGTTGCGCTGGCGCCAGTCGACGAGATCGATCGGCCGCTGCGCCGCCCGCTCGACCAACGGCTTCAACGCATCGACATTGTCGGGATTGTCGACATAGATCTCGATGGTCTGCGCCCGCCCGTCCATGTTGAAGTAGAGCTGCGCTTCCGAGAACGGCATGTAGACGATCGAGCTGTCATATTCCGACATGCCGACCTCGAAGATCGCCGCCACCTTGTAGCCCTTCATGCGCGGCGTGGTGCCTAGCGGCGTGACGTCGCCTTCGGGCGAAATCAGCGTGATGGTGTCGCCGAGCACCAGGCCTAGATTCTCGGCCATGCGCTTACCGATCGCCACGCCCTCGCCGGCGTCGAAGCCGTCAAGCGTGCCCTGCTTGATGTTGTTGGACACGATCGAGATCTTGTTGAGGTCTTCCGCGCGAATGCCGCGCACCAGCGCGCCGGTGCCGCCGCCGACATTGCCTTGCGCCAGCACTTGCCCGTCGATCAGAGGGATGGCGTATTTGACGCCGGAAACACCGTTGATGCGGCTCGCCACCTGCGCATAGTCCTCCAGCGGCGAATCCAGCGGCTGCACGATCAGATGGCCGTTGACGCCGAGGATGCGGGTAAGCAATTCGGCGCGAAAACCGTTCATCACCGCCATGACGACGATCAGCGTCGCGACGCCCAGCATGATGCCGAGGAAGGAGATCGAGGCGATGACGGAGATCACCGTCTCCTTGCGGCGCGAACGCAGATAGCGCCACGCCACCATGCGCTCGAAGCCTGAAAAGGCGCCTGCCGGCGATCGAGCTGCAGCCGCCTCGTTCATCAGGCGATACCCAGGCGTTTCTTGGCTTCCGCGATCGGCAGGGTCTCGCGCTCGCCGGTCCGGCGGTTCTTGATCTCGACCTCGCCTGCGGCCACGCCGCGCGGGCCGACGATCACCTGCCAGGGCAGGCCGATCAGATCGGCGGTCGCGAACTTGCCGCCCGGCCGCTGGTCGGTGTCGTCATAGAGCACGTCCTTGCCGGCCGAAGTCAACGCCGCGTAGAGCTCGTCGCAGACGCGATCGCATTCGGCGTCGCCCGCCTTCATATTGATCAGGCCGATATCGAACGGCGCCACCGCTTCCGGCCAGATGATGCCGTTCTCGTCGTGACTCGCCTCGATGATCGCCGCGACAAGCCGCGACGGGCCGATGCCGTAGGAGCCGCCCGAAGCGAAATGGTCCTTGCCGTCGGGCCCGGTGACCTTGGCATTCATCGGCTTCGAATATTTCTCGCCGAAGTGGAAGATGTGGCCGACCTCGATGCCGCGCGCCGAAAGCCTGTCGCCTTCGGAGACCTTCTCCCAGGCTGCTTCGTCATGCATCTCGTCGGTGGCGGCGTAAGGCGTCGTCCATTTCTTCACGATGCCGCCGATCTCGGTATCGTCGGCAAAATTCGTGTCCGCTCCAGGCACCTCGAGCGACAGATAGGCGCGGTCGCAGAACACCTGGCTCTCGCCGGTGTCGGCCAGGATGATGAACTCATGGCTGAGGTCGCCGCCGATGGGGCCGGTGTCGGCGCGCATCGGAATGGCCTGCAGGCCCATGCGCGTGAACGTCCTGAGATAGGAGACGAACATGCGGTTATAGGCGGCTCTGGCGCCTTCAAAATCGAGGTCGAAGGAGTAAGCGTCCTTCATCAGGAACTCGCGCGAGCGCATGACACCGAAGCGGGGACGCACCTCGTCGCGGAACTTCCACTGGATGTGGTAGAGATTGAGCGGCAGGTCCTTGTAGGACTTGACGTAGGCGCGGAAGATCTCGGTGACCATTTCCTCGTTGGTCGGGCCGTAGAGCATATCGCGGTCCTGCCGGTCCTTGATGCGCAGCATCTCCTTGCCGTAGTCGTTGTAACGGCCGCTCTCGCGCCACAGGTCCGCCGACTGGATGGTCGGCATCAGGATTTCCAGCGCGCCTGCCCGGTTCTGCTCCTCGCGGATGATCTGGCAGACCTTGTCCAGCACCCGCTTGCCGAGCGGCAGCCAGGAAAAGCTGCCCTGCCCCTGCTGGCGGATCATGCCGGCACGCAGCATCAGCCGATGCGAGACGATTTCGGCCTCGCGGGGGTTTTCTTTGAGAATGGGCAGGAAGTAGCGCGACAAACGCATGGACTGGTCCGTGAATGAAAAAATGGCGGCGCGGGGAATCGGCGCAACCGAGGCTGCTTGCCCGGGCTTCATAGCCATTTCATGACAGAATGGAAACCCGAGCGCGCCAAAGTGTTGGCGCGTTCTGCGCATAATCAAAAAGGCTGTTTGGCCGCCAAAGTGCCTCATCCGGCTATTTGATCGATTCACAAGCAAGCCTTGCCCCACTATTGTGCAGTGCAGCACGATATTGCCCGTTTGGAGGCAAAATTCTTCGTGACATTTTCACCTGCCTTGGTCTAGTGTGCGCCGATAACCGAGAGGGCGGAGAAAAATCTGCTCTCCTACGCGGTCAAAGTCTTGGGAGGATGCGATCTAGGCGCGGTAACTCGCTGCCGCCGGACACCGGAAACGGATCGGACGCGTTTAAATTGCAAGGCCTCGTGCCTTGCATTTTTTTTGTGCAATCATCTGCTTAGCACGACAAGCTGCCAAACAGCATTACGTTGCGTCAGCCATTGAAATCGGAAGCCCGCTTCCGCCTTCAACCAAAGCGGGCACCGGCTGGTCAATACTTGCGAAACTGTATAGGACCTTAGCTGCCCTCAGTATGACTAAAGTCCGGCACGATGTGCGGGATGTCGTCGAAGCCAAAGCCGAGCCCCCTCGTCAGCCCGTAGAAAATGCCGATCACGACTGCAGTCACGATCGTCGTGCGGATCGCCGCGCGCAGCATATGCGGCCCACGTGGCGCGCTCGAAACCGTGCCCAGCGTCACGTCCTTGTCCTCGTCCTGCGTGCGCAGGCTGAACGGCAGCACGGCAAACAACACCAGCCACCATGTGACGAAGAACAGCGCTACGAAGGAAACCCAGTTCATGCCTGCTCCAGTTCCACCAGCGTGCCGAAGAAATCCTTCGGGTGCAGGAACAACACCGGCTTGCCATGCGCGCCGGTCTTCGGATTGCCGTCGCCAAGCACACGCGCGCCGCTCGCCTTGAGATGATCGCGCGCGGCCAGAATATCGTCGACCTCATAGCAGACGTGATGCATGCCGCCTGACGGGTTCTTCTCCAGGAAGGCAGCAATGGGCGAAGCCTCGCCCAGCGGTTCCAGCAATTCGATCTTGGTGTTGCCGACATCGACGAAGACGACGTTCACGCCATGCTCCGGCAGCGCCTGCGGTTCGCTCACCTGGGCGGCGCCCAGCGTATCGCGATAGGCCGCGGTCGCCGCGGCCAGGTCCGGCACGGCAAGCGCGACATGGTTCAGGCGTCCGAGCATGGAAGGCTCCGTCGTGGTAAATGGTGAATAGTGAATGGTAAGCCCAAACTCGAGCAGTGCAGATACCAAATACTATTCACCATTCACCATTCACTACCTAGTCACGAATACCGTCACCAGCGGCTTCTTGCCCCAGGCTTCGTTGGCGGCGCCGCGCACGGCGCGGCGCACGGCCTCCTGCACCAGGTCGAGGTCTTTTCGGCGCTGGCGGGGGATGGAGTCCACCGCGCCGATTGCCGCATCGAGCATCAGGTCTTCCAGCGTCTCGCCGCTGGCATCGGCCTCGGCAACGCCGATAGCCACCAGATCAGGGTCGCCGGCCAACTCGTATTTGTCGTCGAGCACGACATTGACCGCGACATGCCCGGCAAACGAAAGCTTGCGGCGGTCGCGTATGCCCATCGCCTGGTCGGTCCCGATCAGCAGGCCATCCTTGTAGAGGCGGCCGAACGGCACCTGGTCGATGATCGTGGCGGGACCGGGCCAGAGTCTGAGCATATCGCCGTCGCGCACCTGTGCCACCTGGCCGATGCCCGACATAGACATCAGCGAGCCCTGCGCCACCAGATGCGCCGCTTCGCCATGCACCGGCACGCCGATCTGCGGCCGCACCCATTCATACATCTTGCGCAATTCGCTGCGGCGCGGATGGCCGGAGACGTGCACCAGCGCATCGCCGTCCTCGATGATCTTCATGCCGAGGTCGATCAGCCGGTTCTTGACCTCGAGGATCGCCTTCTCGTTGCCGGGAATGGTGCGCGAGGAAAACACCACCGTGTCGCCGGCCGTCAGCGCCACCGACTTCATCTCGTCCCGCGAAAGCTTCGCCAGTGCCGCCAGCGGTTCGCCCTGGCTGCCGGTGCAGATGATCACCAGGTTTTCGCGCGGGATGAAGCCGTAATCCTCCTCGGCGATGAATTCCGGCAGGCCGTCCATGTAGCCAAGCTCGGTCGCGACATCGATGACGCGCTTCAGCGAGCGGCCGAGCACCAGGCATTGCCGGCCGGCGTCGCGCGCCGCCCTGGCGATCGAGACGATGCGCCCGACATTGGAGGAGAAGGTGGTGACCGCGACGCGGCCCTTGGCCTTCTCGATGACCCCCTTGAGGCCCTCGCCGACCGCCACTTCCGACGGCGACTCGCCTTCCCTCAGCGCATTGGTGGAATCGCAGATCAGCGCCAGCACGCCCTTGTCGCCATAGGCGCGGAAGCGCGCCTCGTCGGTCTTCGGCCCGATCGTCGGCGCCGGATCGATCTTCCAGTCGCCGGTGTGGATCACCGTGCCGGCGGGCGTGGTGATCGCCAGCGACATCGGCTCAGGGATCGAGTGCGCGACGGGGATGGCCTCGATCTCGAACGGTCCGACGGTGAACTTCTCGCCCGCCCGATAGATCGATGCTGGGATTTTCGGCGCATTCCGCTCACCCTGCCGCTTGGCCTCGAGCAGGCCGGCGGTGAAGGGCGTCATCCAGACAGGCGCTTTGAGCTTCGGCCAGATGTCGAGCAGCGCGCCGTAGTGGTCCTCATGCGCATGGGTGATGACGATGCCGCGCAGGCCGTCGAGGTTCTCCTCGATGAAGCGCGTTTCGGGCAAGATGAGATCGACACCCGGATGCGCGGTATCGGGAAAGGTGACGCCGACATCGACGATAATCCACTCGCGCGCGTCGGCCGGCCCGTAGCCATAGAGGGCGAAGTTCATGCCGATCTCGCCGACGCCGCCGAGCGGCGCGAACACGAGTTCGGCGTTTTCTCTATCCGCCATGAATTCTTTCCTTCCTGGCCGCTCAGGCCAAGCCAATCAAATCAAGTGTCAAGGACGGGCCGATGCGACCGCGCCGAAATGCACGTCGCCGGCCGCGATCGTCAAAACCGATCCGTCATCGTCGCGGATCACAAAACGGCAGTCCTCGTCAATGGTCTCGAAGACACCGCGCACCACATTGCCGTCAATTCTGACAGCAACCTCGCCGCCGAGCCCGGCCGCGCGCGCCAGCCAGCGCTTCCTGATGGCGGAAAGCCCGCGCCCGTCGTCCCACAATCTGAAGTTCTCGCTCCAGGCGTCCGAAAGCGCCAGGAACAGCGTTTCGGCATCGCAATTGGCGCCCAGCGCCTGCAGCGATGTCGCCGGATAGGGCAGATCCTCAGGATAAGCCACCACATTGACGCCGATGCCGACGGCGACGGCAAAGCGGCCGCCTTCGAGCATCGCCGACTCCAGCAGGATGCCGGCAAGCTTGGCGCCTGAGGCGAGCACGTCGTTCGGCCATTTCAGCTCGAAGCGATTGCGGCCTTCGCTGGCGCCGTCCAGGGCAACGACGATCCGGCCTTGCGGGACGACGGCGTCCAGCGCGTCGGCGAGCGCCAGCCCGGCGACGAAGCCGAGCGTCGCGGCAAGCCTGA
>NZ_JHQR01000255.1 GCF_014843825.1 Mesorhizobium silamurunense
CCGCCACCGGTTTTGCCCCGGTTACGCTTATACGCCTTAAGCTCTTGTTTTTGCGAACGACACGCGCCGTCGGAATAGCGCCGCGAAATCTCTTGTGTCAGATCGCGGCAAACCGCCCGATTTGTTCGCCAGCCGATGGCTCGAATGTCGGGCGACGCCTGCCATGCGGCGCTGCTCAGGGCTTCGGCGAGGCTTGAGGTAGGCAACCACATTGGCCATGTCGAGCAGGTTCCTTGGTCTCAGCCACGGGCAAAGCCGATGAAGTCATCGGGCGCGGCTCGGCCCATCTCCTCTTCCCAGTGCTGGCGGCAGAGCGAGACATAGACGTCCTTGCCGATCGCCACCTGCTCTCCCTGCCTCGCCACCTTGCCGTCGGGACCGAGACGCACGACCATCGTCGCCTTGCGGCCGCAGCGGCAGATGGTGCGCACCTCGCGCAGGTCGTCGGCGATGGCAAGCAGGGCGCGCGACCCGGAAAACAGCTTGCCCTGGAAATCGGTGCGCAGGCCGTAGCACATGACCGGGATGTTCAGCCGGTCGGCGATGCGGGCGAGCTGCCAGACCTGCTCCTCCTCGAGGAACTGCGCCTCGTCGACGAAGATGCAATGCACGGTGGTATGCTCGTGATGCTCGGCGACGCGGGCATAGAGATCGTCGCCGTCGCGGAACATCTCGGCCTCGGCCTCAAGGCCGATGCGCGACGAGATCAGTCCCTTGTCGCCCTTGCGATAATGGCCGGCGACGAACAGCATCGTCGTCATGCCGCGTTCGCGATAGTTGTAGGACGCCTGCAGGAGCATCGTCGTCTTGCCGGCATTCATCGTTGCGTAGTTGAAGTAAAGCTTGGCCATATGGGTCTTTAAGCTCAATTGCCGCGGCGCGGGGAGGGGCGCCGGCTCCTTCCACCAAAAAAGCGATCTCGCCGGAAAGCGCGGCATGTCGCTGAATGGCCAGCGCGCGCCGTTGTTCGTGATGTGGCGCCGCTTGAAACCACATCAAAATGGTGTTTGGCTGACGAAACAAGGCGGGCGCAAGAACCGTGACGTCGCGTCGCCTCGAATTGCAATGGGAGAAAAGTTCATGTCGCGTATGAAATCCTTCGTCGCCGGCCTTGGCCTGGTGGCGCTTCTATCCACGACCGCTGCTTATGCCGGCGATCCGGCAAGCTGCAAGGCCGTGCGTCTGTCCGACGTCGGTTGGACCGACATTCAGGCCACCACCGGGCTAGCCTCGGTGTTGCTCACCGCGCTTGGCTACGAACCGCAAGTGATCCAGCTCTCGGTGCCGGTCACCATGGCGTCGCTGAAGAACAAGGACCTCGATGTCTTCCTCGGCAACTGGATGCCGTCGATGACCAACGACATCAAGGACTACACCGCCGACGGCTCGGTCGAGACGATCAGCACCAACCTGACCGGCGCCGGCTACGGCATCGTGGTGCCGACCTATGTCGCTGACGCCGGCGTCAAGACGCTCACCGATCTCGGCAAGTTCAAGGACAAGTTCAACGGCAAGATCTACGGCATCGAGGCCGGCAATGACGGCAACCGCATCATCCTCGACATGATCAAGAACCCGAAGGACAATCTCGAAGGGTTCGAGCTGGTCGAGTCGTCGGAAGCGGGCATGCTGACGCAGGCCGAGCAGTCGATGAAGAACAATGAATGGATCGCCTTCCTCGGCTGGACGCCGCATCCGGTGATGGGCGCCATGAAGATCACCTATCTCGAAGGCATGGGCGACAGCGGCTTCGGCGCCGCCACCGTCTACACCAACGTGCGCAAGGGCTACACGACCGAGTGCCCGAATGCCGGCAAGTTCATCGCCAACCTGAAGTTCAACCTCGACATGGAAGGCGAGATGATGGACGCGATCCTCAAGGGCGGCGACGCCCAGACGGTCGCCACCGACTGGCTGAAGAAGCATCCGGACGCGATCACTCCCTGGATAGCCGGCGTGACCACCTTCGACGGCGGCGATGCGGCGGCCGCCATCAAGACCGCGCTCGGGAGCTGAGCAAGCTTTGAGTCCGGCATGAACTCCGGAAAAGGGCAGCCACTGGAAAAGGCTGCCCTTTTTCATATGCTGTGAGAGATGACCGTACGGCAATTGCGGCGAAGCCGAGAGGGGAAAGATGGATCCGATTTCGAAATTCCTTACTGATTACAAAATTCCGATCGGGCCATGGGGCAAGGCCTTCTTCGGCTTCCTCACCGACAATTTCGATACCGTCTTTCGGGCCTTCTCAAATGGCCTGAATTTCATCCTTGACGGGGCGGTGGACCTCCTGCTGATGGTGCCGCCGGTGCTGCTGGCCCTGGTCGTTGCCGGCATTGCATGGCTGCTGCAGCGCTCGCGTCCGCTCGCCATCGGCGTGTTCATCGGCCTCATCTTCATCATCAACCAGAATCTCTGGAAACAGACGGTGCAGACGCTGGTCCTCGTGGTCGCGGCCGCCGCGATGGCCATGGCGATCGGCGTGCCGCTCGGCATCTGGGCGGCGCACAAGCCGAAGGTCTATCGCGTCATGCTGCCGGTGCTCGATCTGATGCAGACGTTGCCGACCTTCGTCTACCTGATCCCGGTTCTGACGCTGTTCGGGCTCGGCAACGCGCCCGGCCTCATCGTCACAATCATCTTCGTCATCCCGACCGCGGTGCGGCTGACCCATCTTGGCGTGGTTTCGGTGCCCAAGGCGATCATCGAAGCGGGTGAAGCCTTCGGCGCTACCAAACGCCAGCTCCTGTGGAAGGTGGAACTGCCCTCGGCGCTGCCCACCATCATGGCGGGGCTGACGCAATCGATCATGCTGTCGCTGTCGATGGTGGTGTTCGCCGCCCTGATCGGCGCCGGCGGCCTCGGCACCGAAATCAACCGCGCGCTGGGCTCGCGCCGCATCGACCTAGGACTTGAGGCCGGCCTTGCGATTGTCGTTTTAGCCATCGTGCTCGACCGGATGACCCGCATCGGCGTTGGAGGCAAGAAATGACCGTCGCGGTTGACTTCAAGAATGTCGACATCGTCTTCGGCGCCGACCAGGCCGGCTCGCTGGCGATGATCGACAAAGGCGCCACCCGCGCCGAGATCCTCGAAAAGACCGGCAATGTGTTGGGCTGCGCCGGGGCTAGCCTCACCGTGCATGAGGGCGAGATTTCCGTGCTGATGGGCCTGTCCGGCTCCGGCAAATCGACGCTGCTCAGGGCCGTCAACCGGCTCAACGTCGTGTCGCGCGGCCAGGTGCTGGTCAGGGACGGCGACCGCACGGTCGATGTCGTCACCTGCGACGAGGCGACCTTGAGGCGGCTGCGGCAGAAGCAGGTGGCGATGGTGTTCCAGCAGTTCGGCCTGCTGCCATGGCGCACGGTTGAGGAAAATGTCGGCTTCGGGCTCGAGCTTGCCGGCGTGCCTGAAGCCGAGCGCAAGGCACGGGTGCAGAAGCAGCTCCAACTGGTGCATCTCGACCAATGGTCGAAGAAATACGCGCATGAGCTCTCGGGCGGCATGCAGCAGCGCGTCGGCTTGGCGCGCGCCTTCGCCACCGAGGCGCCGATCCTGTTGATGGACGAGCCGTTCTCGGCGCTCGATCCGCTGATCCGCACCAAGCTGCAGGACGAGCTTCTACAACTCCAGGCCGAGCTGAAGAAGACCATCATCTTCGTCAGCCACGACCTCGAGGAGGCACTGAAGATCGGCAGCCACATCACCATCATGGAAGGCGGGCGCATCGTCCAGACCGGCGCCCCGGAAGACATCGTGCTCAGACCTGCCAACGGCTATGTCCGCGACTTCATCGCCAATGTGAATCCTCTCTCGGTGCTGACGGCGTGGAACGTGATGCGCGACCGCCGCGATCTCGAACACGGCGAGAATGGCTGGGTTTGGCTCGACCGACGCAAGACGACGCGCTTCAAGATCGATGAACACGGCCTGGTGGCGGCGGCCGAACGTGACGGGAAGCCCGCGGTGTGGGTGTCCTGCGCTGATGTCGAGCGCCGGCCGGAGGAGGGGGCCCAGGTGTTCTGGGCCAATCCCGGCACCTCGCTGAAGACGGTGATGCTCGCCATGCACCGCTCGCAGACAGCCCCGGTGGCACTGTTCGACGAAGGCTCGCGCTTCGTCGGCGCGATCGGCATCCGGGACGTGCTGAGCGCGGTGCTCCGGCGATAGGAGTTCGGCCTTTAGATCAAGCATGAAGTGTTCGCTGGCGGGCACCTCATGCTTGTTTTAAACTTGGCCGACAGCCGGGCTGGGCCGCTGGTGTATGGGGCCGATAATGATCTTCCGTCAACTCTTCGATTCCGTTTCGGGCACCTATTCCTATCTGCTCGCCAGCCGCCGCGGCGGCGAGGCGCTGATCATCGATCCGGTGCTGGAGAAGGTTGAGCGCTATCTGCAACTGGTCAATGAGCTCGACCTCAGGCTGGTCAAGGCGGTGGACACGCATCTCCATGCCGACCACATCACCGGTCTCGGTGCGTTGCGCGACAAGACGCATTGCGTGACGGTGATGGGCGAGCAGACCAAGGCCGATGTCGTGTCGATGCGGCTTGCCGACGGCGACAAGCTCGCCATCGAAGGGCTGGCGCTCGACGTCATCTATACGCCTGGCCACACCGACGATTCCTACAGCTTCATCCTGCCGGACCGGGTGTTCACCGGCGATACGCTGCTCATCCGGGGCACCGGCCGCACCGACTTCCAGAACGGCGATCCGCGCCAGCAATATGAATCGATCTTCGGCCGCCTGCTCAAGCTTCCCGACGAGACGCTGATCTTCCCGGCGCATGACTACAAGGGCGAAACGGTGTCGACGATCGGCGAGGAAAAGGCTTTCAACCCGCGCCTGCAGGTGAAGTCGGTCGACGAGTATGTCGACATCATGAACAATCTGAAGCTGTCCAATCCGAAGATGATGGATGTGGCCGTGCCCGCCAACATGCGGGTGGGGCTGCACCAGGACGATATCGCCAGCCGGGGCTGGTCGGTGACCGCCGAACAGGCGCTGGCTCTGGTCGGTCGGCCCGACGTGGCGCTGATCGACCTGCGCGAGCAGTCGGAACGGGAACGCCACGGCGTCATCCCCGGCGCGATCCATCTGCCCTATGCGCGGCTGCAGGAGAACATCGCGGCCGGCGGCATGCTGCATGAGCTGGCGAAATCGACAGCGAAGCAGATCCTGTTCTACTGCGCCTTCGGCGAGCGTTCGGCGATGGCCGTGCAGGCGGCACAGGATGTCGGAATATCGAGCGCCCGCCACATCCAGGGCGGCATCGATGCGTGGAGAAAGGCCAGCGGCCCGCTGGTACACTAGGGTATCGCTAAATCAGTTCAGCCCGATGAGCTTCGCGCCCCTCCGGAACAGGGCTTCACCGTCCCGGTCGAAGCGGAAGGTGGCGATGAAATCGTCTGCGCGATAGTCAGGCCATGTGGTGCGGATCGCGGCGGCAAAATTCTGTGCCTCGTCCCGCCGGCCGGCCAGCGCCAGGCAATGCGCGGCGATCGCCAGGATGATGACATGGGCGTTGGGCCTGGCCGCCGCCTTCAGCGCCCATTCCGCAGCCTCATTGTATTCACCCAGCCGCGCATGGGCCATGGCGCGCGCGCCCATCATGCCGAACAGCAGCGGATCGAAGGGACTGAGATGACGCGAGTGATCCGACGAGCCGATCGCCGATTGCGGATCGCCCGACTGCGAGTGGACAAAGGACAGCGCATAGTGGCCGAGCGCGAAGTTCGGGCTGAGGTCGACGGCCTTTGCCAGCTCGAGCAGCGAGCCGTCCTGCTCGCCGCGCAGCCATAGTGCGCGGCCCATCGCCCAGTGCGCGGCCGGATTACGGTCATCGACCAGAAGGCTGTGGCCGGCGGTTGCGAAAGCCAGTGCCGCCTCCCGGTCTCGATCGCCCCAACGCTGGAAGGCGTTCTGCCAATGGGTGAAGGAAAGCCCGGCATAGGCGCGGGCGAAGGTCGGGTCGAGCTTCAGGGCATCGTTGAAGAACTGCTGCGCCAGTTCGTTTTCCTGGCGGGTGAAGCGGTACATGTGCCAAAGGCCACGATGATAGGCTTCCCACGCATTCAGCGAGTTCGGCGCCTTCAGCATTGCCCGGTTTCGCTCGACGGTCGCGATCTCGTCCGCGATCGACGAGACGATGCTGTTGCCGATATCGTCGATGACGACGAAGATTTCGTCCGGCCTGTGCTCGAAGGTCTCGGTCCAGACGATCCGCGCGGTGCGGACCTCGACGAGCTCGACCGAGACGATGACCCTGCCCGAAAGGCTGCGGACCGAGCCTGTCGCCACATAGTCGACATTCAGTCTGCGCCCGGCATCCTCCGGCGCGATGTCCTTCTCGGCCAGAGCGAAGACCGATCCGCGGGCAATGACGAAGAAATCGCGAAGCTTGGCGAGACGCGTTATGATGTCGTGGGTCAGGCCATCGGCAAGCCCGCCGCGGAAATTGACCGTGCTTTCCGCAAACGGCATCACCGCCAGCGAGGCCCGACGCGACGCGGTGGGTTCGGATTCGACGGCAACGATCGGCGGTTGCGGGGTCACAAAAGTCGGCCCGGATCGGGCGCACGGCGTCGCGCTGGAGTGGCGGGCTTTTATCTCCTGCCACGCTTCCCGCAATGGCGTGAAATCCAGCTCTTCTGAGTGAAACAGCTCCGCCGCGGTCGCAAGATGCTCCTCGCCGGCGCCGATCTGGCCGCGCCGCGCAAGGCTTTCCAGCAGCGCCACATGCGCGCGCCCGTCGAACGGCGCCAGCTCCAGCCATTTGTCCAGATAGGCGCCTGCTTCATCGGCCCCCTGCGGGAGAAGGGCGATGATGTGCTCCAGAACGGCTACATGGCATGAGCTGAAGCGGCGGCGTTGCGCGGTCAGCCAGCTCGAGAAATGCGGGCTCCGATCGAGCTCCAGCCCGTCAAGGAAATCGCCGGCGAAGAGTGGCGCAAGCGCCCGGAGGCGCCCGAGGCTAAGCGTCTCGATCCCTTCGGCAACCGCAGCGGCGGCTTCGACGGCATCGACTTTCGTATCGGCAAGACGAAGCGCCACGGTGTCGCCTTCGGTCTCGATCCTGTGCAGACCCGGTTCGTTGAGGGCGCCGCGAAGCTTGCTCAGGCACCAGCGAAGCTCGCCGCGTGGATCATTGGGCACGTCCCACAGAAGCTCGCAAAGCCGGCTGCGGCTGACGGGATGTGGCGCGAGCGCCAGATAGGCAAGCAGCGCGCGCAGCTTGCGCGAGGAAGGCAACTTAACCGGCTCGCCGTCACGGGCAATCGTCAGTTGCCCAAGCAGTCGCAAGGACAGGCCGGCGGTGGTGTCGTCCAGGCTCGGTCGGGTGGATTCCACGTATATTTCCACGCTCTCTCCAACGCTGACCAGTTGGTCCATGTTCTATCACCAAAGACGACAGGTATCCGGCAGCCCCATTCCGTGCCGGAATGCCGCCGTTGCCGCATTTGCGGCTGGTTCAGCAACCTACCGCGGCAAAGTGTCGAAACCGCGCCGCCGAAGTCGCCGGTCTGTAACCGGCACGTGAGATAGCGAGGAGAAAAGCCCATGTTGCAGCAGTTGAAAATCAGGACCACTGCCGGTCGCGGCCGGCTGTTCGACAGCATTCTGGACACGGTCGGCGACACGCCGGTCATCCGTATCAACAATCTCGGTCCGACCCATGCGACGATCTATGTGAAGGCCGAGTTCTTCAATCCGGCAGCCTCGGTGAAGGACCGGCTGGCGCTCAACATCATCGAGGAAGGCGAGCGCAGCGGCAAGCTGAAGCCGGGCCAGACCGTCGTCGAGGCGACCAGCGGCAACACCGGCATCGGCCTTGCCATGGTCTGCGCGCAGAAGGGCTATCCTCTGGTGGTGACGATGGCCGACAGCTTCTCCATAGAGCGCCGCAAGCTGATGCGCATGCTGGGCGCCAAGGTGGTGCTGACGCCGCGCGCCCAGAAAGGCTTTGGGATGTACAAGAAGGCGGTGGAGCTCGCCGAAGCCAATGGCTGGTTCCTGGCGCGCCAGTTCGAAACGGAAGCCAATGCCGCCATCCACGAGGCGACGACGGCGCGCGAGATCATCAACGATTTCGCGAGCTCGAGGCTCGACGTGCTGGTCACCGGCTATGGCACCGGCGGCACCGTCGCCGGCGTCGGCCGGGTACTGCGCCGCGAGCGGCCGGATGTCCGCATCGTGCTTGCCGAGCCCGCGAACGCTCAGCTTATCGGCAGCGGCAAGACACAGGAGCGCGGCGCGGGCGGCGCGCCGGCCGCCAGCCATCCGGCCTTCGAGCCGCATCCGATCCAGGGCTGGACGCCGGACTTCATCCCCAACGTGCTGCAGGAGGCGATCGACAAGCGCTACTATGACGACGTGGTGCCGATCCCCGGTCCGGAAGGCATCAAATGGGCCAAGGCGCTAGCGCAGCAGGAAGGCATCTTCACCGGCATCTCCGGCGGCGCTACCTTCGCCGTGGCACGCCAAATCGCTGGCACGGCTCCGGCCGGCTCGGTGATCCTGTGCATGCTGCCCGACACCGGCGAGCGCTACATGTCGACGCCGCTCTTCGACGGCATCGAGGCGGAGATGGACGCCGAGGAGACGACGCTGTCGCGCGCGACGCCAAGCTGCCAATTCGAGGCCTAAAGACAACGCGGCGCTGCCGTCCATTCGGATGGCGGCGCCGCACCACGATCTCGCACGACGATCCAGGCAATGATCGCGTGCCTTTGGGGGAGAAGCGGATGGACAGCTTGCAGGAAACGACGGTGATGGAAGAAACCCTCGATCCGTCGGACTGGGCCGATGTGCAGGCCCTGTCGCATCGGATCGTCGACGACGCCATCGGCTATCTCAGGGATGTCCGAGACCGTCCGGTGTGGCGCGAGATGCCCGACGAGGTCCGCGCCTTCTTTTCGGCACCGTTGCCGCGCGAGCCGGCGCCCATCGCCGATGTTTATGGCGACGTCGCCCGCAAGGTGATGGCCTATCCGATGGGCAACATCCATCCGCGTTTCTGGTCCTGGTATATGGGTTCAAGCAATTTCACCGGCGCGCTCGGCGATTTCCTGGCGGCGATCCAGGGCTCGAATCTCGGTGGCGGCAACCATGCCGCCGGGCTCGTGGACAGCCAGGTGGTCGACTGGTGCAAGGAGATGGTCGGCTTTCCGGCCTCGGCCAGCGGCACGCTGGTCAGCGGCGGCTCGATGGCCAACATCATCGGGCTGACCGTGGCGCGCAATGTCAAGGCGGGCGTCGATGTTCGCGAAAGGGGCGTAGGCGCCATCCCAAGACCGTTGCGCTTCTATGCCTCGGACCAGGTCCATTCCTGCCACCGCAAGGCAATGGAAGCGCTCGGCCTCGGCAACCGGGCGATGCAGCGTGTCTCGACGGACGCCAATTTGCGCATCGACGTCGATGCGCTCAAGACGGCCATCGCCGAGGATCGCGCGGCGGGGTTCAAGCCGGCTTGCGTGATCGGCACCGCCGGCACCGTCAACACCGGCGCGATCGACGACCTGCAGGCGCTGGCCGCGCTGGCGGCGGAAGAGGACCTTTGGTTCCATGTCGACGGCTGCATCGGCGCACTGATCGCCATCGCGCCTGAAAACAGATCGCTGGTGGCCGGCATCGAGCAGGCGCATTCCATCGCGCTCGACCCACACAAATGGCTGCATGCGCCGTTCGAGGCGGGCTGCGCGCTGGTTCGCGATGCCTCTGCCCACCGCAACACCTTCGCCGTCACCCCGGAATATCTGGAATCGACCCCGCGCGGCCTCGCCTCCGGGCAATGGCTGCACGACTATGGCCTGCAGACGTCGCGCGGCTTTCGCGCGCTCAAAATCTGGATGGCGCTGAGGGAGCACGGGGCCGAGAAGTTCGGCCGGCTGATCGACCAGAACATCGCCCAGGCCGGTTATCTGACTGAGTTGATCCTTGCCGAGCCGGCGCTCGAGTTGACGGCGCCGACCACCATCAACATCGTCTGCTTCCGTCATCACCTGGACGGCGCATTCGAGGAACGGCTCAAGGCATTCAACACCGAGATCATGCTCAGGCTGCAAGAAGATGGTATCGCCGCCTTGTCGGACACCACGGTACGCGGCCGGCACTGCCTGAGGGTAGCGATCACCAACCACCGGACGCGTCGCGAGGATCTCGATCTCCTGGTGCGCGAGACGCTTCGCATTGGAAAGGAAATCGCGGCCGCGACCGCGGTCTGAAACGAGCCGGGAAGACTCAGCCGGCGGCCAGCGGCGCACCGGGCAGATAAAGCGCGATCGGACGGATTTCGTAGACCGCGGTGGGGTTGACGCGCTTGAGATCGCGCGCCACCGCGATCGCCTCGTCCTGGTTCGCGCAATCGAGGACATAGAGGCCGAGCAACTGCTCCTTGGTCTCGGCAAAGGGACCGTCGATCACCATGCCGGCGCCCGGACCGCGCAGCGTGACCGCTTTCGCGGTCTCGCCCAGCCTGGCCGCGGGCCCGAGCTTGCCGGCGCGTGTCAGCCTGTCGTTGATCTCGAGCAGATCTTTCATGAGGGCTGCATCCTCGTCAGGCGTCCAAGACTGGACGGTCTCTTCGGCGTGATAGGCAAGGATCGCGTAGAACATGGTTCGGTTCCTCGTGCATGACCCCGAAAATCGGAATCGATTTTTGCGTCGCTGACCTTCGGTTCGGAAAGGATCATGCACCAAATTGAATCGCTACAGCATCCTTTGCGCGTCCACGAGGACGCGCGGCGCTGTAGAGCGTGCCGCACTATCACAAGGATGGCGCGGCTGATCCAGTCCCGGCAGCAGTCGGGAAAACGCCTGCTGACTCAAGCTGCCAGCGGCAGGCGCAACTCCGTCAGCAGGCCGCCGCCGGGATGGTTGGCAAGGCTGATCTCGCCGCCGGCGCCGCGGGCGATGTTACGGGCAATGGTGAGGCCGAGGCCAAGGCCGCCGGTCTCGCGGTTGCGCGACTGTTCGAGGCGCACGAAGGAGGCGAACACCTGATCGAGCTTGGCCTGCGGAATGCCCGGACCTTCGTCGCGGATGCTGAGCGTGATGGTGTCGCCCGAGCGTCGCACGCCGATATGCGCCTTCTTGCCGTAGGTGACCGCGTTCTGGACGAGATTGGTGATGCAGCGGCGCAGCGCCACCGGCCGTGCGATGCAGATCAGGCCGCGCGATGGCTTGGCGTCCTCTTCGAACGAAGCGTCCTCGAATGCGTCGGCGACCGATTCCACCAGCGACCAGAAATCGATTCGCTCGGCCTTTTCCTCCGTGACCTCGAATTTGGCGAAGTCGATCACCGAGCTGGCGATGCTTTCGATGTCGGCGAGGTCGTGTGCGAGCGCCTCGCGCGCCGCCGATTTGCGCAGCAATTCGAGCCGCAGACGCATCCTGGTCAGCGGCGTGCGCAGATCATGTGCCAGCGCCGCCGCGAGGTGCTCGCGGTCCTCGACATAGTCGCGCAGGCGCATCTGCATGGCGTTGACCGCCTTTGCCGCGGCGCGGATCTCGCGGCTGCCGGTCTCGGCGATCGGCGGGCTTTTCAGGTCTTTGCCGATCCGGTTCACCGCTGTCTCCATCATCCGATAGGGCGCTGTCAGTCGGCGCAGCGACCAGATCGACATCACCACGACCAGCCCGGCGATCAGCGAATAGAGCGGCAGACTGTCGACGCTGAGGATCGGCCCGGCAGGCGTGATCGGCTCGGTGAAGTTCAGCCACTGACCGTCGGAAAAACGCAGCGACGCCGTCAGCTTGTCGCTCTGGGCAAAATCGGCGGCCAGCACCAACAGATCGCGCTCGACCTGGCCGACATCCTTGTTCATCACCTGGCCGTCCGGAGCATCGGCTTCCTGCGTTGCCGGGTCGCGCCGCACGCGCGCGTCGGTGATGCCGAACTTGGACAGGCGGCCGACCAGGATGTCCTCCAGCTCGGCAAGCTGGTCATCGCCGGCGATCGAAGAGGTGACGGCAGGGGTGTCCGAAACGGTCAGCGCATACGTGGCATTGAACAGGCCGGATGCGGTCGCCTTGCGCTCCTCGGGCGTAGCGTCGTGCATCAGCTGCACCAGCGAATAGGCGCGGTCGTTCAGCCGATAGAGGTCGACCACGTCGTTGGCCGCGACACGATCGCGCGAGACGATATAGAGGGTCGCGACCTGGCTGATCATCAGGCCGGCAATGACGATGAGCAACACCCAGACGGGCAGGGTTTGCGGCAGGAAGCGTCTCATTCGGAGGTCGTTTCGGGCAGAAACTGATAGCCGCCGCTGCGCACGGTCAAGATCAGCTTCGGCGTCTTCGGGTCGTCCTCCATCTTGCGCCGCAAGCGGCTCACCAGGATGTCGACGCTGCGGTCGAAGCTGTAGCCGGTGTCGCCGCCCGAAAGCTCGATGAGCTGCTCGCGGGTGAGCACGCGCTGCGCGCTCTTGACGAAGGTCTGCAGCAGGTTGAACTCCGCCATCGTCAGCTCCACCCGCACGTCGTCGGGCGCGGTCAGCCGGCGGCGCGAGCAATCCATGGTCCAGCCGGCAAAGCGGTAGATCTGCTTGCTGGCGGGCCGGCGCGGCTCGGCCGTGCCGTTGCGCCTCAGCACCGCGCGGATGCGGGCGAGCAATTCGCGCGGATCGAAGGGTTTCGGCACATAGTCGTCCGCGCCCATCTCGAGGCCGACGACGCGGTCCGTCGTCTCGGTCACGGCGGTCAGCATGATGATCGGCGTCGTGTAGTTCGCGCGGATCTCGCGGCAAAGCTCCAGCCCGCTTTTTCCCGGCAGCATCACGTCGAGGATGATCAGGTCGACCTGCGCGCGGCGCAGGATCGCCTCCATCTCGGTGCCGTCGGCGGCCACCGTCGTATGCAGGCCCCGCTTCTGGAAGAATTCCTGAAGCAGGTCCCGTATGCCCTTGTCGTCGTCGACGATCAGTATGTGTGCGTCGGATTTCACGAGAACCCTGTTATGCTGGTAGCCAAGCCGGCCCTTCTCAAATCACCCACACGATAGAATTCGGGCCACATCTTGGCCAGTGGCGGCGATGCGGCATGGATTGGCTTCCTCAGAAACAATCCAGAAACAAAATTCTACAATCGGGAAAAACTCGTGAAAAATTTCAACGGCATAACCGGTGTCGTGGCGGTCAGGTCATCGGCTGCGACGCAAGTTTCCGGAGTAACGGGCAAGACCGATGCAGAGGTTCTGGATCAGCGTGATGGGTGCTTTGCTCAGCATGTCGCTCATCACAGCCGCGGTCGGGGCCTCCAACGCAAAGGTAACGCCGCTGACCCGGACCGAGCGCTGCACCAATCTCAACCGTCAAGTTGACGAAGCCCTCGAAACCCATGCCGCGGCAACGCAGGTCACCGCGGCGAAGGCACTTCAAAGAAAGGGAAACCGGTTCTGCGCCGCCAAGAAACAGGCACAGGGCATCCGGATGCTCGCAAACGCTTTGAAGCTGCTTGGAGTGACACCGATCGATCCGGTTCAGTGACGCTCGACTCCTCGACCCGCATGAAAAAGGAAATGAAGCCATGAAAAAGTCCCTCCTCTCCGCCCTCGGCCTCGCTGTTGCTCTCGCCTTCTCGATGCCGGCTCTCGGCAACGCCGCCGCCACGACGACCGCCGCTCCGGCCGCTTCGACCACGACCACGGCTCCGGCCGCTGCTGCTCCGGCGAAGACCGCTCCGAAGAAGGTTGCCGCGAAGAAGGTCTGCAAGGTGACCAAGACCCACAAGTGCCCGGTCAAGAAGGCCCCGAAGAAGGCCGCGAAGAAGTCCTGATCCAGGCTTCGGTCCTGATCTTTCAAGACCGCTCCGGCCGAAACCGGCCGGGGCGGCTTCCTGCGGCCGAACGCTGACACCGGCAGCTTCCGCCGCGCCACTCCCCATCCTTAACCCGATCGCAATGCCGGTGCCGTAGGACAATCCGCATGAAGAAGCGGCTTTCGTCCCTGATGCGCTCGCTGGCCCTCGGCGGCTTGGTTGCCACCGCGGCGGCAAGAGCGTTGATCATCTTCACAGCCAGCCCAGTGCCGGATCCCGCCAGCGGCAGGACCGAGCCGGAGCTTTTCGCGCCGGCGATCTCATCGAGCTTCGACTACATCACGCCGGCACAGAGCTGGATCCTGATCGTGCTGACGGGCGCAATGCTGATCGGCTTCGTCGCCTGGATGATTGCCGCCTTCATGGAGCGCGGTACCAACATGGACGACGGCGGCTCCGGCAGATCGGGCGCCGCGATGCGCCGCACGGTCGGGCGGCAGGGCCGTTGAACGGCAAGCACCGCTTTCCCACATAAAGCCGAGTGTCCGCTCCTACAAGCGAGGCTATTTTCGCGCAGTTCCGAACGGAAAACCGCTAGGCACTTTCCTGGAATTGCTTTGGTTCCCAATTGGCGGATTCCGATGCCTGAAACTGTCCTCAAACCGCGCACCAGGACGCAGCCGAAGACCGAGCGGCCAAAGCTCCACAAGGTTATCCTAGTCAATGACGACTTCACGCCGCGCGAGTTCGTGGTGACGGTGCTTAAAGGCGAATTCAAACTCAGCGAGGATCAGGCGCATCGCGTCATGATCACGGCGCATACGCGCGGCGTCTGCGTGGTCGCCGTCTTCACGCGCGACGTCGCCGAGACCAAGGCCGCACGGGCAACCGACGCCGGCAAAGCCAAGGGCTATCCGCTGCTGTTCACGACCGAGCCGGAAGAGTAGGGCGGCTCTCCTCTCCTTCTCCTCTTGTGGGTTCCTTGTGGGAGAAGGTGGATCGGCGCGCAGCACCGAGCCGGATGAGGGGTGCTCCAGCCGGACGGCCGCTTACCCCTCACCCGGATTGCCATCCGATTTGTGAAGGACAATCGGGGCAATCCGACCTCTCCCACAAGGGGAGAGGTGAAAGTGCTACCGCCCTTCGCGGTACCACATCGAGCCGATCGCCAGCAGCAGCAGGCCGAGGCCGAGGAAGCCGCCGAACAGCGGCATGCGCGAAACGGCCTTGAGGGTGCTGTCGTTGGTGGTGCGGAGCCCGATCCAGTCGTTGCCCGATGCCGCGCCCGAGGAGCGCACCGGCACGATCGAAGGCAGCGCCACACCGCCGGCAAGATTGCCAAGCATGGAGGATGGCGCGAGCCGGCGCACGCTGCCCCCGGTCGCTTCGGCCGGCGTCTTAAGCCTGTCTTCGGTGGAAACGACATCGGAGAATTCCGGTGCGTTGATCGGGCCGACATGGGCGAGCGCGGTCAGGTCGCCATTGCCGACCTGATAGAGGCCGATCTCGCTGGTCTGCAGGCTGCCCGTGAAAATCCCTGGTTCGGCTTTTTCCAGCTTGACCGTCATCGTCTTGCCGGAAGGCGTGATCACCTGGGCGGGGCCGGGATCGTCGCTCATCGTCTGGCGCCTTATTTCCAGCACCATGCCGCGGCCGTCGGCGGTCAGCCGTTCTTCTTCAAGCTCGGGTTCCTTCATCAGCCAATGGGCGATGCGCCGGTAGAGCTGGACATGCGGCCCGCCGCCCTCGAAGCCGCGCGCCCATAGCCAGCCCTGGTCCGAAAGCAGCATGCCGACCCGGCCTTCGCCCTTGCGGTCGAGCACAAGCAGGGGGCGGTCGTCGGCCCCTTTCATCACCACCTCGCCCTCGGGATTCTTGACGCCGATGGTGCGGAACCAGCGGCTCCAGTGCGGCGGATCGGTGGCGGAGCCCTCGAGCCCGCGCGTTACCGGGTGACGCTGCCCGAGATCGGTCAGGCGCGGATAGAAGCCCTTGTCGACGACCTCGCCGCTCGGCATCGCAGGCAGGGCCGACATCAGCGGCGTGCGGGCAATGGAGCTTTCGCCGGCATATTCGGGGCCGGCGGCGATCAGCAGCGCGCCACCTTTTTCGACATATTCGGAGATGTAGTCGTAATAGAGGATCGGCAGCACGTCGCGGTGCTGATAGCGGTCGAAGATGATCAGATCGAAATCCTTGATCTTCTCGACGAACAGTTCGCGCGTCGGGAAGGCGATCAGCGAGAGCTCGTTGATCGGCGTGCCGTCCTGCTTTTCCGGCGGGCGCAGAATCGTGAAGTGGACGAGGTCGACCGACGCGTCGGATTTCAAAAGGTTGCGCCAGGTGCGCTCGCCGGCATGCGGTTCGCCGGAGACCAGAAGCACGCGCAGATGATCGCGGATGCCGTCGACCAGCGCGATGGCCCGGTTGTTTGCGTCGGTCAGTTCGCCCGGCTCGTGATCGATCGAAAGCTGGACGATGTTGCGGCCGGCGTTGGGGATGGTGACCTCAAGCTTCATCGGCTGGCCGATGGTCGCATGCTCGACCGAGACCTGCTCGCCATTGACCGAGACCCGGACGTCGACCGGGCCGCCCTGGCCTTCCGTGGAAATGACCCGATAGCTCATGTCGAGCGGCTTGCCAACGAGGCCGAAGCGCGGCGCGTTCTCGAAGCGGATGCGGCGGTCCTTTTCGTGCTCGCTGCCGGTGATCAGCGCATGCAGCGGCGCGTTGAACTCCGAAGCGCCGGCCGGCGCGTCATGCACTTCGCCATCGGTGATCATGATCGCGCCGCCGATGCGCGAGGGCGGCACGTCGCGGAAAGCGCTTTCCAGCGCGCCGAACAGCTTGGTTTCGGTGCGCTCGTCGGCGGCCTCGGACTTGCCGGCGTCGACCACGCGGACGTCGAATTGCTTGAATCGGCCGAGGCGCTCCTGAAGGCCCGCCAGCGCCTCGTCGGTCTGCTTGGTGCGGTCGCCGATGTCCTGGCTCTGGCTGCGGTCGACGATGACGGCGACGACGCTCTTCAACGCCTCGCGTTCCTCGTCGAGGAAAACGGGATTGAGCAGCGCAGCACCCAGCGCGAGCAGGGCGATGAAGCGCAGGACAGAGCCGCGCTGGCGGTACCACAGGCCGGCCAGCGCGAGCAGCAGCAGCGGCACGATGACAAGCCCGAACAGCGGCCAGGAAACGAGCGGCTCGAAGGAGATCGACCAGTTCATGACCTACTGCCCCAGCCGCTCGAGCAGGACGGGCACGTGCACCTGATCGGATTTGTAGTTGCCGGTCAGCATGTACATCATGATGTTGACGCCGGCGCGCAGCGCGTAGACGCGCTGCATCGGATCCGGCGGCACGGTCGGCAGCATCGGATCGCCGTTCTCGTCGACCGCCCAGGCGCCGGCGAAATCATTGCCGGTGATCATGATCGGCGACACGCCGTCGCCGGTGCGCACGGGACGGTTCTCGGTATTGCTGGCGTCGAGCGAGGCCTCGACCCAGAGTGGGCTGCCGTTGAAGCGGCCGGGAAACTCGGGAAGGATGAAGAAGGACTTCGTCAGCACGTGGTCCGACGGTACCGGCTCCAGCGGCGGCACGTTGAGATTGGCGAGGATGTCGCGCAGCCGCTCGGTGGCCGGGCTTGCCGAGCCGGCGCCGATGCCGTTGGAGAACTGGTCGCGCGTGTCGAAGAGAACCGTGCCGCCCTGCTGCATATAGGCATCGAGGCGGGCGATTGCGGCTTCGCTGGGCATCGGCGCGGTGGCGTCGATCGGCCAATAGATCAGCGGATAGAAGGCCAGCTCGTCCTTGGCTATGTCGACGCCCGCCGGCGGGCCGGGTTCCAGCGCCGTCTTCTCGATCAGGAATCGGGTGAGGCCCTCGAGGCCAGCGCGGCTGATCGAATCGACGCCGGGCTCGCCAGTGATGACATAGGCGATGCGGGTTTTCGAAATGTCCTCGATCGCTTGGGAATCGCCGGGCTTCGAATCATCTGCGCGGGCAAGGTCTGCGTGGCCGAAGAGCCCGCCGAGCACGATCAGCACGGCAGCGGCGGTCGCCGCGGCGCGGCGTGGCCGGCGCGACAACAGCCCACCCATCCAGAATACGGCAAGCGTGTCGAGCACCATCAGCAAGAGGGCCAATGTGACCAGCGGGCCTTTCAGGTTCTCCGCTCTCCGATTCGTCGAAGGCGTAGGGAATGGCGGTCACCGGCAGCGAGATCTGCGGCCGAGCAAGCGGCGTAAACGTGCTGGAGGCGTTGAGCAGGTTGTGCGCGAAGACGCCCGTTTCCGAGCCATAGAGGCCAGGCGGGTTCTCCAGCGTCACCGGCAGCGGGCCGGCGGCGGGCACGAGCGGCCGCGCATCGGGCG
>NZ_JHQR01000254.1 GCF_014843825.1 Mesorhizobium silamurunense
ACTCTTATGTCAGGCGAGAACCACTAGCGTCTTTTTAGCAGGCTCCGCATGCGGTTGCGCAGGATGCGCGCCATGTTGCGGGTCTCGCGGTAGAGGTGGAGCTGCGAGGCCGCCTGGCGGGCCAGCCGGTCGGCGTCGGGCGTCAGGCCGACCACCAGCGTGCCCATAGGTTGGCGCTCCATCCACAGGCGGCTCATCACCGGATGGTCCGGCACCGCGCAGGAATCGGTCATGACGACGTTGGGATCATCGAGATGCTGCTTCGTCACCTCGAGCATCAGCAGCGTGCCCGGCGAATAGGCCGACAGCGTCTCGTCATAGGCCGTCTTCCAGGTGTAGGCGACACCCGCCTCGACGAAGACCACCAGACAGGCGATGGTGCGGCCGTCGAGCTTCAGCGAATGGATGCGGCACATGTCGTGCTCGGCGAGCCTGTGCACGGCCTCGCGGGCGAAGGCGGCGCGGTAGCGGTCGATCGCCATGGCCGTGCGCTCGCGGCCTTTCCAGCCGGCGGCCTCCAGCGTCAGGAAGCTTTCGATGGCATGGCGGATCTCGTCCGGTCCGCGCGCCACGACATGCTCGAGCTTGCCAAGGTCGGCGAGGCGCCGCTTGAGGCGGCGGAATTCGCGATAGTGATGCGCGCGCAACGATGCCTTGAGGTAGTCGTCGCCGTCGGCATCGCTTTCCAGCACCGGGCGCTCGGCCTTGCCGGTGACGACCAGGGTCAGGCCGCGGCTGTCGGCAAAGGAGGTGAGCAGGCTCGCCACCGGGCCGTCCAGCTTCATGTCGGGCAGCACGAACACTTTCGGTAATTTGAGATGCGGCCTGGACAGCATCGAGAAGAAATCCTCGATGACGCCGACCGGATCGTCGCGGTCGACCAGCGGCGTGCCGAGCGGCCCGAACGGGCTCGCCCATGTGCGCATGACCGGGACGCCGAGCGGGATCGCCGGGCGCTCGACCGAGAACGGCACCAGAAGCCGCAGCCGGTTGCGGAACTCGTCGCCGTCGCGGATCACGGCCAGCCGCACTTCGCGATCCTCGAGCCTCGGCATGGCGGGCGCCACGAAGCGCGGGTTGAAGAAGACGTTGGGCTCGATCGTGCGGGCGCTGAGATAATCGAGCTCCTCGACGAGGTCGAAGCCGGCCGAAGCCGGATAGATCGCGAGCTTGCGCTCCGGCCGGTTGTTGGCGAAGAGCTCGATATGGGCGGGATCGGCCTCCCTGGCGAGGCCCGCAAGGCCCGACACCATGGCGCCGGCTGGGCCGCCGCTGGTCTCTTCAAGCAACGGAACTGCGGCCATCAGGCGACTTCCTTATTTGCAGGCACGAAAATCGCCATGACGATGCCGAGCTTGCGCCAGACGGTGAAGGACAGCGCGCCGGCCTCGAAAACCATGGCGAGGCTGGTGGCGATCGCCGCGCCCCAGAGGCCGAAGAGCGGGATCAGGATCACGTTGAGACCGATGTTCAGGGCAAGCGTCATGGCATAGACGGCGGCGCAGATGTTCTGGTTGCCGCTCATGGTGAGCAGGCTTTCGCAGGGGCCGACGGCGCCGCGCGCGACGACACCGAAGACCAGCAGGAAAAGCAGCGGATAGCCGGCGGTGAATTCCGGGCCGAACAGCACCAGCATCGGCTCGCCGAGCGCCAGCACCAGCAGCGCCATCGCCAGCGAGGGCCAGAAGGTCCAGGAGACGGTCTCGCGGGCGAAGGCGGCGAGCCTTTCCGGCTCGCCGTGGGTGAATTGCGCATAGCGCTGGGCAACACCTGCCTTGACGGCGAAATAGACGAAATGCACCAGCGCCAGCGTCTTCACGGTGGCGAAATAGACGGCGACATCATTGGGGTCGAGATAGGCGCCGACCATCAGCACGTCGGCATTGGTCAGCAGGAAGAAAAAACTCTCGACCAGGAAGATCGGCAGCGAGACGAGGAACCACTGGCCGAAATGCACGGCCATCGGTCCGGCCGGGATATTGCTCTCCATGCGCGAGATGACGCCCATCAGCTGGCCGAGCGTCGTGACATAGGTGGCGGCGATCGAGGCGAAGATCGCGGTCTTGGCGTCGGGCAGGTAGTGCATGGCGAGCATTGCCGCCATGAACACCAGGATCAGCACCGGCCGCACGAGATAGGTAGGCGATAGCGCGAACAGCGCCCATGAATTGGCTCGCGCCAGCCCCTGCAGGAGATCGCCCATCGCGATCATCGGCAGGCAGATGACGCCGAGGATGAAGGGAACGACGTAGTAGTTCTCGATCCAGGGCGAGGCGAGCCACACGCCGAGCGCGCCCAGCCCTGCGATCACCGTCGAGGCGACCAGCACGAACAGCCTGCTTGCCATCACGATGCCGCGCAGTTCGGCGAGCATGCCGCGCTCGCGATATTCGGGAATGAAACGGATGACCGAGGTGTGGAAGCCGAGGCAGGCAAGGTTGCCGACGATCACCATCGTCACCCAGACCAGCACGAAGATGCCGTATTCGAACGAGCCCATCCAGCGCGCCATCAGCACCTGGCTGATGAAGGCGATGACGGCGCTGACGATGCGGATGGAAAAGGCGATCAGCGACATGCGGCCGGCTTCGCCGCGCTCGTCGGCGGTGAACAGCACGGCGTCGATACGGCCAAGCAGCGGCCGCATGCGCAGCACCCAGCGCTGCGGCAAGAACCGCCCGGCAGTCGTAGCCGCGGAAAAGCGCACCCCGAATACTCTCCGTTTTCCGCCTGTTTCCAAGGTTTCGGTGTATTCGAAACACATTAAGAAACGGTTGGGTGAGGAGCTTCCTTCTCCCCGTGTATAGTGACGGGGAGAAGGGAAGGGCGCGCCTCCTACATCCCGTTCATCGCGTCGCAGGACACGTTCGGGTTCATGTCGGCGAAGGCGCCGGTGGGGTTCTGCTTCCAGGCCCAGACATGCAGTTCGTAGAAGGGGCCGAGGCCGTAGCGATTGGGCGCCGTGTTGAAGTTGAACAGATGGCCTTCGAGCGAGGCCGGACCCTTCGAGGTGATGTACTCGACAGCGATCAGCTTCAGCGTGCCGTCGGCCATCGGCTCGTACATCACCGCCTCGGGCTTGGCGACGTTGACGGCGTCGTCCTTCAGATAGGCAGCGTTGACGTAGTGGATGCCCATGGCGCCGCCGGTGAGGCCGCTGGCGCAGGGGATCGGCGCATAGCCCTCGGCTTTCGCCACCGCGACGTCCTCGAAGCGGCCGTCGGCCGCCCGCACCTTCTCGGCGAGCGGGTTGATGGTTTCGGCCCTGACGGCGCCAACTGCCAGGATAGCCAGCGCCGATGCGGCGACCAGGCTTCTGTTCCAATTGCGGATGCTCATTTTTTCCTCTCCAATTCGGTTAAGGCGCGCAAGGCAGAGCCGGCCGGCCAAAGGCCAGGTTCGGCAAATGCCTGTCTCGCCTGCTATTGCTGTGGCGGAACTGCCCGGACCCGCCGGTCAAAAATCAGCGGTGATGCCACCAATATTCCCAATATTCGCGCGGCATCTCGCGCTCCTCGAGGCCGATGTCGCGTCTCAGATAGTCATCCCGCGGGAGCGGAAGGCGGCGCCGGTTTCGCAAAGGCGAAAACAGCGCCGACACGGCCCGCCGGATGAAGCCGTGCCGTGGCGCGAGGATATCCGCCGGGGCGGGTATTCCCTCGCTGTCCGGCATGACATCAGGTCCGCCGCCGGCAGGGACGGTCTGAAGCGCATCGTTCTCTCGCTCGGCTGTTCGATCAGCGATAAAAGTAGGGGTCGAGGACCCGCACCTCCGTGATCTTGTCGACGGGAAGCGAATTCTTCTGCGCCGTGCTGCGGATCGCCTCGGGCGAGGGGGCATCGTAGATGCAGAAGCTCTTCGACTTGTCGGGCGAGACGAAGGACTGCACCCAGGTCACGCCCTTTTCGGCGTTGCGGGCGATGACGCCGCCCATGGCGGTCGCGCCGGCATCGTTCATCGGCACATTGAGGCCGTCGGGAAATGTGCGTTCAACCAGATAGCGAGGCATGATTGGTTTTCCTTTCATGAATTGATTGACGCTCGGTTCGAGCGCGGCCGGACTAAAACCACGCTCGCAAAATCCGCGCATCGGAGCCTTTCCCCATATTGGGTGGGACGATTCCCCATGCTGGCGACGTTATTTGTGGAGAGAGGCACCTCAATGTGTGGAAGGTCACATTGTCGAGTCCCTATCCCGTACTATCGCGGCGGCAAGCCGCCATGGCAAAATTCCGACTGGTGAGAGAGTTGACGATGCTTCTGGAACGGCAGACGCAGCTGCGGCAATTGGAGGCCCTGCTGGCGGACGCGGCACAAGGCCGTGGCCGCGTCGCGGCGCTGGCGGGTGAGGCCGGTGCCGGCAAGACGACGCTGGCCGAGGCTTTCATGAGTCATGTGGGGCAAGGGGTGACGTTGCTGCGCAGCGCCTGCGAGGACCTGTCGATCCCCGACCCGCTGGGGCCGCTCTACGACCTCGCCCGCGAGGCGCAATGGGAACTGCCGCGCGCGATCGATGACCGGCAGGGGCAGAAGCTGCCGCTGTTTTCCGACGCGCTCGACATCTTCGAGGCGAAAGGCCCGAGCCTGCTCGTCATCGAGGATCTGCATTGGGCGGATGACGCGACGCTCGATTTCGTCCGCTTCCTCGGCCGGCGCATTGCAAACTCCCACATCCTGCTTCTGATCACGGCGCGCACCGATCGCAGCGAGGGACAGATGCGCGTGCGCCGCGCGCTTGGCGAGATCCCGACCGGCAATGTCGTGCGTATCGAGGTGCCGCTGCTCAGCGAGGCCGCGGTGCTGTCGCTAGCGGAGCTGGCCGACCGCGACGGCGGCGCCATCTACCGGGCCACCGCCGGGAATGCCTTCTTCGTCACGGAACTGCTCACCGCCGAAAGCGACACCGCGCTGCCGGCGAGTGTTCGCGACGCGGTGCTGGCG
>NZ_JHQR01000257.1 GCF_014843825.1 Mesorhizobium silamurunense
ATGTTCAGGCCCTCGGAGGAGCGAGGGTTCTCCCGGCCGCTCGGAAGTGCTGCCACGGCTGCGCCGCGGCGACGTCCTCACCCACTGTTTTCGGCCATTTCCCAACGCGCCGGTCTTCGCGTCCGGCGCGGTGCGGCCGGACATGCGGCTGGCGCGCGAGCGCGGCGTCATCTTCGACATCGGCCACGGCATGGGTTCTTTCGACTTCGACGTCGCGAAGGCCATGCTCGCCGAAGGCCTGGCGCCGGACGTCATCTCGAGCGACGTCCATCTGTACTGCGTCGACGGCCCAGCCTTCGACATCCTCGTCTGCATGTCGAAGCTCATGGCGCTCGGCATGCCGCTGGTCGAGGTGCTGCGCGCGGCGACGCAGCGCCCGGCTGAGGCGATCACCAGGCCCGAGCTCGGCGCGCTCAAGGTCGGCGGCATCGGCGATGTCGCCGTGCTCAGACAGAAGCCAGGCCGCTTCACCTTTGTCGATGCTGTCGGCGCCTCGCTGGTTGCGGATCGGCGGCTGGTCTCCAACGGCATCGTCATAGGCGGCAAATGGTGGCCGAACGAGGCGCCCGATCACAAAGAGACTGAGCGTTTCGAGCCGCATGCGCATCACACTCATGTGGATGTGGCGGCCAGGCATTTCGGGCGGGGGTGATCTCCCCCCTTGAGGGAGAGATGCCCGGCAGGGCAGAGGGGGTCGGTCCGACTGGGCTCGCCCTCCTGCAATGGATGAGGGCTGGCGCTTGACGCGAGGCGACCCCCTCTGTCGCCTTCGGCGACATCTCCCCCTCAAGGGGGAGATTACCGTCTCGCGTTGCTCGGTTCGCCGTAAACCGGCGTGGCAATCCCCTCCATGCGTGCCTTGAGCTGCATCGCCACGAACTTCGAATAGAAGCGCGACAGCGCCAAGTTGCCACCATGGAACCACAGCGCGTCCTGCGCCGTCGGCTTCCACATGTTGCGCAGTTCGCCCTGCCACGGGCCTGGGTCGCCCTTGACGCCGGAACCGAGGCCCCAGCACGGACCGACCTTGTCGGCGACCTCGCGCGAGACGATCCCCGCCACCGTCTCGTTCATCGACTGGTAGCCGGTGCAGCAGACGATCGCGTCGACGGCGAGCTCGCTGCCGTCCTCGAACAGGATGCCGTTCGGCGTCAGCGACTTGATGCCGACGCCGCTCTTGAACGCGATCTCGCCGTTAAGGATCAGCTCGCAGGCACCGACATCGATGTAAAAGCCGGAACCGGTACGGTAGGCCTTCATCAGCAGCCCCGTCTCGTCCTCGCCGAAGTCGATGGCGAAGCCGCTGTCGCTGAGGCGCTTGTAGAATTCGGCGTCGCGCTCCCTGATGACATCGTAGAGCGCCCGCTGGCCTTTCGGCACCAGCGCGAACGGCGTCGAGGCGACGATCATGTCGGCTTTGTCGGTGGTGATGCCGCGCGCTAGCGCTTTTTCGGAAAAGATCTCGAAGCCGACCTCCATCAGCGTGTCGGACTTCACCACCGTCGTCGGCGAGCGTTGCACCATGGTGACCTTGGCGCCTGCCTCCCAGAGATCGACGCTGACATCGTGGCCCGAGCTTGCCGCCCCGATCACCGCGACGCGTTTGCCGCGGAATTTCTCGCCGGTGGAATACTGGCTGGAATGCAGGAGCTCGCCCTTGAAGCTGTCCGCGCCCGGCAGCTCGATCTGCCGCGGCGGTCCATAGGCGCCGGTGGCGAAGACGATGTGCTTCGGCTTCAGCGTGATGCGCTGGCCGACGCGGTCGACGACCACCGTCCAGGCCTTCTCGACCTCGTCATAGGCGGCGCTGATGCATTTGGCGGCGACCCAGTAATTCAGCTCCATGACGCGGGCATACATTTCCAGCCAGTCGCCCATCTTGTCCTTGGGCGTGAAGACCGGCCAGTTTTCCGGGAACGGAATGTAGGGCAGATGGTCGTACCAGACCGGGTCGTGCAGAACGAGCGAGCGGTAGCGGTTGCGCCAGGAATCGCCGGCGCGCGCGTTCTTCTCGATGATGACAGTGGGCACGCCGAGCTGCCGCAGCCGAGCGCCCAGCATGATGCCGCCCTGGCCGCCGCCTATCACCAGGCAATAGGGCTGCTCGTGCACGCCGAGGTCGCGCGCCTCGCGCGCTCTGGCTTCGGCCCAGGTCTCGCGTTCGGGATCGGCCTTGTGGCGGATGCCGAGCGGCCGGTCCGGACCTTTCTGTTCCTCGAAACCCTTGAGCTCGCTCATCGCCGTGAACAGCGTGCGGCAGCGGCCGTCCTGGAGCCGCAATATCCCCTCGCCCCGCGCCACGGCCGTCTCGAAGCTGAACCAGGCTTCGATGATGCCGTCGTCGACACTTGCTTCGCCCGACAGACGCCAATGCGACGGCTTCGCTACCGACAGCGTTGCCTTCAGCATCTCGCGGATCGCCGCCTGGCCCTCCATGGTTTTTATGTTCCATGTGAAGGTGAGCAGGTCGCGCCAGTAGCAATCCTCAACGAAAAGGTTCGTCGCCGCCTCGATGTCGCCGGCCTCGAGCGCCCGGCCGAACGAGCCGAGCCAGGTAGCCGCCTGTTGCGATGGTGCGATGTCGAGCATTTTGTTCCGTCCTCCGAAAGTCGACTGGCACCGCCAAGCCCACCGGCGACGCCCAAGGAAATGCGCTTTGAGGTGGCCGAGATTCGGGTCAGGACGCGCCGAAAATGATGGGCCCCGAGAACCGGAGCGGAGCGTACTTAAGGTACGTGAGCACCGGAAGCGCAGGAGACCGCCATTTGCAGGCCGGCCTCACCCGAATATCGACCACCTCAATCCCCGAGCGGCTCCATCTCCTTCCCCGTCCGATGGATCTGGGCGTTGTACTTGATGCGGCGCACCGTCTCGCGCGCCGAGCCGTCGAGCTCGTAGGCGGACGCCACCGCAAGAAGGTCGATGGCCGCCAGAAAGGCGTAGCGCGAAGCGGTCGGCTTCAGCGTGTCGGGATATTCGGGAACCGCCATCGTCAGCCGCACATCGCAGACGCGCGTCAGTTCGGTGTCCGGCGCCGTGACGCAGATGGCGTTGGCGCGATAATGCTTGGCAAGCCCCACCGCCTCGATCACTTCCCGGGTACGGCCGGTTGCCGAGATCGCGATCACCAGATCGCCTGGCTTCAGCGTCGAAGCCGTCATGCGCATCAGATACGGATCGCATTGCGCGCTGATCGTGATGCCGTAGCGGAACAGGCGGTATTGCGTCTCCTGCGCCAGCGCCGACGAGCTGCCGCCGAGGCCGAACACCGTGACCTGCCGCGCCTTGGCGATCAGCTCCGCCGCCTTCTGCAACTGCCCTGGATCGATCTGCCGTTCCGCCTCCTGCAGCGCGCGGCGCGCCTCGCCGAAAACGGCACTCCAGAACGGCATGCCGCTGTCGCCATTCGAGGGTTGAGGCTTGGTGCTGAGATAGAGCGCGCCGACGACCAGGCTCTGCGCCAGCTTCAGCTTGAAATCGCGAACGCCCTCGCAGCCGATGGCGCGGCAGAAACGGGTGACGGTCGGCTCGCTGACCTGGGCGCGTTGCGCCAGCGCGGCATTGGACGCATCGACCGCATATTTGACGTCGTCGAGCACGACATCGGCGACGCGGCGCTCGGCCGGGCGCAAATCCGCGTAACTGTCCTTCACCTGCGAAATGATGTCCGGGAAGCGCCGGACATGGTCGTGCCCGTCGCCTTCCTCGCTCGAAATTCGCAGCTCCTGGGCGTCAGCTTCGGTCATCCGGTCTCCGCCATGTTTTGCGCTCCGCCGTTCCTTGCGCCTGCCCACCATCGCGTCGCAGGCCGCTGCCTCAGCCTTTACTCAAAAATCGAGGCCTGCTGCTGCACCGCCCATCAACAAACGGCTGTCGCCTGGAGGCGGATATGTAGGAAAGTAACACAGGCAGGTAAGGTAGTTACAGCTGATTTTGCCCAGCAATGCAGGGGACCGACTCGTCGACCGGAAGGCTGTTGCCATCCCGCAAAGGTGGGTCCGGCTGCGGGCAAAATGCACGTCACCTGTCGATGATCGGAGACCCGGCGTTGCCGAGCGCAAAACCTTTATAAGATTCCTATTTCTTTCCCTCCCGCCCCGTCTCGAACCTTTATGGCGATCGGGTCCATATTCCGCTCCGACAAGAAGCTTTGACCGCCGCCACTGGCGAGATGGCGTGTGTCTGTTCGTGGTTTTGCCACACTTCTCGAGAGCGGAAAAGTACAAGCGAAAAAAGGAACGTCTGCAATGGACCTTATTGTTCTCGGGATCGGGATTTTGTTCTTCGCCCTGTCCTTAGCCTACGTCAAAGCCTGCGACAGAATCTAAGCAGAAGGATCAGGCCATGCTTTTCGATTACATCCTCGGCGGCGCGGTGACCTTGTTCCTGCTTGCCTACCTCACTTACGCGCTCATCCGCCCAGAGCGCTTCTGACGGGCACGCGGAGAACTCATCATGACTATAAATGGCTGGATACAGATCCTCGTCTATTGCGGGATCCTGCTTTTGCTCGTGAAGCCGCTCGGCGGCTATATCCACCGCGTCTTCAGCGGTGATCGCACCTTTCTGTCGCCGGTGCTCGTCCCGATCGAGCGCGGGCTCTATCTCCTCGCAGGCACGAGCGAGAAGGAAGAACAGCATTGGGCCATCTACGCGACCGGCATGCTGCTCTTCAATCTCGCCGGCTTCCTGGTTCTCTACGCGCTGCAGCGGCTGCAGGGCGCCCTGCCCTATAACCCCGCGGGCATGACAGCGATCGAGGCCGGGCTCGCCTTCAACACCGCCGTCAGCTTCGTCACCAACACCAACTGGCAGAACTACGGCGGCGAAAGCACGATGTCCTATCTCGTGCAGATGGCCGGCCTTACCGTCCAGAACTTCGTCTCTGCCGCCAGCGGCATTGCCATCGCGATTGCCTTGATCCGTGGTTTCGCCCGCGCTTCGGGCAGGTCGATCGGCAATTTCTGGGTCGATCTCACCCGCACCATGCTCTATGTGCTCTTGCCGCTCTGCATCGTGCTGACGCTCGCCTATGTGTGGGTGGGCATGCCGCAGACGCTTGGGCCGTATGTCGACGCCACCACGCTGGAAGGCGCCAAGCAGACCATCGCGCTCGGGCCGGTCGCCTCGCAGGTCGCCATCAAGATGCTCGGCACCAATGGCGGCGGCTTTTTCAACGCCAACGCCGCGCATCCGTTCGAGAATCCGGACGCGGTCTCCAACCTGATCCAGATGCTGTCGATCTTCGCGATCGGCGCTGCTCTCACCAATGTCTTCGGCCGCATGGTCGGCAACCAGCGCCAGGGCTGGGCGATCTTCGCCTCGATGGGCGTGCTGTTCCTCATCGGCGTTACAGTCTGCTACTGGGCCGAGGCCGCCGGCAATCCGCTGGTCCATGCGCTCGGCATCGACGGCGGCAACATGGAAGGCAAGGAAACGCGCTTCGGCATCGCCTTGTCGGCTCTGTTCGCGGTCATCACCACGGCGGCCTCCTGCGGCGCCGTCAACGCCATGCATGATTCCTTCACCGCGCTCGGCGGCATGATCCCGCTCATCAACATGCAGCTCGGCGAGGTGATCGTCGGCGGCGTCGGCGCCGGCTTCTACGGCATCGTGATGTTCGTCGTCGTCGCCGTCTTCGTCGCTGGCCTCATGGTCGGTCGCACGCCCGAATATCTCGGCAAGAAGATCGAGGCCAAGGAGGTCAAGATGGCGATGCTTGCCATCCTCTGCCTGCCGTTCGCGATGCTGGTCTTCACGGCAATCGCCGTGGTCCTGCCGAGCGCCGTGGCCTCGATGGCCAATGGCGGCCCGCACGGCTTCGCCGAGGTGCTTTATGCCTATACCTCGGCTGCCGCGAACAACGGCTCGGCTTTCGGCGGCCTCTCCGGCAACACGCCCTGGTACAACATCACGCTGGGCCTCGGCATGCTGATGGGCCGCTTCCTGGTCATCATCCCGGCTTTAGCCATCGCCGGCTCGCTGGCCGCGAAGAAGACCGTGCCCGCCTCCGCCGGCACCTTCCCGACCGACGGCACGCTGTTCGTCGGCCTGCTGGTCGGCGTCATCATCATCGTCGGCGGCCTCACCTTCTTCCCGTCGCTCGCCGTCGGTCCGATCGTCGAGCACCTGGCGATGATCCACGGACAGACCTTCTGAGATGACCATGCCCTGGTTCAACAACATACGTCGGCACGATCGTCACCAACCCGGTGACGGAAGGCCCGATGACGGAGGGAACGAGAAGCCTCGTCCTTTCCCGACGCTTTCCACCTTCCTCGGCATGGCAGCGGTGCTGTTCGTGCTGTGGCTGCTGGCTTCCGCTCTTCCGCATCTGTTGCCGAAGACCGAACACCCGGCGCCGTCCAACATCACCGATACTGGAGCCTCGAAATGAGCCAGTCCAAATCCGCGAGCATTCTGGATGCCCGCATCCTGGTGCCCGCCATCGGCGGTGCCTTCCGCAAGCTCGATCCGCGCACATTGATCCGCAATCCGGTGATGTTCGTCGTCGCGGTCGTCTCGCTGCTCACCACCGCGCTTTTCATCCGCGACCTGATCGCCGGCGGCGGCGATCTCGGCTTCACCCTGCAGATCATCATCTGGCTGTGGTTCACCGTGCTGTTCGCCAATTTCGCCGAAGCCGTGGCCGAGGGCCGCGGCAAGGCGCAGGCCGACTCGCTGCGCAAGGCGCGCACCGAGACCCAGGCCAAGCTGCTCGTCAACGGCGAGGATCGTTCGAAGTTCAAGCTGGTGCCCGGCACCAGCCTGATGGTCGGCGACATCGTGCTCGTCGAAGCCGGCGACATCATTCCCTCCGACGGCGAGGTGATCGAAGGCGTGGCATCCGTCAACGAGGCGGCGATCACCGGCGAATCCGCGCCCGTCATCCGCGAATCCGGCGGCGACCGCTCGGCCGTCACCGGCGGCACCCAGGTGCTGTCCGACTGGATCCGCGTGCGCATTTCCGCCGCCTCCGGCCAGACCTTCCTCGACCGCATGATTTCGCTGGTCGAAGGCGCGGAACGCCAGAAGACGCCGAACGAGATCGCGCTCAACATCCTGCTGGTCGGCATGACGCTGATCTTCGTCCTGGCGACCGCGACCATCCCGAGCTTCGCTTCCTACTCGGGCGGCTATATCTCGGTGACGATCCTCGTCGCTCTGTTCGTGACGCTGATCCCGACCACGATCGGCGCGCTGCTGTCGGCCATCGGCATCGCCGGCATGGACCGCCTGGTGCGCTTCAACGTGCTCGCCATGTCCGGCCGCGCCGTCGAGGCCGCCGGCGACGTCGACACGCTGCTCCTCGACAAGACCGGCACCATCACGCTCGGCAACCGTCAGGCGACCGAATTCCGTCCGGTCAAGGGCGTCACCGAACAGGAGCTGGCCGATGCCGCGCAGTTGGCCTCGCTGGCCGACGAAACGCCGGAAGGCCGCTCGATCGTCGTGCTGGCCAAGGAAAAATACGCCATCCGTGCCCGCGACATGGCGACCTTGCACGCGGCCTTCGTGCCCTTCACCGCGCAGACTCGCATGAGCGGTGTCGACATCGACGGCTCCTCGGTGCGCAAGGGCGCGGTCGACGCGGTGTTGGCTCACGTAAATCAGGCGACCCTCGCCGCCCATGGCACGCGTCCGACGAGCGAGACGATCCGCGATCTCCAGGCCGTTGCCGACGAGATCGCCAAGGCCGGCGGCACGCCGCTGGCGGTCGAGCGCGACGGGCGCCTGCTCGGCATCGTCCACCTCAAGGACATCGTCAAGGGCGGCATCCGCGAGCGTTTCGCGGAGCTGCGCAAGATGGGCATCCGCACGGTGATGATCACCGGCGACAACCCGCTGACCGCGGCGGCGATCGCCGCCGAAGCCGGCGTCGATGACTTCCTCGCCCAGGCGACGCCTGAGAACAAGCTGTCGCTGATCCGCGAGGAACAGGCCAAGGGCAAGCTGGTCGCCATGTGCGGCGACGGCACCAACGACGCGCCGGCGCTCGCCCAGGCCGATGTCGGCGTCGCCATGAACACCGGCACGGTCGCCGCGCGCGAGGCCGGCAACATGGTTGACCTCGACAGCGATCCGACCAAGCTGATCGAGATCGTCGAGATCGGTAAGGCGCTGCTGATGACGCGCGGCTCGTTGACCACCTTCTCGATCGCCAACGACGTGGCCAAGTACTTTGCCATCATCCCGGCGATGTTCGCGGTCTTCTACGTCGCGCCCGGTCAATCCGCCGGGCCGCTGCAGGCGCTCAACATCATGCATCTGGCGACGCCGCAGAGCGCCATCCTATCGGCCATCATCTTCAACGCGCTGATCATCATTGCGCTCATCCCGCTGTCGCTGAAAGGCGTGAAATACCGCGCCATCGGCGCCGGCGCGCTGCTCACCCGCAACCTGCTCGTCTACGGCCTTGGCGGCATCGTCGTGCCCTTCGTCGGCATCAAGGCGATCGACCTGGTCGTCACGGCCCTCGGCCTCGCATAAGGAATTGCTCCAATGCTCAAGCAACTCAGACCCGCGATCGTCATGATCGTCTTCTTCACGGTGCTGACCGGCCTCATCTATCCGATCGGCATGACCGGTATCGCCCAGGCGCTGTTTCCCAAGCAGGCCAATGGCAGCCTGATCGAGAAGAACGGCAAGGTCGTCGGCTCGGAATTGATCGGCCAGGCTTTCGCCAGCGACCGCTATTTCCATGGCCGGCCGTCGGCCGCCGGCGACGGTTACAACGCCGCCGCCTCCAGCGGCGCCAATCTCGGCCCGACCAATCCGAAGCTGATCGAGCGCATCAAGGGTGATGCCGAGAAGCTGAAGGCGCAGAACCCGAACGCGCCGGTTCCGATCGACCTTGTCACCGCCTCGGGCAGCGGCCTCGATCCTGACATCAGCCCGGAGGACGCCTATTTCCAGGTGCCGCGGGTTGCCAAGGCTCGCGGCATCGATGAGGCCAAGGTGAAATCACTTGTCGACAGCCATGTCGAGGATCGCGAGCTGGGCTTCATGGGTGAGCCGGTGGTCAACGTGCTCGCCCTCAATCTCGCGCTGGACGACCTGAAATAGTCAGCACCGCGCCGGGGATCGACACGATCCCCGGCGCAATTCATGATTGGACTTGATGCCCGACGACAGGACCAACCACGAAACCAGACCCTCTCCCGACGCGCTGCTCGAGCACGCCGAGCGGGAGGGCCGCGGCCACTTGCGCATATTCCTCGGCGCCGCACCCGGCGTCGGCAAGACCTACGAGATGCTGATGGCGGGCCGCGCCCGCCGCGTCGACGGTGTCGACGTCGTCATCGGCGTCGTCGAAACGCACGGCCGCAAGGAAACCCAGGCGCTGGTCGACGGCTATGAGGTGATCCCGCGCCACGAGGTCGAGTACAGGGGTCGCACCCTCGACGAGATGGACATCGACGCCATCCTGAAACGCCGACCGGCGCTGGTCCTGGTCGATGAACTCGCCCACACCAACGCGCCCGGCAGCCGCCACCCCAAGCGCTACCTCGATGTGCAGGAAATCCTGTCGCAAGGCATCGATGTCTACACCACGCTCAACATCCAGCATGTCGAGAGCCTGAACGACGTCGTCGCGCAGATCACCCGCGTCAGGGTGCGTGAGACGGTTCCCGATTCCATCATCGACCAAGCCGACGACATCGAGGTCATCGACCTCACGCCCAACGACCTGATCCAGAGGCTGCAGGAAGGCAAGGTGTATTTCCCCGACACCGCCCAGCGCGCGATCGAGAACTATTTCTCGCCGGGCAATCTGACGGCGCTGCGCGAGCTGGCGCTGAGGCGCACCGCCCAGCGCGTCGACGAGCAACTGCTCAACCACATGCAGTCGCATGCCATTCCGGGACCGTGGGCCGCCGGCGAACGGGTTCTCGTCTGCGTCGACTCGCGTCCGGGCGGTGCCGCCCGCATCCGCTACGCGCGCCGGCTCGCCGA
>NZ_JHQR01000256.1 GCF_014843825.1 Mesorhizobium silamurunense
CGAGGCCTTCGACACGGTGGTCGTGGCGCTGATCGGCGAACGCGGCCGCGAGGTGCGCGAATTCCTCGAGGACACGATCGGCGCCGACAGCATGGCCAAGACCGTCGCCGTCGTCGCCACCAGCGATGAGAGCGCCATGATGCGCCGGCGCGCGCCCGACACCGCCATGCGCGTGGCCGAACATTTCCGCGACCAGGGCCATCGCGTGCTCCTGGTGCTGGATTCGATCACCCGCTTTGCCCACGCGCTGCGCGAGGTGGCGACAGGGACCGGCGAGCCGCCGGTCGCGCGCGGCTACCCTGCCTCGGTCTTCACCGACCTGCCGAAGCTGCTCGAGCGGGCGGGACCGGGTGCCGAGGGCAAAGGCTCGATCACCGCCATCATCTCGGTGCTGGTCGATGGCGATGACCACAACGATCCGGTGGCCGATTCGGTTCGCGGCATCCTCGATGGTCATGTCGTTCTCGACCGCGCGATCGCCGAACAAGGACGCTACCCGCCGGTCAACCCGCTGTCGTCGATCTCGCGTCTCGCCGACAAGGCCTGGAGCGCCGAGCAGCGCATGCTGGTGACCAGGCTGAAGGCGATGATCGCGCGCTTCGAGGACACGCGCGACATCCGACTGCTAGGCGCCTATCAGGGCGGTGCCGACGCCGAGCTCGACATCGCCGTGCGCCAGGTGCCGCTGATCTACGAGGCGCTCACGCAGTCGCCGAAGGATCGCGCATCGACCGATCCGTTCGCCGACCTCGCCCGCCATCTCAAGGGGAAGCAGAATGGCGATCAGGGAGACTGATCTGCAGCAGACCGAGCGCATGCTGCGCGAGATGATCGCCGAGGCCAAGGCCGCCGAGGAGGCCGACGCCAGCCGCGACTCGCTGATCAATGGACTGTTCCCGAAGAAGGTGGAGTGGCCGCAGCCGCCGCGGGCCGAATTCCCGCGCCTGGTCAACAGGAAAGCGGACCGGCGCAGCGATTTCCTCGTCGCCGCGCTCGGCATCACGCTCGGCCTGATCTGCGCGCTGTTTCCCTGGTACATCTTCTTCAATCAGGAGCAGTTCGGCGTGCAGACCATCAAGTTCGGCGGCAGCGGCAGCAATTCCGGACGCGCGGGCGGCGGCGTTGCGGTCGAACGCAGCGGACCGCTGACGGCCAAGGACGTTCCCAATGCCGACATCGACCTGCTTGCCACCGGAACAGTGCGGGACGACCCGGCCTCCGCGCCGGCGCCCGACGAGCAGCCCTTCCCTGCCGCATCGGAATTCAAGATGGTGCATGTCGCCAACGGTCGCGCCATGGTCGAGGACGAAACCGGCTTGTGGATCGTCCAGCGCGGATCGGTCCTGCCCGATGCCAGCCGCGTCGCCTCGATCGAGCAGCGCGGCGGCAAATGGGTCATCGTCACGGACGCCAACAAGGTGATGGAGCTTTCCAGGTGACCGGCCGCGGGGCTCGTCCCGCGCAAGGTCCGCGCAAGACTGGCGGCCTAGTCTGTGCGTACTCGCCCGGAGAGTCCCATGGAACCCGTCAACCTCTTTGACCTCGCCACCCGGCAGTCGCAATGGCTGGCCGTGCGCCAGTCGGCGATCGCCTCCAACATCGCCAACGCCAACACGCCGGGCTACACGGCAAACGACGTCGAACCGTTCGAAAAGGTTCTCGACCGGACCGCGGTGACGTTGAAGGCCACCGAGGCCGGCCATCTCGGCGCGGAGGCGACCAATGCCGGCTTCAACGTCAAGCCGGAAGAGGCCACCGGCTCGATCATGCCGTCGAAGAACACGGTGGTGCTCGAGGACGAACTGATGAAGGCCGGTGAAGTGCGCCGCTCCTTCGAGCTCAACACGGCGATCGTCAAAGCCTTCCATTCGATGATGACGATGGTGGTGAAGAGCTGACCATGGACGCGCTGACCGCAGCCCTCAAAGTCGCGGCATCCGGCCTTGGCGCCCAGTCGGAGCGCCTGCGCGTGGTGTCGGAGAATCTCGCCAACGCGCAGTCGACGGGCAACGCGCCGGGCGCCGATCCCTATCGCCGCAAGACGATCACCTTCCAGTCCGAGCTCGACCGCGCGAGCGGCGGCTCGCTGGTCGAGGTGAGCTCGATCGCGCGCGACCCGTCGGACTTCCCCATCGAGTTCCAGCCCGGCAACGAGGCCGCCGACGAAAAAGGGTACGTGAAGATGCCCAACGTCAACGTGCTGGTCGAAATGGCGGACATGAGCGAGGCGAACCGCTCCTACGAGGCCAACCTGCAGGTCATCAAGCAGGCTCGCGATCTAATTTCCATGACCATCGACCTGATGAGGAACCAGCAATGATCGGCGGTATCGGGGCACTACAGTTCAAACCGGCAATCGACGGCGCGGAGGCCGCCTCGCCCGGCCTGCTTCAGGGCGGTGTCGGGACACAGGCAAGCGAAAGCGTCGGCAGCAGCTTCGCCGAAGTCCTCAGCCACGCCGCGACGAAGACCGTCAACACGCTGCAGAACGCGGAGCAGACGTCGATCCAGGCGCTCAAGGGCGATGCCGACACCCGCCAGGTGGTGGATGCGGTGCTGAGCGCCCAGCAGGCGCTGCAGACGACCATCGCCATCCGCGACAAGGTCGTCTCGGCCTACCTCGAAATCAGTCGCATGAATATCTAGGACCGCGTCATGAAAGCCCTTGCCATCGCCGCGACCGGCATGAATGCCCAGCAGACCAATCTGGAAGTCATCGCCAACAACATCGCCAACATCAACACCACCGGCTACAAGCGGGCGCGGGCGGAATTCTCGGACCTGCTCTATCAGGTCGACCGCACTCAAGGGGTGCCCAACCGCTCCAACACCTCGTTGGTGCCCGAAGGTGTCTCGATCGGTCTCGGCGTCAAGACGACGGCCGTGCGCAACGTCCACACGCAGGGCGAACTGACCAGCACCGGCAACAGCTTCGACCTGGCGTTGACCGGCAGGGGCTGGTTCCAGATCGAAGGCGCCGACGGCAGCACGCTTTACTCCCGCGCCGGCGCTTTCAACACCAATGCCACCGGGCAGTTGGTCACCGTCGACGGCGCCAACGTCATTCCGGCGATCACCGTGCCGACCGACGCGGTCGAGGTGATCGTCAATAAGACCGGCCAGGTCTTTGCCCGCATCGACGGCCAGACCAATCTCCAGCTTCTCGGCCAGCTCCAGATCGCCAACTTCGCCAACGAGGCGGGCCTGGCGCCGCTCGGCGACAATCTGTTCCAGGAGACGGCTGCCTCCGGTCCGGCCAATGTCGGCGTTCCAGGCGATCCTGGCTTCGCCACCATCGAACAGGGCTATCTGGAGTCCTCCAACGTCGATCCGGTCAAGGAAATCACCGAGCTGATCTCGGCGCAGCGCGCCTATGAAATGAATTCCAAGGTCATCCAGGCCGCCGACGATATGGCCTCGGTGGTCTCCAAGAACATCAGGTAACGGATAATGGCGACGCCGATCTCCTGCCCTGCATTCCGCCGCGCCGCGCTGGCCCTTGCGCTGGTCGCGGGCGGCATGCCGGCGCTTGCGCAAGAGACGGGCGGAGAGTCGGCCAACCAGATCGCCGCCAGTCAGGCGGTCGGCGAGGCCGTGCTGATTCCCAACCGGGTCATCTATCCCGGCGAGGCGATCGAGCTCGCCGCGCTGAAGCAGGTGACGCTGGTCCCAGGCAAGCACAAGCCGGACGGCATGGCGACGCGATCCGAAGAACTCCAGGGCAAGGTCGCCAAGCGCACGCTTCTGCCCGGCCGCTACATTCCGGTGGCCGCCATCCGCGATGCGTGGCTGGTCGAACAGGGCGCTTCCGTGCAGGTCTATTTCACGGCCGGCGCGCTGACCATCTCGGCAGCCGGCGTGACGCTGCAGCCGGGCGCTGCCGGCGATCAGATCAAGATCCGCAACGTTGACAGCGGCAAGATCATCTCCGGCACGGTGATGGCCGACGGCACCGTTCGGGTCGGCGCATCGTGATGCGCGCCTTCGCACTTCTGCTGAGCGCCGCGATCGGTCTTCAGCCCGCATTCGCCGATGGGCTCACGCCCAAGGCCAAGCGCGAGCTGGCCTTGAAGAATGGCGGCGTCTATGACGACCCCGAATACGATCCGGCCACCACCACGCGCATGTTCCGCGTTTCGACGGGACCGAGCACGCTGCCGCCCGGCCAGGTCGCCGCTCGCATCAAGGACATCGCCCAGCTGCAGAGCGCACGCGACAACCAGCTCGTCGGCTACGGCCTGGTGATCGGCCTCGCGGGAACCGGCGACAGCCTGCGCAACTCGCCCTTCACCGAACAGTCGATCCGCGCCATGCTGGAAAACCTCGGCATCGCCACCGAAGGCGGCAGCGCGCGCGCCAAGAACGTCGCCGCGGTCATCGTCACCGCCAACATGCCGCCCTTCGTCCAGTCGGGCGCGCGCATCGACATCGACGTCTCCTCGATGGGTGATGCCACCTCGCTTGCCGGCGGCACGCTGGTTATGACGCCGCTCAAGGCCGCCGACGGCGAGATCTATGCCGTTGGACAAGGCTCGGTCATCGTGGGGGGCTTCGTCGCCAAGGGCCAAGCCGAGCAATTGACGCAAGGCGTGCCCACCGCAGGCCGCGTGCCGAACGGCGCCATCGTCGAGCGCTCGGTGCCCGCCGAGTTCGACGACCAGGGCGTGCTGACGCTGCAATTGCGCAATCCGGATTTCTCGACCGCCATCCGCATCGCTGACGCCATCAACGATTACACCTCGCAGCGCTTCGGCGTGCGCGTCGCGGCCGAGCGCGATGCCCGCACCGTGCAGATCAGGCGGCCGAAGAACGTATCGGCCGCGCGCTTCTATGCGGAGATCGAAAACCTGGTCGTCGAGTCGGATGCGCCTGCCCGCGTCGTCATCGACGAACGCACCGGGACTATCGTCATCGGCAACAACGTCAGGATCTCGCGCGTCGCGATCAGCCACGGCACGCTCACAGTGCGCATCACCGAAGCGCCGAAAGTGGTTCAGCCGGAGCCCTTCTCCAAGGGCGAGACCGCGATCGAACCCTTCACCGCCATCGAGGCCTCGCGACCTGACGCCCGCGTCGCCGTGCTCGACGGCCCCGATCTCGAAACGCTTGTCTCCGGTCTCAATCGTCTGGGCGTGAAGCCCGACGGCATCATCGCCATCCTGCAAGGCATCAAGTCGGCCGGCGCCCTGCAGGCCGACCTGGTTCTGCAATAGGCACGCCGATGATCGAGCTTTTCTCCTCAAGACCGCATCGTCGCCCGAGGCTTCATCCTGGCCAGAGACGTCATCGTAGCCAGAGACTTCATCCCGGAATGAGCCTCCTCGCCGCTGCCGCAATCGTTGCGCTGGCGGGCGGCACGGCCGGCCGCGCGGATGAAGTCCGCCAGGTGCTGCCCGGTGGACAGGCGCCGGCTCCGCCGGCCCAGCTCGTGCGCGAAAAGGCGCCGGACGAAAGCGAGATCCAGCGCTTCTGCTCCAACATCGCCGATGCCGCGCGCGACCGCCGCTACGCCTTGCAGGCCGAGGAGCTGAAGCAGCTCCAGGCCGGAATCGACCAGCGCATGAAGGCGCTGGAGGACAAGCGGGCCGAGTACGAGCAATGGCTGAAGCGCCGCGAGGTGTTCCTGGCGCGCGCCGAGGACAGCGTGGTCAAGATCTATGCCGGCATGAAGCCCGACGCCGCGGCCGAGCGCCTGGCGATGGTCAATGCCGAGCTCGCGGCGGCCATTCTGATGAAGCTCGATGCGCGCAAGGCCGGCGTCATCCTTAACGAAATGGACCAGAAGGCGGCGGCGACGCTCACCGGCATCATGGCCAGCGCGGCGCGAAGGGTTGATCCGTCATGAAATTGAAATTGCTCGTCCTTGCCGCGGCGACGGCACTGTCCGGCTGCGGCACCGATCTCAAGGAGGTCGGCCGGGAACCTGCGCTCTCGCCGGTCGGCTCCGGCATCGGCAACGGCGGAGGGGCCCCCTACAGCTATCCGGAGCCGCCGGCCGCACCCGTGAAGAAATTCTCGCTGTGGGACGACCGCCAGAGCAGGCTCTTCACCGATCCGCGAGCGCTGCGGGAAGGCGACATCCTGACCGTCAACATCAAGCTCAACGACAAGGCCAATTTCAAGAACCAGAACGACCGCAGCCGCACCGCCGCGCGCAAGCTCGGCTACGACGTCACGCTCGGTTGGGACGGCAAAAGCACCAGCGGCAAGGGCGATGCCGGCCTGAGCTCCAGCACCGAGACCAACGCCGACGGCGAGATCAAGCGCTCGGAGAATCTCGAGCTCAATGTCGCCGCCGTCGTCACCGAAGTGCTGCCGAACGGCAACCTGATGATCAGGGGCTCGCAGGAAGTGCGCGTCAACTACGAGCTTCGGGTCCTCACCATCGCCGGCATGGTGCGTCCCTCCGATATCGGCGCCGAAAATACGATTCCCTACGAGCGTATCGCCGAGGCACGCATCTCTTATGGCGGGCGCGGACGCGTGAGCGAGGTCCAGCAGCCGGCCTACGGTCAGCAGATCCTTGACCAGGTTCTTCCTTTCTAGGCCGGGGAGACCGCTGTCGTGGCAAATGTCGAGCAGGCACAGCCCAAGAAGGGACCCTCCCTGGTGATCCAGCTCGCCGCGCTCCTTGTCATGACGGGCGCGGCCGTCGGCATGGGCTGGGTTTCCGGCGGCTATCTCAAGCAGGGAGAAGCGCCGGCACCGGTTCCTGCCGCGCCGGAGAACGCCGGCAGCCCGGAGAAACCCGTCGACGCCGGCAAGCCGGTTGCCGGACCTGCCGTGGTTCAGCTGGCGCCGATCACCACCAATCTCGCCTCGCCCAGCGAAGTCTGGATAAGACTGGAGGCATCGGTGCTCTACGACGCGCCGCAGCCGCCGGAAATGACCGAACAGATCCACCAGGACCTGCTCGCATATGTACGCACGCTGAAGATGCATCAGATCGAAGGCGCCAGCGGCTACCAGCATCTCAAGGCCGATCTCGACGAGCGAGCGGCGTTGCGCAGCGGCGGCCACGTCAAACAGGTTCTCATCAGGACGATGCTGCTCGAATGAGAAAGTTCCTCACCGCCACGGCGCTGATCGTCGTCACCACCTCCGTCGCCGCGGCCCAGCAGCTTGATCTCGGCGGCATCGGCAAGGCCGACGGCACCACGGTCGGCTACCTCATCCAGATGTTCGGCCTGCTCACCGTGCTTTCGGTGGCGCCGGGCCTGCTGATCATGGTGACGAGCTTCACCCGCTTCGTCATCGCCTTCTCGATCCTGCGCACCGGCATCGGCCTGCAGTCGACGCCCGCCAACCTGATCCTGATCTCGCTGTCGCTGTTCATGACCTTCTATGTCATGGCGCCGACCTTCGATCAGGCCTGGAACACGGGCGTCAAGCCGCTGATGGACAATCAGATCACCCAGGCCGAAGCCTTCGACAAGATCTCGGATCCGTTCCGCGCCTTCATGCTGCACAATGTGCGCGACAAGGATTTCGACCTCTTTGCCGATCTCGCCCGCGAGCGCGGCCAGACGGTCTCGCGCGACACCGTCGACCTGCGCATCCTGGTGCCCGCCTTCATGATCTCGGAGATCCGGCGCGGCTTCGAGATCGGCTTTCTGATCGTGCTGCCCTTCCTCGTCATCGATCTCATCGTCGCCACCGTCACCATGGCCATGGGCATGATGATGCTGCCGCCGACGGTGGTTTCGCTGCCGTTCAAGATCCTGTTTTTCGTGTTGATCGACGGCTGGAACCTTCTGGTCGGCAGCCTGGTGCGGTCCTTTACCTGACCGCCCCGCCGGCGACGCGGCAATGCATCGCTCCATTTTCGCGCAATATATTTTCGATTAACCGTCCGGTTTAGCCGTTTGGTAGGAAGTTGCCCGCATATTGCTCGCAGATGGCGGGTGATCGGGTCTCAGCGATCATTGGCATGATGCCGCACCGTCATACCGGAAAAGCCGGTATGTCAAAAAAATCCGTGTAAAAATAAGGTACGAGTACCATGGCCAGTATCATGACCAATTCCGCGGCGCTGACCGCGCTGCAGAGCTTGAACAACACCAACAAGCAGCTCGAGATCACCCAGTCCCGCATTTCCACCGGCTACCGCGTCGCCACCGCCAGCGACAACGCCGCTTACTGGTCGATCGCCACGTCGATGAAGTCCGACAACAAGGCGCTCTCGGCCGTTCAGGACTCGCTCGGCCTCGGCGCCGGCAAGGTCGACACCGCCTACACCGCGATCAACGACATCAAGGACCAGGTCGACCTGATCAAGACCAAGCTGGTCACCGCCCGCGGCGCCAGCCAGGAAGACCAGCAGAAGATCGCGACCGAAATCAAGGCCATCCAGGACCAGATCAAGTCGTCGGTCACCAACGCCAACTTCGCCGGCTCGAACCTGCTGCAGAACGACGGCACCGCCGCGTCCGACCTCAACATCGTTGCTTCGTACAACCGCACCGGCGCGACCGTCACCATCGACACCATCAAGGTGACGTCTGCCGACACGCAGGTTCTCGACACCGCCGGCACCGGCGGCATCGTCGGCGGCCTGCTCGCCGCGACCTTCTTCGACCCGAGCGCCGCCGCTGTCGCCGACACTGCCATCGACACCGCGCTGGGTTCCGTTGAAACGGCGCTCGGCAAGCTGTCCACCGGCGCTGCCTCGCTCGGCGCCGCCAAGTCGCGCATCGACACCCAGAAGAGCTTCCTGTCGAACCTCTCGGACTCGATCGACAAGGGCGTCGGCGCTCTGGTCGACGCCGACATGAACAAGGAATCGACCCGCCTGCAGGCCCTTCAGGTCCAGCAGCAGCTCGGCATCCAGGCGCTGTCGATCGCCAACGGCAACTCGCAGTCGATCCTGTCGCTCTTCCGCGGCTGATCGCCCAGCAGACTTCAGGCATCTGGATCGGGCCGCGCCATCAGCGCGGCCCGATTTTCGTTGTGACGCCGCTACCCTCCGAGGCGCGCTGCTTCTCTTAAGAAATACTACCGCATTGCGGTTTCAAGGCAGGCTTTTAACGCGCCATTAACCGTGACGCGCTAGTTATGGTTAACCAATCGCTATGACGGGCCGACCGCTGGTCGACAGGCATGACGCCCCCCGCCAGAGAGTTGACCGGCATGCACGAGGCATGCCTGCTTTGAGAAGGGGTGTATCTTGGCAAGTATCATGACCAACGCCGCCGCGCTGACCGCGCTGCAGAGCCTTAACGCCACCAACAAGGCGCTTGAAACCACACAGGGCCGCATCTCGACCGGCTATCGCGTCGCCACCGCTTCCGATAACGCCGCCTACTGGTCGATCGCCACCTCGATGCGGTCCGACAACCAGGCGCTCTCGGCCGTCCAGGACGCGCTTGGCCTCGGCGCCGGCAAGGTCGACACCGCCTACACCGCCATCACCCAAATCAAGGATCAGGTCGACGCCATCAAGGCCAAGCTGGTCACCGCCCGCGGCGCCAGCCAGGACAACCAGCAGAAGATCGCCACCGAAATCAAGGCCATCCAGGACCAGATCAAGTCCTCGGTCACCAATGCCAGCTATGCCGGTTCGAACCTGCTGCAGAATGATGGCACCGCAGCCTCCGATCTGCATGTCGTCGCCTCCTACAACCGCACCGGCACAACCGTCTCGATCGATACCATCGACGTGAAGGCCACCGACACGCAGGTCCTGGACGTGGCCGGCACCGGCGGCATCGTCGGCGGCCTGCTCGCCACGACCTTCTTCGACCCGAGCGCCGCCGCTGTCGCCGACACCGCCGTCGACACCGCGCTCGACAGCGTTGAAACCGCGCTTGCCAAGCTCGCCACCGGCGCGGCCTATCTCGGCGCCGCCAAGTCGCGCATCGACACCCAGAAGAGCTTCCTCTCCAACCTCTCGGACTCGATCGACAAGGGCGTTGGCGCTCTGGTCGACGCCGACATGAACAAGGAATCGACCCGCCTGCAGGCCCTCCAGGTGCAGCAGCAGCTTGGCATCCAGGCGCTGTCGATCGCCAACGGCAACTCGCAGTCGATCCTGGCCCTGTTCAAGAGCTGATATTCCGGCAGAAGCAAACCCTTCATCGCAGGGCCGCGTCTTGGACGCGGCCCTTTTTGTTGCGCATCGGATCGCTGCTTCCGTGCTTTCCGGATGTCGCGTGGTGCTCGGCGGCACGCACTATCATCCTCGCACAAGCTTCGCGGTCTAGTCTTCCGGCGGACAGTCATGCTGGGAGCGGTTTGAATCGTGCCGGAACAGATCCAGAGCCTCATCGCTAACCTCCGGGGATTCGGCGTTAGGCGTCTCGCTCTCATGGGCGGCATCGCCGCGCTGGTCATGGCCGTCATCGGCGTCGCCTCGGTCTATCTCAACCGTCCGGCCTACGAGACACTCTATGTCGGGTTAGACCGCAACGACGTGAACCAGATCGGCCTGGTGCTGGGCGAGGCCGGCATCGGCTTCGATGTCGGCGCCGACGGAACGTCGGTGCTGGTGCCGGCCGGCACCACGGCGCAGGCGCGCATGCTGCTCGCCGAGAAAGGCCTGCCGACCAGCGCCAACGCCGGATACGAGCTATTCGACAATGTCGGCTCGCTCGGCCTGACCTCGTTCATGCAGCAGATCACCCGCGTGCGCGCGCTGGAGGGCGAGATCGCGCGCACCATCCAGTCGATCGCCGGCGTCAAGGCGGCGCGCGTCCACATCGTCATGTCCGAGCGCGCCAATTTCCGCCGCGACGAACAGCAGCCCTCGGCCTCGGTGGTCATCCGCTATGCCGGCGTCGATGCCGAAAAAAGCGCGCAGTCGATCCGCCACCTGGTCGCCGCTGCGGTTCCCGGTCTGTCGGCCGACAAGGTCACCGTGCTCGATTCCAACGGCAATCTGCTCGCGGCCGGCGACGACACTTCCAACACCAGCGCCGCCCGCACGCTCGGCGTCGAGCAGACGGTCGAGGCGCAGATCGGCGACAACATCCGCCGCGCGCTGACGCCTTACCTCGGTCCCGATAATTTCCGCGCCAGCGTCAAGGCCGACGTCAACACCGACACCCGCCAGACCGAGGAGACGATCTTCGATCCCGAATCCCGCGTCGAGCGTTCGGTGCAATCTGTGCGCACCAACGAGGCCAGCAACCAGAAGCAGGCCTCGACCCCGGCCAGCGTCGAGCAAAACCTGCCCGAGACGCAAACGACCACGACCGAAGGGCCGCAGTCCTCCTCGCAGAACGACCGCAAGGAGGAGATCACCAACTACGAGATCAACTCCAAGAAGATCGCCACCGTCTCCAACGGCTATTCGGTGACCAAGATGTCGATCGCCGTCGTCGTCAACCAGGATCGGCTCAGGACCATCCTCGGCAAGGACGCCACGCCCGAGCAGATCGCCAAGCGTGTTGCGGACATCCAGAAGATGGTGGCCTCCGCCACCGGCTTCGACGAGAAGCGCGGCGACATCATCGACGTCTCGGCGGTCGAGTTCATCGACGGGCTGGACGGCGAGCCGGTCGACCAGCCGGGCATCCTCGCCTCGATCGGCACATACACTGGCACGCTGATCAACGCCGGCGCCTTCATCGTCGTCGTGTTCCTTGTCGCCTTCTTCGGCCTGCGGCCGATGGCGGCCGCGCTGACGGCATCGGCCAAGCCCGCTGCTGTCACAGGTCCGAGCTTCGACGCTGTCCAGCGCTCGCTGCCGACGCCTGACGCGCCGGTGGCCGCGATCGCCG